>NZ_JBPBWC010000005.1:0-290781 GCF_050954125.1 Halomicrococcus pelagicus | reverse complement strand
CGTACGCCTCGATTCGTCCGTCGGTTCGTCGGTTGTCTGTTCGCTGGTCGGTTGTTCTCTCTCCATGGTCAACACCCCATCTGGTGCGTTCGAAGCAACGACGATTCCACCTATAAATGTGGGCTATTGTGAAAGTTACCTGGTTACCTGTCGAACAGTTCGTCGGCGGCTCTATTCCAGGTTTCGAGCCAGTAACCGCCGATACCTCCGATAAGAAGAAGTTGTAAATTCGGTTATCGCATTCCTACCCGAGCGAACCGCGGCGGCGAGCCGGGGCCCGACGCCGTCAGAACGTCTGGTCGCCGACGACTTCGAGCAACGACGCCTGACCGTCGTGGTCGTTGTCGTCGAACTCCTCGACCCGCAGGCGAACTCGCTTGTCGAGCGCGTCCCGCGGTGCATCCGGTATCCGGAGGACGGTGTCGCCGACGCGAGCGACGGCGGCGTCGCCCTCGTACCCGGTGACGTACACCTCTATCTCCTCCCCCGGTTCGAACACGGGGCGGTTGGTTCGGAATCCGACTCCCTTGAGGAACTGCTCCATCATACGCGAGCCACCTCCTCGGAGCGGCGGTCGGAGGTGTACTCCAGTCCGAACCCGGTCAGCGCGGCGACGACGAACACGCCGAACAGGAACCAGCCGTGGAAGACGAACGGCCACACCTGAACCGGACTGACGACCATCTCCGGCGTGAACCAGTCGAACTGCTGGGGCATCTGTTCGATCTGGGCGTACCCGACGAGGACGCCGCCGCCCCACGGGAAGATGTAGCCCATCGCGGAGGTGTTGGCGTCGAGGATGTTCGCCCGACGGTAGCCGTTGACGTTGAAACGCTTGCCGATGCGGGAGATGTACGGCGCGATGGCGATCTCGGCCGCGGTGTTGATCGTGATCATCGCGTTGACCATCGCCGTACCGAGCACCATCGTCGTCTCGGCGCGCCGGACGGACGTCGCGACCTTGGACAGCAGGAACTCCTGGATGGCCTCGAATCCGCCGCCGCGAATCATGATGCGGGCACCCGAGACGATGAGCAGCGTGAGCACGATGAGCGGGAAGAAGCCCGACGCACCGGTGTAGAGGCTCCCGGAGACGCCGACCTGGTCGGCGTTCTGGACGATCTCGACGAACGGCAGGAACGAGAGTCCGGACAGCGGCGCGTCCGGCGGTGCCTTGAACAACAGCATCGTTCCCACCGAGGCGAGACCGAAGACGAGGTTGAACACCATGGCCGCTATCAACCCCCACGAGATGGCCTCGACGATGTGACGGCCCCGTATCGCCGTCGCGATGACGATACCCATCGATACGAGGTGGACCAGTCCGAGCGGGTCGCCCTGCAGGACATTCTGGCTCGAAACCGGATTGCCACTCATCGACGACCCGGCGAGGATGTAGCCGGCGAACGCGAGCACCGCCGCGACGATGGCGTACTTGAACCGGGAGGAGACGACGCCCCCGATGTCCGAGTCCTGCGTGACCGCGCTGACGATGGTCGTGTCGCTGACCGGTGCGAGGTTGTCCCCGAACACCGCGCCCGAGAGGATGGACCCGAACATCAGTACGGGGCTCGCGCCGATGAGCACGCCCGCCGGGAAGAACAGCCCGGCGAACGCGACCGTCGTCCCGTACCCGGTACCGATGCCGGTCGCCAGCAGCGCCGCGAGGATGAACGTGGCGGCGGGGAACAGCGCCGCCCCCACGCTCAGCGCGTCCGCGGCCCAGACGAGTCCGGTGACGAACCCGCCGTCCTGGAGCACCTGCGCGAACATGCCGGCCCACAGCCAGGCGACGATGGCCGTCGCGGCGACGCGCTGTGTCATCCCTTCGAAGATGGTGTTGGCGTACCGCTTCCAGTCGCCCTTCGCGAAGAACATCCCCACGACGAGCGCGACGAGCATGCCGATGGCGAGCCCGGTCGTGTCGCTGATTCGAAGCAGCGCGCTCTGGACGATCGCCCAGACGATGAAAAACAGGATCGGTATCGTGCTCATCCACTTGCCGCCGTGGAATTGGATGTGGCTCTCGCTACGAGCACGCTCCGCTTCGGCCAGTTCCTCCGATACCTCGTCGTGTTCGTCCCCTGACGAACTCATTTAGGTCACCTCTGGCATGGATTGGCATGTGTGTGGGAGGAATATAAATCATCGTTTATCTAAATTGATGCCTAGGTATAAGTTCATGAGGACTGTCATTTCCGGCGACGACGCACGTAAGCGTTGGACGTTCTGAGACGAGACGTCCGTCGGTCGGGGGCGAGCCCCGACCCGTCTCGGCATCGCCGGTTCTCGAGCACTTAAGGCGGTTCGCTCCATCTCCCCGGCCATGAGCCAGCAGACTCACCGCGACCGACTGGTCGAACTGCGACGGGCGTTCCACCGCCACCCGGAGCCGGCGTGGCGCGAGTTCTGGACCACCTGCCGCATCGTCGACGAACTCGAAACCATCGGCGTCGACGAACTGTACGTCGGCCCGGAGGTGCTCGCCGACGGGGAGCGCATGGCGGTCCCCGACAACGACGAACTCGACCGCTGGTACGAGCAGGCCCGCGAAGCGGGCGCGCGGGAGGACGTCCTCGAGCGACTGGACGGCGGCTACACCGGCGCGATGGCGGTGCTCGACCGCGGCGAGGGACCGACGGTCGCACTGCGCGTCGACATCGACGGGCTGCTGCGAGAGGAGTCGACGGACGAGGACCACGTTCCCGTCGCCGAGGGGTTCCGCTCGGAGACCGAAGCGATGCACGCCTGCGGTCACGACGCCCACGCGACCGTCGGCCTCGGCGTCCTCGAAGCCGTCGCGGACAGCGACTTCGAGGGGACCCTGAAGGTCCTCTTCCAGCCCGGCGAGGAGATGATAGCCGGCGGCAAGCCGATGGCGAAGAGCGGCCACCTGGACGACGTGGACTACCTGCTCGCGCTCCACGTCGGTCTCGACCACCCCACGGGCGAGGTGGTCGCGGGCATCGACGGCTTCCTCGCCGTGAGCCACTTCCGCGCGGAGTTCTCCGGGTCGCCCTCCCACGCCGGCGGGAAGCCGAACGCGGGAGACAACGCGGTCCACGCGATGGCGACCGCGGTCGAGAACCTCTACGGCATCGCCCGCCACGAGGACGGCGCGACCCGCGTCAACGCCGGCAAGGTCGGCGGCGGCACCGCGACGAACATCATCCCCGAGGAGGCGTTCATCGAGGGCGAGGTGCGCGGCGAGACGACCGAGCTGAAAGATTACATGAAAGAGCGCGCCGGCGAGGTCGTAGACAGCGCAGCGTCGATGCACGGCTGCGAAGTCGAGCGGTCGACCGAGGGCGAGGCCCCGAGCGCCGAGAGCGACGAGGAACTCGTCGCCGTCGTCCACGACGTCGCCACCGAAACGCGGGGCGTCGACGAACCGCTCCGGCGCGACGAACTCGGCGGTAGCGAGGACGCGACCTTCCTGATGCGGGAGGTCCAGCGCAACGGCGGCCTGGCCGCCTACGTCGGCGTCGGCACCGACCACCCGGGCGGCCATCACACCGCGACGTTCGACGTGGACGAGGACACGCTCCCCATCGCCGTGAACCTGCTCTCCCGGTCGATCCGGGAGATAGCGGAGAAACGGCCCTGAGACGCCACTCGCCCTGTCGATAACGGCGACCGCAACGCGCTCGCCCGCTCCTCGTCAGCGACGTCTCTCGACCGTTCGACGCTCTGACGGTCGCCGCTCGACCGGTCACCCGGCGCTCGCAGTAGCGACTGGGCGGTCGTCAGCGAAAGAAAGAACGGAACTGTCGGACCGACTTAGCCGAAGAGTTCGCCGAGGCCTTCACCGCTGGCGTCGTCTTCTTCGTCGTCGTCGCCGGCTTCCTCTTCTTCGGCGGCCTCCTCCTCTTCGGCCGCTTCCTCTTCGCCGCCTTCCTCGGCGCCGCCCTCTGCGGCACCGGCAGCACCGCCGGCACCGCCGGCGGGGACTGCAGCGGCCTGCTCGACGGCCTCTTCGATGTCGACGTCCTCCAGCGCGGCGACGAGCGCCTTGACGCGGGATTCCTCAACGTCGACGCCCGCAGCGTCGAGCACGTCCGTCAGGTTGTCTTCGTTGATCTCTTCGCCCGATTCGTTCAGGATGAGTGCAGCGTAAACGTATTCCATTGTTGTAATCCTCCGTTATCCGAACATCTCTCCGAGACCCTCGCCGGCGCTGTCGTCGTCATCGTCCTCGTCTTCGTCGGCGTCTTCGGGCTCGGCTTCGGTGTCTTCTTCGTCGCTCGATTCGTCGTCAGCGTCTTCCTCGGTCGCGCCGCCCGCGACCGGAGCTTCGACGTCACGAAGCTCCTCCGGGAGCGCGTCCTCGTCGTCGATCTGGGCCGCGAGGGCGCGCACCTGCGCGTCGGCCTTGCTCACGAGGTCGTCCGCGAGGTCCGGGCTCTCGACGGCGGCCTGGAGACCGAGGCTCTTGGCCTCGCCGGTCGCCTTCGAGAGGAGGGTGGTCGCGGTCCGGTCGGTCGGGAACACCGCGTTGACCGAGAGGTTCCGGGCGCGTGCCACGGCCGTCTCGACGTCGGTGCGGTACTCCTCGACGTCCAGTTCGAGCTCGTCGGGCTCGAACATCACGCCGTCGGCGAAGACAGCGCGGAGGTCGAGACCGACCTCCTTGGGCTCCATGCCGAGTTCGCCGAGCACGTTGGCGAGGTCGGCGGAGACCTCCTCGCCCTCCTCGGCGACGACGCTGTCGTCGGTGACGTGGATGGAGCCGTCCTGGATGCGTGCGGCGGCACCGACCTGCTGGAGTTCGCCGACGAACGGACCCGGGTCGACGCCCGTGTCGCCCTCGGGGATGACGATGTCGTTCGGGGCGACCTCGCCGGCCGAAATCGGGGCCGGGCTCTTCGAGGCCTCCAGTTCCTTGAACAGTCCGAACGGGTTGTCGTTCGTGCCGATGAGGCCGACCTGACCCTCGATGTAGTCGGTCAGCTCCTCGAAGCCGGCGTCGACCGCTTCCAGCGCGCGGTGCAGCAGCGTGTTCCGGCTGACGCGGAGTTCCGCGTTCCCGTGCAGGTTGCGCCGCATCGTCTGGAGCTGCCGGCTCGGGATGCCGGCGATGCTGACGACGCCGACGCTCTCGTACTTGTCGATGAAGTCGGTCAGCTCGCCGACCTCCTCTTCTTTCCACTCGGGGAGGTTCTCGGTCTTGCGCTCTGCTTCTGCGGACATATCAGGCCACCTCCACCGACGGGCCCATCGTCGTCTTCACGTACACCGAGTCGACGTTGAGCGGGCCCTTCTCCAGGTCCGTGTGAAGTCGCCGGAGGATGACGTCGATGTTGCTGGCGATGTCGTCGGCCGTCATGTCCTCCGCGCCGACGCGCGTGTGGAACGTCCGACGGTCGCCACTCCGGAGCTGGACCGTGTTCTTCATCCGGTTGACGACCTCGACGACGTCGTCGTCCGGCTGGAGCGGTTCGGGCATCTTCCCGCGCGGACCGAGGACGGTACCGAGATACCGACCGATGTCTTGCATCATCGACGCTTCGGCGATGAAGAAGTCGGTTTCGCCGGCGAGGTCCTTGGCCGCGTCGTCGTCGTCGCCCAGGTCCTCCAGGTCGTCGCCGTCGAGGACCTCGTCCGCGACGTCCTCTGCACGCAGGGCGGTTTCGCCCTCCGCGAACACGACGATCTTGGTGTCCTGGCCGGTGCCAGACGGGAGTACGATACTTTCGTCGACCCGGTTCGACGGGTCGTTCAAATCAAGGTCGCGCAGGTTTATCGCGAGGTCCACCGTCTCACGGAAGTTCCGCTCCGGTGAGTCCTCGAGTGCGCGAGAGACTGCTTCCTCTATCTCATTATCTGCCATCGTTCACCTCCGTAGTACGCAGGAATGCTCCTACGGGTCAGTGAAACAGGCGATGCCTGTCTCACCGGAGATTGTCCGATGTCGAACTTAAACCCGTCGAACTGGAACCAGTCGACGACCCGCGACGGCGCGACGACTGCGTGTCCCGGGCGCAGGCCATCAGCGATTTTCGGCTCGCCGCCCGAAAGTCGGCCATGACCGTCCTCGCAGGAACGCTCGCGGTCGCGCTCGCCGGCATTCACGTCTTCGCCGGCCGCCTCCGTGGGCTGAGCGGCGTCCCCCGTAGCGTCTGGCTCTCGATGGCCGGCGGCGCGTCGGTCGCCTACGTCTTCGTCCACATCCTCCCCGAACTCCACTACCGCGGCGCGGTACTCCAGCGGGTCGGGAACCGGGCCTTCGGGTTCCTGGAACACCACGTCTACCTCGTCGCCCTCCTCGGGTTCACGTTCTTCTACGGCGTCGAGCAGTTCGCGCGCCAGTCCCGGGAGTCGGACGAGCACAGCGAAGTCGGCGGTGCGAAGACGAAGACGAGCACGGGCGTCTTCTGGATCCACATCGGCTCCTTTACGGCGTACAACGCGCTCATCGGCTACCTCCTGGTTCACCGCGAACGGCCGGGCGTCGAGAGCCTCCTCCTGTTCGCCACGGCCATGGCGCTGCACTTCGTCGTCAACGACTTCGGCCTCCGGGACCACCACCACGAGGCCTACGACCGCCTCGGTCGCTGGATACTCGCCGTCGGCGTCGTCGCCGGCTGGGCGCTCGGAAGCGCGACAGTGGTGGGGGAACTCGCCGTGAACACCCTGTTCGCGTTCCTCGCCGGCTCCATCGTCCTCAACGTCATCAAGGAGGAACTCCCGGAGGACCGCGACAGCCGGGTCTGGTCGTTCGCGCTCGGTGCCGGCGCGTACACCGCCGTGCTGCTCGCCGGCTAGCTCACGGACTCGTCGGCGTCCGCCGACCGAGGCGGCGCTCGCTTCACCGCGTCGAGCAGGTCGGCGAGCGCCCGACGGGCTATCTGTTCCTTTATCTCGATACGGCTGCCGTCGAACTCGTAGCGCTCGACGTCGGCCCAGGTGTCGCCGCCGCCCCACTCGCCGGCGTGGGCGACGCCGACGAACACGGTGCCGACCGGTTTCTCCTCGGTGCCGCCCGTCGGTCCCGCGATGCCCGTCGTCGCGACGCCCCACTGCGTTCCGGCGACGTCGCGGACCCCGCGGGCCATCCGGCGCGCGACCGGTTCGCTGACCGCGCCGTGGTCGTCCAGCACCTCGCGTGCGACGCCGACGTGCTCCATTTTCGCCTCGTAGGAGTAGGTGACGAACGAGCGGTCGAAGTAGTCGCTCGACCCCGGAACGTCGGTCAGCAGCGAACCGACGAGACCGCCCGTGCAGGACTCGGCGGTGGCGAGCGTGGCGTCGACCTCCCTGAGCGCGTCGCCCAGTCGCTCCTCTACCGGCGGGTCTTCGGCGAACGTGCGCATACAGAGGGCACGCGGGCGTCGAGCAAGAAGGTAGGGGTCCTCGCGCACCGAAACCGGTTTTCGAGGCCGCTCCCTACTCCGGCGCATGCACGTCGTCGTCAACGCCGCGACGAGCGCGGACGGGAAGCTCTCGACGCGGCGACGCGAACAGGTCGCCATCAGCGGCCCGGAGGACTTCGCGCGCGTGGACGACCTCAGGGTCGAGAGCGACGCCATCGCGGTCGGCGTCGGGACGGTGCTCGCCGACGACCCGTCGCTCACCGCGGACGGGGGAGAGAACCCGCTCCGGGTCGTCGCGGACTCGCGGGCGCGGACGCCGCCCGACGCGGCGGTGCTGGACGACCGCGCACCGACCGTCGTCTTCGTCGCGGAGCGAGCGCCCGACGAGCGCGCGGCCGCCCTCGAATCGGCCGGGGCCGACGTCGTCGTCGCGGGCGACGAACGCGTCGCGCTCGAGGAGGCGTTCGCGGCGCTCGAAGCCCGGGGGGCGGAGCAGGTGATGGTCGAGGGCGGCGGCGAACTCATCTTCTCGCTGTTCGAGGCCGGACTCGTGGACGAACTCCGACTGTTCGTCGGTTCCGTCGTCGTCGGCGGGCGGGACGCGCCGACGCTGGCCGACGGCGACGGGTTCGTCGAGCGCGAGTCGTTCCCCGACCTGTCGCTCGAGAGCGTCGAACGGCTCGACGACGGGGCGTTGCTCCGGTACGCGGTCGGCTGACCCACAGGGCCGAGCCGTCGAGAATCGGAGACGAGAGCGCCCCGACTGCGGGACGACGAGACCTGACCGTTTAGTCAGTCGAGTCCGTAGTCGCGGGGGTGAGCTCCACTGACCCGCAGGGACTGCAGGCGTTCCCCGACGAGCTAACGACCCGCGAAGAGTGGCTCGAACCGTTCGACTGGTACCGGGAGATGCGCGACGAAGCGCCGGTGCGATACGACCCCGGCCGGCGGTCGTGGGACGTATTCCGGTACGACGACGTCAAGACCATCCTCGACGACGACGAGACGTTCTCGGCAAACCCGCGGAAGGCCGACGACTTCGAGGAACCAGAGGGGATGGGACAGGGACTCATCTTCGACACGATGCTGTTCCAGGACCCGCCCCGGCACGACGAACTCCGCGACGTCGTCGACGACGCGTTCCAGCCGCGCGCCCTCGCCGACCTCGAACCGGAGATTCGGGGACTGGCGACCGACCTCCTCGACGACGCCGTCGCCGGCGGCGCCGACCGGATGGACGTCGTCGACGAGTTCGCGTACCCGCTTCCCGTAATCGTCATCGCCCAGCTACTCGGCGTCCCCGCGGACGAGCGCGACCAGTTCAAGGAGTGGTCCGACACGCTCGTCGAGGCTTCGAGCGCCGACGAGGGCGCTCGGAAGTTCATGGAGCGCCAGCAGGAGACCCAGCAGGAGATGGCGACGTACTTCCTGGAGATGATAGCGGACCGCCGCGAGAACCCGCAGGACGACCTCATGTCCCGCATCGTCACCGCGGAACTGGACGACGGCAGTCGCCTCTCCCAGGAGGAGGTGCTCGGGATGTGCATCCTGCTGCTCATCGCGGGTAACATCACGACGACGAACCTCGTCACGAACGCCGTCCGCTGTTTCGCCGACGCCGACTGCTTCGACTCCCTCCGGGGCGACGAGCACGCGCTCACGACGGCCATCGAGGAGGTCCTGCGCTACCGCTCGCCCGTCCAGGCGATGACGCGTATCGCCACCGAGGACGTGACGCTGCGGGGCGAGACCATCGAGGCCGGCGACCGCATTGTCGTCTGGATGGGGTCGGCGAACCGCGACGAGCGACGGTTCGACGACCCGGACACCTTCCGCCCGGACCGCTCCCCCAACCAGCATCTCGGGTTCGGCCACGGCACCCACTACTGTCTCGGCGCGCCGCTGGCCCGCCTCGAGGCGAAGGTCGCCCTCTCGGAACTGCTCGACCGTCTCGACGGCATCGAACTCGCCGACGCGGAGCTGGAGCCGACGCGGAGTTCGTTCATCTACGGCGTCGAGTCGCTGCCGATAGCGTTCGACGCCAACGAGTGAGACGGCTCGCTTCGCGGACGACGAGTTCGCAGCAAAGAGGGTAGTCAGCAGTCCACTACCGCACACTGGACGCCTGCCGGCGTCGGCGACTCGGTGAGCGTCGAGAACTGCTGGGGTGTGAGGGCCAGCACTATCGCGGCGATGGACTGGAACCAGTGCTGGAAGACGACGTGGAGAAACACCCCGGAGAAGGTCGGTACCATCCGGGACGACTGAAGCGGAACGGTGATGAGCTTGTCCACCATCGGAGTCCCGACGAAGACGTTGACCATCCAGAGCGCGGGCAGGACGAAGAGGACCGCCCTCGCGACAGTCGTCGACCACCCCTCACCGGTGGTGAGGAAGGACAGCCGCTCGGGGAACACGGCGAGCGCGATTACGAATATCGAGAATGCTGTGGGTTCGGATACAGTGTTTGACGGAATCGATCCGGTCAGCCGTCACCTCTTCGGTCTCGAGAAGATTCTCCGCTTCTCCCGCGGCCCACTCGTCGTGATTTTCGATCTCTCCCGACCTTTCCAGTGGACGACCAATGTCGTGTAGCCAGGCCGCTGCAGAAAGAACGTCTCTCTCGACGGTTCTACTCCATTCGTCAGCTAAACGAATCGATAGATTTCGGACTCGGTTGGCATGGAAACTGTCGTGTGCTGGGAGGGCATCTTCGTAATACGGCAGCGACAACTTTCGAGCAAGAGGACCTAATTCCTGCGTCATGAAATGTGTGAGAAGTCAATTCCCGAGCCGATATAGTAGCTGTGGAGTTCTCGTACAGCAACATGAAACGAGCGCATTACCTGGTCGAGTATCCCTTTCTGGAGGGTTCTTGCGACCAGTTACATTGTCCGAATGTGTAGAACTGGGGGTTGCGGATTTCCATCGGATACGGGTGAACCCGCCTATCCTTCGTGACCAGCGCCACCGTGACGGCTTCAGCCCCGGTGTAATCTGCTTCGGCTAGCGTCTCCCCCAGCGTACAGCCACCCCCATTTATACGGCCCCATCACTGAGAGAACGGCTTAGCCCGGTCGCTCTCGAACGTAGCGATGCATGCAGACGAGACAGTCCGCAGATGGTACGGAGTTGTCCTACGAACGACACGGCGACGGTCGGCCGCTTATCCTACTCCACGGGGGGATGGCCCCCCGGGAGTACTGGAACCCGGTCATCCCCCACTTCGAAGAGTACGCCGCTATCGTCCCCCAGCGGCCGGGGTTCGGCACCCGTCTCGACGATCCAGCGGAGACAAGCGCCGACGAGGTGCTGGAACGGGAGACCAAGGACGTACGAACGCTCGTCGACGCCGTTGACGGCGGTCCGGTCCTGTTCGGCCACTCCTACGGCGCACTCACTGCAATCGAGGCCGCGACGGATGCAGCGGTCGAGGCGGTCGTCGCGTACGAACCGGCGGTCCTCCCCGACGACTTCCGGGAGGAGGCCGATCTTGCAGACCGCATGGAGGCACTCATCGAGAAGGACGAACGCCGTGAGGCGGTGAAACGCTATATCGAGCAGGTCCTCCACCCCGAGGGAATCGACGATCTCGACGCGTGGTTGGCAGAGTGGCCAGTCTGGCCGGACTGCGTGGACCTCGCCGAGGAGGTCGTCCGGATGAACCATGCCGTCGAGCAGTACCAGCTTCCCGACCGTCTCGACGTCGACGCCCCCGTGCTCGTGCTGACCGGTACCGACGGTCCAGACTTCCTCCGCCATAGCGCCCGCGCTGTCCACGAGGCGCTTCCGCACAGCCGACTGGTCGAGTTCGACGGTGTTAGCCACAGTGGCCCCGCCGAAGCGCCGGAGACGATCTCGGCGGAAGTCGACTCCTTCCTTCGGGAGTAGTCGATAGAGAGCAGATCGACGGCTCCGATCGACGTCTGAAAGCTGGACACCGACGAGGACAGAGACGCGTTGAGGAGCGGGCAGCGGACCCATCGGGCCTGTAACTGATGACCGACGCCTTTGCTGGAGGGGCCCAGTCGTATTCGATTACGACGACCTCGTTGCCTTGTCGCGTTGCCCGCTCGAACCCCTTCGGTGCCGCCTAGGCAACCACGATTTGCTGGATTTTCCATGAGATTGCTGATCTAGAAATATCGTAGACCGCTGAGTATAGAGGGTCTCTTCACTATCGTGGACTTCTTCCATCCCTTGTTGATGGAACAAATTCAGATATTGGACGTCGAGGAAACGGGTACTGTCAAATAGAAACCCCAAAATTAATATCATATTTAATCATGTTTATCTCGGTAGCAGTCGATGGTGTATCCGAAGGTGGGCAGAAGTGGCGCAAGTAGACGAGTTCGACCGTGAAGCGGCAGCAGCCGATTGCCGGTTCATCATTCAATCGGAAAACGAAAAAGGAGCGGTCGAACTGACGAAAAACCACACGCACGACGTCCACGGGAAGGACTACACGGACGAAGAACTCCGAAGTGAACACCTGAAAACCGTGTAGCAACAGAACCATGACAACTGACACCCGAGCGGAAGCAGACTCGATCGACGAAGAGAAACTGACCGAACTCGTGGAAACGTCGCTCGTTGACCTCGGCGCGACGGTCCATGCCGCGCTGGCCGTCATCGGCGACGAACTCGATCTCTATGCGGTACTGGACGATTCCGGGCCGCTCACATCCGTTGAACTGGCCGAGAAAACGGATACCTCGGAACGCTACGTTCGAGAATGGCTGCGCTCGCAAGCCGCTGGCGGGTACGTGAACTACGATCCCGGGACCGACCGCTACGATCTCTCACCCGAGCAGGCGTACGTTTTAGCCGACAGGGAAAGCCCGGTGTTCATGCCGGGCGCGTTCCAGCTGGTCGCGTCGGCGGCCAAGATCGAACCCGAACTCCGCGAGGCGTTTCGAACGGGTGAGGGCATCGGTTGGCACGAACATGACGAGGACGTGTTTCACGGCACTGAACGCTTCTTCGGACCGTCCTACGGGGCCTACCTGCTCGAATGGATCGCTGCACTCGACGGGATAGATGCCACGCTGAAAGCCGGCGGTCGAATCGCCGACGTGGGCTGTGGGCACGGCGCACCGACGATCCGCATGGCCGAAGCGTACCCCAATTCGACGGTCGTGGGTATCGACTACCACGAAGCATCGATTGCGGTGGCGCGCGAGCGAGCGGAAACGGCGGGCGTCGCCGACCGCGTCGACTTCGAGGTGGCGACTGCGAGGGAGTACAACGGAACCGACTACGACCTAGTAACGATGTTCAACTGCTTCCACGATATGGGTGATCCCGTCGGTGTGGCGGCCCACGTCCACGAGACGCTCACCGACGACGGGGCATGGATGATCGTCGAACCCTATGCCGAGGACCGGGTCGAAGACAACCTCTCCCCGTTTGGCCGCCTCGCGTACTCGATCTCGACGGTAGCCTGTACACCGAATTCGCTCAGTCAGGACGTCGGCTACGGTCTCGGTGCACAAGCGGGAGAGGAACGGACCCGTGAGGTCATCACTGAGGGTGGATTTACCCGCTTTCACCGCGCGGCAGAGACGCCGACCAGTCTGGTCTTCGAAGCGAAGCCATAGGATTACCCAAGATCGATTATATCAGAGACCATCACTGGTCAAATCGATCGCGGAATCGAACGCGTCGGGTGTCGGCTTGGCGTATCGGCCTTCCCGACGCACTCCTCGAGCTTATTCTGAAGTGCACTGGGTGACAGGACGTGGTGGATACGCGTCCTCTGTTCAGCACTTACTGAACATACTAACCAAACTGCTGCCGCTGGTTAGTTGGTTCCAGGATGGTTCGGTGACGAACGTCAGGTCCTCTCGCTCTCCCATTGTCGACCTGCTAATCGCACGACTGCTATACGATGCAATGCAACAACCAACAACCAGGACTCACAAATCCAACCAACAACAACCGACCCAAACGAACACCTGCCCCGTGTAACCGAAGTAATGACCACCCACGAGACGTCGTAGTCGATGAGTGGAGTGATTGACCGAGCGACACAGCGTCGACCGGATGAACTGATTCGATCGACTTCCGCTCGCACTGCTTTCCTGGGTTTTGAATCCGGCGAGTCTCCGTGCCGGACAACTGGCCAGAATCGCATGACTGCGTGGCGGTGCTGGAATCCGAGTTACGTGGTTGCCCTGTGGCGACATGATGATTGTCCTGTGCCACAGTTCGAAACCGGAAGACGGCAGGAGGAGTGCTCCGTCAGGGATTCGAACCCTGGTCCTTGCCGTGAGAGGGCAAGATGATTGGCCGGACTACACCAACGGAGCGTCCTTCGTACTTCCGGGTAGTTCCACTGAACGTTTAACAGTTGCGCTTCAGGGCCGCCCTGTCCCGGTTTGCCATATTAGTCGGGCGATATCTCTCCCCCGACCGAAGTGAGCGCGGGTGAAAAAGGAGGGTTATTCGTCGAGAGGTGACCCGGCAGCGTCGGGTTCGTGACCGTCGAGACTGATGATGTTCTCCCGGCCGACCCGGAGCTTACTGATGTCGCCCTCGTCTTCCATCTCCGAGAGGAGCATGCTCACCTTGGACTTCGACCACCCCGTCTCCTCGACGATGTTCACCTGCTTCATCCGTCCCCCGTTGTCGTGCAGCAGCTTCTTTACCCGGGCCTCGTCGGTCAGGAGTTCTTCGTCGCTGACCGCGGGCTCTCCACCGGTGCTACCACCGCTCTCGGGCTGGGTCGGCGGTGGACCGCCGGGGCCGGCGTCCGGTCTCTCGTCGTCGGTCGATAATCCGCCAAGCCCACCCTGTCGCCACGCGAACGCCGCGGCGAGACCGACGATGACGACGACCGCCGCGACGAATAACATCATCGGCGAGTCTGACGTCGGTTCCTCGCCGTTCTGGCCGGGCGGGGTAGTCCCGCCGCTGGTCGTGGTCGTCGTGGCCGAGACGTTCTGGTTCGGCGCT
This sequence comes from Halomicrococcus pelagicus, assembly GCF_050954125.1. Classification (NCBI taxonomy): domain Archaea; kingdom Methanobacteriati; phylum Methanobacteriota; class Halobacteria; order Halobacteriales; family Haladaptataceae; genus Halomicrococcus; species Halomicrococcus pelagicus. The sequence goes on along the minus strand of NZ_JBPBWC010000005.1, from coordinate 276,511 downwards.
TTGAACTTCACGAGCGGACGCTGGTCGTTGAACTTCCGTTCGCCGGACCAGGAGACGCTGTCGCTCTTTGCGAGCGTGTCACCGGTCATGTTCCGCCCTTGGGCCGGTTTCGCAGATACGAACGTCATTTCTTTCTTGCCCGGTTCGACGACGAGCGTCTGGTTCTGTCCGAGATACAGTCCATCCTGAAACACGTCGCCGATCGCGACGTGGCCGCTGTCGTCCATGTAGGTGAACGAGGTCCATTTGAACGACATCTCGACGACGCCGAGGTTCTTCTCCACGCCGACGCCCTCGAGTCTGGCGTTCTTCGAGAAATTCTCGGCTCTCATCACGCGTCCAGTCTTGTTCGCTGCGTTCGACGTAAGTCCGACCGCGTTCTCCCTGAAATTCGTGTACAGCGGGGTGCTGGAGCTGTTGAACCGCTTGGCGAACTGGCGGAACTGCTGTCGTTCACTGTCGTTCTCGAGCGTGCGCTCGTAGTGGAACGTCCACCGTGCGGAACTGTTGTCGTAGACGACGATCCGGAACTCCACGTTGTCGAACTCCTGGGAGGTCGCGATGGTCTGCTTCGTCGCCGTCGTCGATTGACTCCCGAATGCCGGAAGAGATCCGGCGAGTAGCATGACGACGAGGCCGACAGCCAGGAGCCGTCTCATGTATATACTTGGTCCATGCCTGGATATAAAAGACCTTGTGACGTGGCTTTCTCACCGATAAATGGTTCCAGCTGTCAAGACCCGTGTTGGCGATTCCCACGCCGTCACGTCCTCGCGGGGATTCGAATCGAGGACGAGGAGGTCGGCGCGGTACCCTTCCTCGACCAGTCCCACGTCGTCCAGCCCCAGCAGGTCGGCGGCGTTGACCGTGGCCACCTCCAGCGCGTCCCGCGGCGAGAGGCCGTACTCGACCATCAGCTGGAGTTCCTCGGGCGCGTCGGCGAGATGGTTGAACGGCGTGCCGGCGTCGGTGCCCATCGCCACGTCGACGCCCGCCTCCAGCGCATGTTCGAACGCGTCCGCGAACGCGTCGCTCGCTGCCTCTGCCTTCTCGACGGCGAACTCGGGGATACCGCCCTCGGTACCCGCCTCGATGATACCGTCGAGTGCCTTCGCGGTCGGTACCCAGTACGTGCCTTCCTCGGCCATCAGTTCGGCGGCCTCGCGGTCCATGAACGTACCGTGTTCGACGCTGGAGATGCCGGCCCGGACGGCGTTCTTGATGCCCGCCGCGCCGTGGGCGTGCGCGGCGGTCGGCACGCGCTTCGCGTTGGCCGCGTCGACGAGCGCCGTCAGTTCCTCTTCGTCGAGTTCCGGCGCGCCGGTGAGCGCCCCCTCCGTCAGCACGCCCCCGGTCGCCATGCACTTCACCACGTCCGCACCGCGTTTGAGCTGTTCGCGGACCGCCTTCTTGACCTCCGCCGTCCCGTCCGCTTCCCGGCCGAACCAGTGGCCGTGTCCGCCGGTCATGACGACGTTCTCGCCGCAGGCGAGCACGCGTGGACCTTCCAGAACGCCCTCCTCGACCGCCCGTCCGGCGTCGAGCGCGAGCGTCGTCGGCGCGCCGAGGTCGCGGACCGTCGTCACGCCCGTGTCGAGCGCGTCCGCGAGGTTCGCCGCCGCGCGGTAGGCCAGCATCGTCTCGCTCTCGGCGTTGGTCTCGGCGGGGTCCGGCCGACCATCCATCATCAGGTGGACGTGCGAGTCTATCAGTCCGGGCGCGACGTACCGGCCGCTGGCGTCTATCTCCTCGTCGGCGTCGTCCGGCACGTCACCGACCGCCGCGATCTCGTCGCCGTCGACCGCTACGTCCGCCTCGCGGACGCCATTCGCGTCCACGACCTCCGCACCGCGAAGTACGAGCATGTCCTTCCCCTCTGTGGCGGACAGCGTAAATCCCTGGGTTCCGGCAGGGGGTCGACCACGCTGGACGACCGTCCACCGACGACCCCGCGACCGTCCGTCGTGGAGACCGGGCGGCAGGCGTTCGTCGATGGCGTTCCGAATCGACCGCGAAGGACAAGAGTAACCTGCCGGGCCTCCGTCCAATCGGACATGACCGAGGAACGCGGAAACGACTCCGACGACGCCGAACCGTTCCGGTTCGAGACCCGGTCCATTCACGCCGGCCAGGAGCCGGACGAGGAGACGGGCGCGCTGATGACGCCCATCTACGCCAACTCGACGTACGTGCAGGACGGTCCGGGCGACCACCGGGGGTACGAGTACTCCCGCACGGGCAACCCGACCCGGACGGACCTGGAGGTGAACCTCGCCAGCCTCGAGGGCGGCGAGTTCGGGCGCGCGTTCTCCAGCGGGATGGGCTCCATCAACACGGTACTGAACCTGCTCGAATCGGGCGACCACGTCGTCGCCAGCGAGGACGTGTACGGGGGGACCCACCGAATCTTCACGCAGGTGTACGAGGACTACGACCTCGAGTTCTCCTTCGTGGACATGACCTCCCCCGACGAGGTCAGCGAGGCCGTCCGCGAGGAGACCGAACTGCTCTGGGTCGAGACGCCGACGAACCCCCTGTTGAACGTCGTCGACATCGCAGCTATGGCGGACCTCGCCGACGACGCCGACGCCATCTGCGCCGTGGACAACACCTTCGCCACGCCGTACCTCCAGCGCCCGCTCGACCTCGGCGCGGACGTCGTCTCCCACTCGCTGACGAAGTACCTCGGCGGCCACTCGGACGTGGTCGGCGGCGCGCTCGTCACCGACGACGCCGACCTCGACGAGCGGTTCGGCTTCTACCAGAACAGCGTCGGCGCGACGCCCGGTCCCCACGACTGCTTCCTCGTCCTCCGCGGGACGAAGACCCTGCCCGTCCGGATGGACCGCCACTGCGACAACGCCCGCGAGATAGCCCGGTGGCTCGACGGCCACGACCGCGTCGAACGCGTCTACTACCCCGGACTCGAATCGCACCCCGACCACGACCTCGCAAGCGAGCAGATGGACGACTTCGGCGGGATGGTCAGCTTCGAACTCGACGCCTCGCTCGAAGAGACCGCCGACGTGGTGAGCGAGACGCGGGTGTTCACGCTCGCAGAGAGTCTCGGCGGCGTCGAGAGCCTCATCGAACAGCCCGCCACCATGACCCACGCCGCGATTCCGAAAGAAGAACGGGTCGCCGCCGGACTTCGCGACGGCCTGATTCGGGCCAGCGTCGGCATCGAGAACGTCGAGGACCTGAAGGCGGACCTGGAGCGGGCGTTCGACAGCGCGCTTCGATAGCCGTTCACTCTCGGCGGGGGATTCCGGGAGGAACAGGTCTAACAGTCCGCTCGCCGTACTCGGGATTATGACAGACGACCGCCGTCCCGCCACCGAGTTCGACGTCACGGCAGACCGACCGGACAGCCCCGTCCAGGTCACGGGCACCGACCACGTCACGCTCGTCGGCAGCAACGCCGAGGACACCGTCGCGTTCTACCGCGACCTGCTCGGGATGCCCCTCGTCCTCAGGCAACCGAACCTCGATGACCCGTCCCAGACGCACCTCTTCTTCGACACCGGCGACGGCCGCATCCTCACGTTCTTCGTGAGCGACGACCGGCAGTCGAATCCGAACCCGCAGCGCACCGGCGTCGGCGCGGTCCACCACCTCTCTTTCAGCGTCGACCCCGAGCGGTTCGTCGAGGTTCGCGAGGCGCTCGCGGACGCGGGACGAGGCTACAACGAGTTCGACCGGGGCATCTTCCACTCGCTGTACACCCGGGACCACAACGGCCTCGTCGTCGAACTGGCGACCGACAAGTTCGAGATTCCCGACGACCGTCGCGGCGAGGTGCTGGCGACCGCCCAGCGCCTCCGCGAGGAGGACGGCGCGGACTACGCCGAGGAGCGACACCTCGAAGCCGCCCTGGAGGAACTGGGAATCGAGACGACGCGCCACGAACTGCCGGACGCCGAGAGCGGTGTCGGGGAGTAGACGCCCCGACAAGCTATTTCAGCCCCGCCGACCTGTTATGGGTATGAACGGTCGTCGGGGGCGACTCGTTCTGCTGGTCGCGCTGTTGCTGGTCGGCTGGGGGGCGATCCCACCGGGCGTCGCCACCGGAGCGTCCGGCGAGACGGCGAGCGTGGCGACTCCGGGGGCGACGAACGTATCGACCGCGGGAGCGGCGAACGCGCAGAACGCGGGGACGACGGACGTGGCGACCGCCGGGGGAGCGACGGACGCGCCGACCGTCGGAGTCGCGACCGACGCCCCGACGAACCGGACCGCGACCGCGTCGCGTCGACCCGACGACGAATCGGAGCGCACGACGGCGGTCGGCGTGAAAGTGACCGGCGGCACGCTGCCGGTCGACGCCGACCGCGTCTGGGGGCGCGTCGAGGCCATGCACGGGACGAACGTCGTCCCGCCGGTCGTGCGCGTCGACGACTCGGACCCCAGGCCGACCAAGAAGATGCTGCCGCCGAAGTTCCTGCGGGTGCTCGGCGCGAAGCCGGCACGTCTCAATCCCCCGACGCCCGGCGTCAACGGGCGCGTCTCGCCGCGCGGCCGCGTCACGATGTCCGTCGCCGACGCGCCACCGAAGGCGGTCGAACACGTCCTCGCTCACGAGTTCGCGCACGTCGTCCAGCAGTCGGCGGACGTTCTCGAACGCCTGCCGGACGGGAACTACCTGCTCGCCAAGAGCACGATAGAGGGCGGCGCGGAGTACGTCGAGGACGTCTACGCGCGGCGCTACCAGGACCACTCGTCGCTGGCGGCGACGCGCCGCGCGTACCAAAACGGAACCGCGTTCCAGAAGTGGGCCATCGCGCCGTACTACTTCGGCGCGCGGTACGTGCGCTCCCGGGTATCCTCGCCCCGGGAACTGTCGTCTGTGTACGCGAACCCGCCCACGACGACCGAGCAGGTGCTCCACGACTACCCGCCGGGGGCGGAGCCCGCGAAGTCGCTCTCCGTGACCGTCGACGAGACCGGCGAGTGGCAAGCGCGCCCGCCCGGTCGGAAGGGCGAACTGTTCGTCCGGGTCGCGCTCACGACCGAACTGGACGAGACGCGCGCGGCCCGGGCCGCCGCCGGCTGGGGGAACGACGCGCTCGTTCAGTTCCGTCGGACGCCGCGAGGACGAGACCCCGGCTACGCCTGGGTGCTCCGGTGGGACGACCGCTCGAACGCCACCCAGTTTCGACGCGCCTTCGAGACGGTGCTCGACCGGCAGGCGACCCGGACGGACGCGGGGTGGCGGCGCGACGACACCGCCTACCGCGTCGAGCGCGTGAGCGACGAGACGGTGGCCGTGTTCGCCGGCCATCCCCAGTTCGTGGCGAACGCCGCCGCGGAAGGGAGCCGCGACGACGTCGCGATAACCGTCGACTCGAACGGGCGACGGCCCGGCGACGCTCGCGGTGGCTCGGCGTTCGAGAACGACCGCCAGTGACGACGGACGAAGTAAAAGCGCGGTCTATATGCGACCGACGTTCTCGACTTCGACGCTCTCGACGTCGTCGACGTTCGAGAACTGCTCCTCGACAGCTTCGGTCCCGCCGGTGTCGTCGGGGACGATGACGGTCGGCAGCAGGGCGACGAGACCGAACGCGACCTCGTCACGCTCGAAGCCGTTTATCTTGGCTCCCTCGGGGAGGGAGTTCTCGAGTCGCTCCTGGAGGTCGTCGAGGTCGACCTCGGGGCTCTCCGGCATGACCTTGATTTTGGCAGCTACTTTCCCCATCGTTACGGACCCATGAACCCACAGTCGGGGCACTCGTAGAGGTTGCTCTGTTTGCGACACTTCGCGCAGCGGTAGATGGTCTGCCCGCAGTCCGGACACTTGAACGACGCGGCGTTCGTGCCGGAGATGTTGATCCCGCACGAGACGCACTTGCGCCTCTGTTTCTGCGATTGACTCATACCCCAACGTTGCCCTGCGCGACTTTTATACGCTTCCCTTTCACCTCGGGGAGCAGAAAGCGGCGAAGGAAGACGAATCGATGAGAACGACGGGGCCGGTCAGAACGCGCCGGTCTGGACGGAGGCGTCCGCGTGGAGACTGTCCTTGAGCGCGTCGTGGACCTTGCAGAGGTCGAACGCGCGGTCGACGACGCGCTCGGCGGTGTCGTCGTCCACGTCCGCCTCCCACTTGATGTCGAAGTCGACGGACTCCAGTTTGTCGTCGTCGTTGAGTTCGCCGTCGACGTCGATCTCGATCTTGCCGAGGTCGCCGGCGTCGCGCTGTTCGGCGCCGACGCGCAGGGCGGGGACGTAGCAGGAGCCGTAGGCCGCCAGCAGCGTCTCGAGCGTGTCCGGCGCTTCCTCGCCCGTCGCGTCGACGGTGAGCGAGAAGTCGCGGACGTCGTTTTCTGCGCTCATTCCCTCGTCGGACGTGGTAGTGACTTGTGGCATTGCATTCGGGGCTGTCGTCGGCGACGCCCCTAAGTATTGTTCTTCCGGACGCTCTCGTCACTGAGAGCAACTGCACCAGCGGAGTGACAGGTCCCGTTCCGGGACGACGCCGACCCGCCGTCGCGGGGTGGGTCCGAACGTTCAAGCCCGTCGCGTTCCAATTTCCGTCGAATGCGGCTGGACGAGTACATCGACGGTCTGCAGCAGGACGACGGCGAACGGCGGCGCCGGCTCGCCGAGGAGAAGTCCTACGAGATCCTCGACTACGTCGACGACTTCCAGGACCGCTTCGAGGAGGTGGCGCAGGGAGACACGCTGTTCGGCAGCACCTCCCCCTCCGTGTTCGTCGGGCGGTCGTCGTACCCGAATGTCTCGACCGGCATCCTCTCGCCGGTCGGAGCGGAAGAGAGCGCTTCGGAGTTCGCCACCAGCGGGGACTGGTACAGTCGTGGCCTCGACATCGACAACGTCCTCCAGTACCGGACGGGCCTGTTGAACTCCAATCGGTCCGCGCAGGTGAACGTCGAGGACACCTGGGACGGGTTCGTCGGCGTCCAGCGCGAGATAGCGATCGCCGACCGCCCTGTCGACGTGGAGATCGGTCTCTCCGAGTCGCTCGACCTGGACGTGGACGTGGACGACGTGGCGACCCCGACCGGACCCTCCGCCCGCGCCGAGTCCGCCGCGCTCGCGGAGAACCCGCACGTCCCCCGGCCCGTGAAGAAGACGCTGGAGGACGACGACTGGCAGGCGCAGGGCGCGATGAACTACCTCTACCGCCGCGGATTCGACGTGTACGACATCAACACCATCCTCTCGGCGGGCGCGCTCGGGCAGGGCGAGAACCGCCGGCTGGTCCCGACGCGCTGGTCCATCACGGCCGTCGACGACACCGTCGGGCAGTATCTCCGGGGGCGCATCCGGGACGCCCCGAGCGTCGACGAGACGCAGGTCTGGGTGAACGAGTACATGGGCAACCGCTACTGGGTCGTGCTCTCGCCCGGCCAGTGGGAGTTCGAACTCGTCGAGATGAAAGCGCCGGGGAGCATCTGGAACCCGAACCCCGACGACGACCTCTGGATGGCGAGCGCCCACGAGGGGTACGAGGGCCGGACGGGGTACGTCGACGAGACGGCCGGCGCGTACTACGCAGCACGCCTCGGCGTCCTCGAACATCTCGCCGACGTCGGTCGGCAGGCGAAGGCGCTCGTCTTCCGGGAGGTCAGCGACGACTACTGGGCCCCGGTCGGCGTCTGGCAGGTCCGCGAGAGCGTCCGGAACGCCTTCGACGGCGTTCCCGGCGGCGCGTCGGACGCGGCACCGGAGAGTCGCGAGTCGCTGGCCGGCGAGTTCGGCGAGGCCGAATCGTTCCACGACGCCGTCCGCACCATCGTCCCGCAGCTGCCCGTCTCGACGGCCGCCCTGCGTCGGAAGTCGAAGATGGTGTCCGGACTGCAGGTGCGGCTCTCGGACTTCGGATAGCCCGAAGCCGCTCTCCTCCACGGCTCACACCCCCCCAGAATCAGCGGGCCGAGGAGCACGCCCATCAGGTGGACGCGCCGACAGCCGACCCGGGTCGGTATCAGTCCGACGAGCGCGCTCCCGAAGAAGACGCCGACGCCGACGGCGCCCGCAAAGGCGAACGACACCGCGACCAGCAGCACGAGCACGCCGACCGTGAGGTAGGTGTAGTCCAGCCGTCCCACGGTCCGCAGGTAGCGGTCGCCGAGCAGGAGGACGAGCGCGAACCCGGCGGCGCTGGCGATGCCGGCGCTGGCGAGCAGGAGGGGGAGCGCGACGGGCGCGTTCGCCTCCCGGAGCGCGACCATCACACCGGTCCGCGGGGAGCCGAGCGACGCGAGCGCGAACAGGGCGAACACGGTGTTGGCCGTGTTGACGCCGCTGGTCGCCACGACGAACCCCCGGGCCTCGGTGCGCCCCGGGACGGCTGCCAGCGCTATCACGGCCGCGACGGCGCTGGAGACGCCGGGGAGGTAGCCGACGACCGCCCCCGCGAACGCGCCGGCCAGCGCGGTGACCCCGACCGACCAGGGCGGCGTAGCGACGGCGGGATCGGCCTGTTCGGGGACGCCGGCACCGCCGACGGCCTCGACGAGCACGGGCGCGCCGAACAGGCCGGCGAAGAGCGGCGCGAGCACGCCGTCCGCGGGCAGGGGCGCGGCCGGAGAGAGGTCCAGCGTCGCCCAGCCGAGCGCGGCGCTGACGGCGAACGCACCCAGTCCGGCGACGCGCCCGCGCCAGGTCGGCTCCGTGGCGACGAGGAAGCACACGACCGCCCCGAGGACGACCGGCAGGTGTGCCCGGACCGTCGGATAGGCGGTCGTCATCGCCTTCGTCACCGGCACGGCGAGGGGGACGGCCAGGAGAACGGCGAGACCGCTCCCGAGCGCCGAGAGCCGGACCGCCTCCCGGCCCCGTCCCTCGATGACGAGCCGGTGTCCGGGCAGCGCCGACGCGGCCATCGCCGGGTCGGGCACGCCCAGCGCGAGCGCGGGCACCACGTCGAGGAACGAGTGGACGACGCCGGCCGCGAGGATGGCCGCGCCGACGAGCCGCGGCGGGCCTGGAATCGCGAGTGCGACAGACGCCAGCAGCAGCGCGAGGTTGTTGACGTGGAGGCCGGGTACCAGACCGCTGGTCGTCCCGAGCGCGACGCCGCCGAGGACGAAGCCGAGCGCCGTCGCCGCGGCCGCCGGTGCGAGCACGACCTGGGTTCCGAACGCTTCCATCGGGCGGGAATGGTCCCGTCCTCCGGTTTAAACGTTCGCCGGGGCCGCCTCCGCGACCCCCGACGCAGGGCGGCAGCGACTTGCGTACGTTTAAGTGTTCGTCGGATAATCCTCGGGTATGTCTGGAATCGTACCCGAATCGTCGTCAGAGCGCGTCCTCCACGTCGGCCGCGACCGCCCGATTCGCATCAGCACCGGGCATCGCATCCTGCACCATGACGGGAAATGCAGCCGTCCGCACGGACACAACTACGAGATAGCGGTGACGGTCGTCGGCGAGTTGACCGAGGAGGGCTGGGTCGTCGACAAAGGAGAGATTACCTCGGTAATATCGAAGTGGGACCACCGGTTCCTGCTCGAGGCCGACGACCCGCTGGTCGAGGCGTTCGAGGCGAGCGGCGACGGTGACGCCGTGGTCGTGCTCGACGCGCCCCCGACCGCGGAGGTGATGAGCGTCGAACTGGAGCGTCGCCTCGACGAACGACTGCCCGACACCGTCTCGGACGTTCGGGTCCAGGTGTCCGAGACGGCCGAGCTCTGCGGCGGGAGCCCGCTCTGAGATGCCGGTGAGCAGCGACGCAGTGGAGCGCGAGGGAGACGGGGACGGATCCGACGAGCCGACCCTCCCCGTGAACGAGCTGTTCTACTCGCTCCAGGGCGAGGGGACCCTCGCCGGCACGCCCAGCGTCTTCGTCCGGACCAGCGGCTGTAACCTCCGGTGCTGGTTCTGTGACTCCTATCACACCTCGTGGGAGCCGACCCACGCACGGATGACGGTCGACGAGGTCGTCGCAGAGGTCGCGTCGCACGACGCAGACCACGTCGTCGTCACCGGCGGCGAACCGCTGGTCCACGACGAGATAGCGGTGCTCCTCGACCGCCTCGACGCGGCCGGCTACCACACGACCGTCGAGACGAACGGCACGGTGTACCGCGACGTTTCCATCGACCTCGCCAGCGTCAGCCCGAAACTCGCCGGGTCGACGCCGACCGCCGAGAAGGACCCGGCGGGCGAGGGCGAGTGGGCCGAGCGCCACGAGGCGCGACGCATCGACCTCGACGCGCTGGCGGCGCTCGTCGAGAACTACGACCACCAGTTGAAGTTCGTCGTCACCGACGAGGCGGACGTCCGCGAGGTCGAGGAGCTCCTGGGTCGAATCCGGGACGCGGCGAGCGTCGCCGTCCCGGACGACGCCGTCCTGCTGATGCCGGAGGGCGCGACCCGCAAGCGACTCGACGAGACGCGCCCCCGCGTCGCCGAACTGGCGATGGAGTACGGCTACCGCTACACGCCCCGACTGCACGTAAACCTCTGGAACGACGCCCCCGAAACCTGACGATGTCACCGACCGACACTCACGACGCATCCGACGCCGACGCATCGACCGAGAGACGAGCCGTCGTCCTCGCCTCCGGCGGGATGGACAGCGCGACCGCCGCCTGGGAGGCCCGCGAGCGCGGCTTCGTCCCCGTCTTCCTGCACACTTCCTACGGCCAGCGCACCGAGGACAGGGAGTTCGACTGCGCGAGACGGCAGGCCGACATCCTCGACGCGCCGTTCCTCCGCGTCGAGACGAGCCACCTCGCCGATATCGGCGGGTCGAGTCTCACCGACGACTCGATGGCGGTCGAGGACGCCGACATGGAGAGCGACGAGGTGCCGGACACGTACGTCCCGTTCCGGAACGCGAACCTCCTCTCGATGGCCGTCTCGGCCGCGGAAGCCAACGACTGCGACGCCGTGTTCGTCGGCGCGCACAGCGAGGACTTCTCCGGCTACCCCGACTGCCGCCCCGAGTTCTTCGAGGCGTTCCAGTCCGTCGTCGACGTGGGGACGAAACCCGACACGGACATCGACGTGGTCGCGCCGTTCGTCGAGTGGTCGAAGACCGACATCGCCGAGCGGGGGACGGAACTCGGCGTCCCCTACGAGCACACCTGGAGCTGTTACCGCGAGGAATCGCCGGCCTGCGGCACCTGCGACGCCTGTGCGTACCGCCTCCAGGCGTTCCGGAACGTCGGCGTGCGTGACCCCGTCGACTACGAGCGACGACCGGAGTACTGACGCGTCGTTTCGACCGGCGGGCTAGCCGGCCCCCGACGCCGTCGAGGTGACGTAGATGCCCGCGAGCACGACCGCACCGCCGGCGACGGTCGCCGTGCCGGGCACCTGGCCGAGCAGGACGAGCGCGAGCAGGGTGCTACCGACGGGTTCGCCCAGCAGGGAGACGCTAACGACGCTGGACTCGACGTACTTCAGTGCCCAGTTGATGACGGTGTGGCCGAAAATGCCCGGTCCGACCGCCATCCCGAGGAAGAGCAGCCACTCCACCGGCGGGTAGGCGGTGAGCGCGAGGTCGGCCGCGCCGACCTGCGCGAGCGCGACGCCGAACAGGACGACGGTACAGACGCCGTAGACGACGGTGACGTAGGGGACGAGCGAGACGCGCTGGCGGATGGACCGCCCGGCGAGGACGTACCCGGCCGCCGCGACGGCACCCGCGACCGCCAGGGCGTTGCCGTACAGCGGTCGCGGGCTGGCGCCGGCGCTCGCCGACTCGCTGTCGAGTATCGCGCCCGTGAGCAGTTCGTCCCACAGCGTGCCCGAAAGAACCCCCTGGAGCTCCGCGCCCGAGACCACGCCGCCGAGCGACATCGCCGCCATCCCGACGAACGCGACGAGGATGCCGATGACTGTCCGGCGCGTGACGCGCTCGTCGAGCAGCGCCCACGCGCCGACGGCGACGAACAGCGGCTGGGACTGGACCAGCGTCACCGAGGCCGCCACCGTCGTCCAGTCCAGGCTCTCGAACCACGTGATGAAGTGGACCGCCAGCGCCCCTCCCGTGACGACCGCGGCCAGCAGGTCCCGTCCGGCCAACGTCGCGAGGTCGCTCCGGTAGCGCGTCGCCGCGAACGGCGCGAGCAACAGGGTGGTGAAGAGGACGCGGTAGAACGCCTTGACGATGCTCGGCGCGTCGCTGAACTCGATGAGGATGGCGCTCGTGCTGACGGCGACGATGGCGACGGCGAGGGCGACCATCGGCGGCACCTCTCGTTCGGCCCAGTCGACGACGTGAAACATCGCTCTCGCTCGACGTTGGTTCCGGCACGCGATTCAAAGTTCGGGTCCCGGCGAAGGGCGAGGCCGGGAGAGCGCGCGGACGATGGACGGCGAACACCGCGAGAGCGCGTCGACGGACCGCGTGGCGACGCGGCCCTACAGACCCAGGGCGGTCGTGAGCGACAGTCCGCTGGCGAGCGCGCCGACGAGGTAGCCGCCGATGGCGCCGCCGTTGAGCAGCGGCAGGCCTGCGTGCGCTCGGCCCTTCAGCACCAGCCACAGCAGGACGACGAGGCCGCCCATCGTCCCGACCATCGACGTCAGCGCGGGGAGGTTCAGGGCGATGCCCGAGACGAGCGGTTCGACCGGCGCGAAGAAGGCGGCGCTGGCGACCATCACCGTCGGCATGACGGCGTCGCCGAGGCCGATGAAGAACACGTCGCGCTCGGACGCCCCCGGGCCGTGGCCGGTGGCCGTCCCGTCGTTCGCGCCGCCGTCGCCCAGTCGCTCGTCCGCCGAGACGGCTCCCTCCGGGGTCGCCTGCGCCGTCTCCTCCAGGTAGGAGTACGACAGCGTCAGCGGGATGACGAGCACGACGGGAATCTTGAGGTCCATCACGCCAGACGCGAGTGTGAGCATGTGTTCGGTACCGTAGACGCTGATGGCGTCGTAGACGGCGAGCACGGAGAGCAGGACGATGGCTGGCAGCAGGCCGAAACTGATGCCGAAGAGGCCGGCCGCGCCGGCACCCATCACGACGCCCGCCGCGTCGATGACGTACCACTCGGGGTACACCGCGAGTGCGAGCGCGACGAGCGCGGCGGCGACCCACGCCAGCACGTTGAACTGCGCCCCGCCGAGCGTGACCACCAGGGAAGCCGGTATCACGACGCTGAAGACGTACAGCGAGAGCAGACCGCTCGTGGCGATGATGACGACGCGGAGAATCCACTCCACGCCGAGTTTCATCACTGCGAGCATCCCCGCCGTAAATACGAGGATGATGCCGATGTAGACCAGACTGTTGGTGGGGTCCGAGGGGTCCTCGACGGTCTGGAAGCCGGCCGACTGGAACGGCTCGACCAGCGCCAGCGCGCCGAGCTGGACGAGGAGGAAGATGGCGACCGTCAGCCCGGCGGCCCCGAAAACGCGCGTTCGCTGTTCCATGCCCGGACCATCGAAGTCACAGGTCTTTGGGGTTTCGGGTTCCCACTCGGCGGACTGCGAGCGGTCCGGCGCTCCGTCCGGCGTCCGCGCCGATCACTCCGGGCGCCGCCGGGCGTGGCCGGGGTAGTCTCGCTCGAACCGCTCTTCTATCTCCCGTTCGCTGAACTCGACGACGACGGGCCGTCCGTGCGGGCAGGCGTACGGGTTCTCGCAGTCGTCCAGTTCGGCTAGTAGCGACACCACGTCGCCCTCCTTCAACGACGTGTTGCCGGTGATGGAGGGGTAACACGCCAGGTCGGAGATGAGCGCGTCCGCGGTCGTCGTCGCGGCGTCGTCGGTCTCGTCTCCGTCCGTCGAGACGAACTCGCTCAGCACGTCGCGGAGTAGCTCCGGGTCGAGCGTCTCGTCGAGCACCGCCGGAACGGTCGTCACCTCGACGCTGCGGCTCACCGCCGACGCGTCGCCCTCGTCGTCCGGTTCGTTCCCCTCCGGGTCCTCCGGCACGCGTCCGGCGTGGAACCCGAGCTGGGCCAGCGCGTCGCGGTACTCGTCGAACAGCGCCGCCTCCCGCGCGGTGAGTTCGAGTTCGACCGGCTCCGCGAGCACCTGCGTCGTCGTCTCGCCCGCGAACTGCTCGCGGAGCCGCTCGTAGTTCACGCGCTCGTCGGCGGCGTGCTGGTCGACGAGAACGAGTCCGTCCCTCGTCTCCGCGACGACGTACGTGTCGTGCAACTGCCCGAGGACGGACATCGCCGGCAGGCGGTCGAACTCCCGCTCCGGGGCGTCCCCGAGCGTCCCCGCCTCCGTCGCCGGCCGGAACTTGCGCTCGGCGGACCTCGGAACCTCCGACCCGCCGGCCGTCGATCCGCCGTCGTCCCCGTCCCGCGCGTCGTCCCTCGACGCGCTCGCCTCGTCGCCGCGGCGGCGTCCCGTCCGCCGATTCGCCGGCGTTCGACTCCCGGCCGGACTCGACCCGTCGGCGTCGGCTCTGCGTGCGGACCCGTCGACCTCGGTCGCCGTACCGGCGTCGTCCGTCGAGGCGGGTGCCCGGCCGGAGTTCTGTTCGGAACGGGACTCGCGTCCGTCCGTCGACGGTCGGGACGACCCCCCGGTCGCGCTCGTCGAGACGGACGACTCAGTCGCCGAGGCGGACGACTGCCGCGTCGGGGCGTCGGTCCGCTGCGGACCACCGTCGTCGGCGTCGTCGCCCGCGCCGACGCCCGCGGGGCCGGCCGAAGCGCCGAGTTCCGACTGATCGCGTGGCGGCCCGTCGCGGTCGACGTCTCCCCGCACCGGGTCGACGTCGGCCTCCGGAGGAGTCGAGCGTCCCCGGGGCGCAGACGAGCGAACCAGACCGTGGTCGAGCAGTGCCGACTCGACGGTCTCGCGGACCGTCTCCCGGACCGCCGCCTCGTCCCCGAACCGGACCTCCATCTTCCGCGGATGGGCGTTCACGTCCACCGCGTCCCCCGGCAGGTCGAGGAAGAGCACGGCGAACGGGTAGCGGTCGGGCGCGAGCTGGTCACCGTACGCGTCCAGCACGGCCTCCCGAACTGCCGACGAGCGCACGTAGCGCCCGTTGACGTAGGTCGAGACGTACTCGCGGCTGCTCCGCGTCGTCTCCGGATGGCTGACGTACCCCGAGACGTCGACCGAACTTTCCCCGTCCCCCGACGCAGCGAAATCGTCCCTGTCGCCCGGCTCTACCGATTCGTCCCCGTCCCTTGACCTCGCGGACTCCCCACCACTCGACTCGACGGGAATCATCGCCTCAGCGACCTCGCGGCCGTACACCGAGAGGATGGCCGACCGGAGGTCGCCGCGGCCGGTCGTCGAGAACACCTCGCGGCCGTCGTGGGTCAGCGAGACGGCGACGTCCGGATTCGCCAGCGCGTAGCGCGTGACCACGCGGTTGACGTGCGAGAACTCGGTCGCCTCGGTCTTCAGGTACTTCTCGCGCGCCGGCGTGTTGAAGAAGAGGTCCGCGACCTCGACCGTCGTCCCCTCGGGACAGCCGGCGGGCCCGACGGCCTCGACCTCGCCGCCGACCAGTCGGAGTTCGGTCCCGCGGTCGCCGTCCCGTGGCTTCGTCCGGATGGTCGTCCGGGACACCGCGCCGATGGTGTACAGTGCCTCACCGCGGAACCCGAGCGTCCCCACGCCCGATTCGAGGTCGTCGATGTCCCGTATCTTGCTCGTCGTGTGCTCCCGGACGGCGGCGCGAGCGTCCGCTTCCGTCATCCCGACGCCGTCGTCGCTGACGGCGATGCGCTCGGTGCCGCCCGCCTCCACCGTCACGTCGACGCGCGACGCGTCGGCGTCGAGGCTGTTCTCCACGAGTTCCTTGACGGCGCTCGCGGGCCGTTCGACCACCTCACCGGCCGCTATCTGCTGGACCGTCCGTTCGTCCAGTTCGCGGATGGTCGTATCCCGGGCGTTCGCGTCGTCGTCCCCCTCGCTCATCCCTCTAACCGTGTCCTCGCGGCGCCTTCAACGTTGTCACCGCCGACGGACCGTCACTCCATCAGCCGCTGATGTTCGACCTTCATGCAGTGGTCCTGGACGACGCGCTTGCCGGCGTTCTCTGCGCGTTCGGCCGCCTCGTCGTCGCGGATGCCGAGCTGCGTCCAGATGACGTCCGCGTCGTCGCGCTCGACCGCGGCGTCGACGATGCCTGCGACCTCGTCGCTCGGCCGGAACACGTCCACGACGTCGACGCCCTCCTCGACGTCGGCCAGCGAGTCGTACGCCCGACGGCCGAATATCTCGTCGGCGTACGGGTTCACCGGAATCACGTCGTAGCCGTGTTCCCGGAGGTACTTCGGAATCTCGTGGGCGTCTTTGCCTTCCGTCGTCGAACAGCCGACGACCGCGACGGTGTCGAGTTCGAGTATCTGACGGAGTTCGTCGTCGCTCTCGACTGGCATACCGGTAAATCACGGGACGCGCCAGCAAAAACGTGCTGCCGAAGGCCGACGTACTGCAGAGAAACGGCGTGCTGGAGAACGGCCCGCAGAAGCGGTCGACCGCTCGACTCCGCTCAGACGGTCTGCCACTCTGTCGTCTCGCCGACGCCTTTCAGTCGAAGCTCCGACCGGTCGGCGTCGCTCTCTCGAACCTCTATCTCGCCGTCGAACAGCTGTCGGAGCGGGCTCATCGTCTGGTCGTCGTGTGCCGTCGAGTCGACAACGAACAGGCCAAGGGCGTCTGCGCTCTGGACGCGACCCGTGAAGACGTGGAGGAACCGGAACACGGTCTGGAGGTTCGAGTACATCAGCAGCGTCGACAGCGAGTCGAGCAGGATGCGGTTCTCGCGGACGCCGCGCTCGTAGAACCGCTCCAGAAACTCCGAGAGTTCGATACCGATGCCGGTCATGTCGACCGGCGAGGACGCGTAGGCCACCCTGTCGGTGGGCGTCGGACTCGCTCCCTGCTGCTTGGAGACGCAGTCGACGACGCCCACTGCCGGAACGGCCCCGTCGAAGCGGTCCTCGTACGCCCGGAGGACCTCGTCGCCACTGTCCTGCGTCGTGACGACGATCGCACCGTCGCCCCGACGACTGCCGTGCGTCAGTATGTCGAGACCGAGGGCACGCTTGCCAGTCATCGGCGGGCCAGCGATCAGCAGGTTCGTCCCCGGTTCACATTCGGTGGCCGAGCACGCGTCACCGAGTTCATACATGACGTCCCTCACGGCAGTGTGGCAGGAGAACGCCGGCCGTCGACCACGGTCGACCCTCTCCTCTGTCTCATCGTAGATAAAGATAGGCACTTTTACTTATATTCTTTTTTATTGGTATCTGTTCCGTCACGTCGCTAGAGAAGGGTGCCGACGCGACCGACGACGAACGCCGCCGCGGCGAGGAACATGCCGTACTTGAGGTGTAACTGGCCCGCGGTCGGGTCCTCGAAACTCTCGTAGGCCGCGTACAGCATCACCGCGTCGGCGGGCGCGACCGCCACGAGGTACACCGCGCCGAATGCCGTCCAGAAGTACGGGAGCGGACTGGCGGCGACTGCGACCACGAGCAACGCCGCCCCGACGGCGAGCGCCGGCCGCGCACCGATGGCCAGCGGGAGCGTGTTCAGCCCCTCCTCGCGGTCGCCCGCCATGTCCTCCACGTCCTTGACGATTTCGCGCGTCAGCGTCGACAGTGCGGCCAGCACGAAGAGGACGCCCGACCCGGCGATGCTGCCGACGGCCGCACCCCCGAACAGGAACGTGCTCCCGCCGAGGTAGGCGACGACGGCGTTACCGACGCCCGGCAGTCCCTTGAACCACTCCGTGTACAGGAGCAGCGCGAGGAGGTTCACCAGCGCGATGGCGATGGCCAACGGCGGCAAGGTGAGCGTCGCCAGGACCGCACCGACGAACAGCGCCGCGCTGAACCACAGCGCCTCCCGCGGCGTCACTGCTCCGCGGGGAATCGGTCTGGCCGGCGCGTTGATGGCGTCTATCTCCCGGTCGAAGTAGTCGTTGATGGAGTTGCCGGCGGCGGTCGCGAGCCACGTCGCCGCGACCGCGGCCGTGACGTTGCCGACCGGATCCGCGACCGACTGGTCGGTGATACCGGCGACGAACGCCCCGATGAGGGTCAGAACGCCAGCGGCGAACGTGTTCCCGGGCCGGGTGAGTTCGAACAGCCCCCGGGCACGTCCGTCGTCCATACCCCGGCTACTCGTCCGACCCTGTATAAATGAATCGGACGTGCCGCGGTCCGGGAGAAACCACGGCGCTTAAAAGGAGTCGCGCAGTACGTGTGACCGAGGGCGCTTAGCTCAGTCTGGACAGAGTACTTGGCTTCGGACCAAGCTGTCGCGGGTTCAAATCCTGCAGCGCCCATCACGTTCTGTGACGGTCTGCATCCAACAGACGGCGTCGAGTTGGTTTTAAACGCGACGCCAGCCGCGGCAGAGAGTTCGTCATGCCGCATGACGCGGGTCACCGCTGTGGTGGAGTTCGCAAGAGCCAATTCATCGCGGATGCACTTATTGATTATTGAGGATAATATTCCATGTTGGGATGTCGCCCTACTATTCAGAGTCAACCTGTGTTGTTAGCGTGAGAGGCCAACCCGATTTACCACACTAAACCGACTAGTCTACCAATGAGTAAATCACCTAATGAGGACCGAGTTCAGAAGCTCGAGAGATCTATCCCAAATCTTTACTATTAGATAGCGGACTCTCACAAACAATGAGGAGAACAGAACCCTACGATGTCATGCAAGTTTGCATGAATGGTCACCAGATCACAGACCACTATATTGATCGCCCCCACGACAGACAGGACGCCTGTAGGAAATGTGGCGCTGATACTATCCACGAGTGCGTAGAGTGCGGGGAGACGATACGAGGAAAACATGATCCACCCGGAAGCGGGCGCGTGGGTATCTATAGCGCGACTGTTCCTAACTATTGCAAAGATTGCGGTGCGGCCTATCCCTGGGCAGACAACGCAAACGAGTTCTCCGAAGTCGATTCCGGCGTTCTCGACAGCGAACTTGCCGAAGAATGCCTCTCCACGTACGAAAACGGCGACTACCAAGAGGCTGTCCGGACAGCGTTCATCATTCTCGAAGAACGAGTGCGAGAAAAAGGAGAATTCGAAGCCGACGATTATGGAGATAGCCTCATGTCTGAAGCATTCAGCGTCAATGGAGGCCCGCTAAGCTTTGGTGAAACAGGTGCGGAGAAACAAGGAGCGATGTTCCTTTACCGAGGCGCAATTATGGCTTTACGGAATCCAGCCAGTCATCGCTTCGTTGAAGAAGCTGACCAAGACTACGCCCGAGACGTACTCCACACGGTCAACCTTCTCCTGCGCATCCTCGAAGAGAACACGGACTGATCGGGAACGCCGCCCCGGCTTCAATCATGATGATGCCACAACAGTTATCATTCTACATGTGGGGATTGGATGGGGGATAAGAATGCCAGAGACCGCAAAAGAGTGCCGTGAAGCAGTAGCAGAATTGCTGACTAAGTCTAACTCAATAAAACTTAATGAAGAGCAGAGAGACGCGCTTCGAGATGCTGCATACAATAGATCCAAATCTTGTGACGCCTTAGAAAAATTCGAGAAAGCGAAAAAGAGTCAATCTCCTAACCGGTTTCCTAAATATGTGATAGGAGTAGCAGCGTCAATATTGATTTATTTGTTTATGAGAAAGAAAAGGTGAATTTGGCTCTCTTAACCCCAGCTATCTCGACCGAGCAGAATCGACATCTCCTGCATCACGCCATGGGCGAACTTCCGCTTGCTCGAAAGAGCTGTCTCATCATCACATACACGCTCCATCTCCTGATAGATAAGCGCTATCTCACGTTGTTCTAAAACAAGAAGGTACTGAGTGGGCATTCCTAAATGAGTGGTTGGAGACGAGCGTGGTGGCTTTGGAGTGGAGGCCGTATCGCGTCGTGTGCCAGACCAGACGTAGACGTGGTTTGTTCACGCCGAGATTGAGCGTCACGTCGCCGTCAGCATCGGCTTCGCGGTTCTCGACCGACAACGTGAATTTCCCAACGTTAGTGACCGTGGCCTTATTGGCAGGGTCAGCAGGCTCGCCAGCGGAGTTGAACAGAGTTAGGGTGGTTCTCACGCAGATCAGGTTCTCACGGGTCTACTCTAATCCTAAATAGATTTTACTAATAAAGAAGTGGCAGTTAAGGTGGAAGTACGCCACAGATGCTTTAACTTTGGATAAAGTATGAAGATAGCGCTCCATATCAGATGTGGGTTAGGACGGAGGTGTGGATATGAAAAAGTCATCAGACAAAATTAGAATCTTTCCCATTCTTACAGACATTATTGGTTATTGTGACTTAAAGCTATTATTTATATGGGCTAAAAATACGTTCTACTCCTATATATTTCTTTCAGCTATATTATTGATCTCCATGCTTTACACTATACCGTTAAGTACTCTATCAAATACAGAGCTTGTTGTTTTCCCTATGTTAGCATTGATTCCTGCTGTTAGTTATTCAATAGATATTCTACAAACGTCTGTGCGCGGAATGGATGCTACACCGTCTCAAAAGAGAACTTTACCGCACTTACGAAGAGGATTAGAAGTAGGAATACTTTTAGTATTTTGGTGGTTTTCATTAAAAGCCATTGCATATTTTGTACTATCATTTATCTCGCCGGTTCTATCTCCGATTAATCTATATATATCGAATGATACAAATGTTATGGAGGAACTGCGATACATTATGAGCATTGCATTAACACCGCAACAGTCATATATTATTAGCGATTACTGGGAGCTAATTGATATTAACTACCATTTGTTTCTTGGCTTTTATGCCACTCCTTTTATCCTGGGGTCGTATTCTGAACGTGAGAGGTTTTTTGATTTTCTATCAATTCAAAGAGTGAGAGCTAGCATACTCACGAAGGATTATGCTATATTAGGTATTATCGCAGTAGTATTGTGGATAACTTTCTTATACTTAGGAAGTAATTCATTATCAGTTTTATACAAATACTTTGACTTATTCTTTCTCAAGTCAAACTTTGCCAAACGTTTCATTATAGGAAATACTTTAATACCGCTTTGGTTATATAACCCACTATATAATCTTATATATTTTATTCCTATTGCAATAATGATCAATATCAAATTTGCAGCTCCTTTTTATATTGTTGCCAGAATAACCGGTGTATATTGGCACATAATTGAACCAGATCAGGGGGAGAGAAAACTCCTTGTGGACACAACGAAACAACTCCAGCTCAGCTACTATGCGGAAAATCAACATAGAATATCACACCTATTACAGAAGATGATACTAATTATAAGTGAACCAGTTGGAGTGTGGAACGACGAAGAAGACGATGAATCTGATCGTTAAAGGATTATGTCAGGAATTACGCAAAGCGCCGATTTTTTGAGTGCAATCTTTGAGAACGCCCGTCTTGCGTGTCCCTCAAGGTTCGTTGACCTATCGGTTGCTATGACCTCAGAGCTGCTTGTAATATGAGGGAGTAAGAAATATAAGTTGGGAACCTAATATTAAAATGATGTCAGACGAGGGCTCTCAAGACGACGCAGCGGAGCTCAGCGAAGCCAGGGATAACAGTGAATTTTCCGAACAAGTCACCGATTCAGGGAGCATCGAGCAAGAAGGAGAACGGACAGACACGGAGGGGGTGCCCGAAGGCGGGTACGTGATGGCCCCAACATCCAATGACCCAGATCGCGGGAGCGGCGACAGCGGAAGTAACTCCGACGAGTAAGGCTTATCGCGGCGAGATATCTATATGAAACTCACTGGACAGACGCTAGTCTTAGCAGCACTATTGCTCGCACCGGGGCTGATTGCCGTTCTTATTGGAATCACACTTGGTGTCGTCGAGCAGAAAGTCGAAGAGTATCAGCTCTATGCGACGAGTTTTGTAACCAGTCTTCTAATCGATATCGTCTTCATTTATCTTGTGCAAGCTCAGGGAGACTCTGTTACCGGACAATCAGATCTGGAAGCCGTCTTTTTCGGTCCGGAACGATTTCATGTTGAGAGTGCAGCCCTTCTCCTTACTCTCTCTGCGCTCTTCGGGGTGGCCTATGCGATTTCTCTGACGTTTAATGTCACTCATCAAGCCAGAAATTTCCTCACAAGATTCCACGGCCATCGCCGAAATCCGTGGCAACCGTGGGAGGGTGCGCTGCGCAACGCAGATCAGATCATGGTGGAACTCGAAGATGAGGACGTGGTAGGAAGACTCAGCGAGTACAGCCGCGTAGAGAAAGAACGCCAGATAGTGTTACGTTCACCTGTCTTTCCGGATTTTGAAGAAGAGCCATCACGTGAGAAAGTGATTCTCACCGAAGACCAAATCACAACCGTACACGTACTCACGACCAAAGAGCGTACGGGATTGTTATCCAAAATACGCTCGAAAGCATCTAACGGATGGTCCCGTATTCGAGGGGCGTTAGCATGGTCATCGGTGCGTTCGAAACTGCCTAAAATCAGGTCTAGTAAAGAAGCGCTTCAACAGACACAGACTGAGAAGTCGGAGTCGAACACATCTGACGACTGACCTTGGGGCGCCTTCGAAGACGATTACAACCCAAGTCGATAGACGATTCGGAACCGCCTCGACGAGCTCGTGGACCAAGGAGAGATCGGTCAAAAGGAACATGCGAACAGTCATGTTACCTACCGGCGGCCAGACAACGCCTGAACTTTTCGAGCTATCAAGTTCGCTTGCAGCTCGTGTTTAATTCAGCGATAGTAACGACATCGGAAAGACAATGTCGTACCTATTCATGCCTACCGGGATTTGTGGAAAATGGACTCCGTTGAAACCCTCCATAGTTGATGGGATTGGCGTGCAAGATAGAGAGGAGTTATTCAGGAAGACGGCATGAGTAGGAAGGGAGATGAATTGGATCTGACAGTGGCATCGAACAAGGATTCGTCGTCGAATGTCCTAACATCCCTGCAAACACTGAATTCAGTAGTGAGCGCGGTCAATATGAAGGTACAGGTAGATACTACTCTCGCGACCTCACAGTCGGGATTATCGACTTTGAGCAACTGACCACTGATGATAAGGATACGGCAAGAAGATTAGTTAGTAGCGATCTGTATCCTGCGTTATCTGGTTCACTTGCAAATGATTACGAAATTATTCGTGTTGGTGCAAAGAACGTAGTGAAAATGGGTGTGTTGAGCGCCTATGGTGATTTCTAACGAGTAGAATCATTTTTAGAGGCAAACGTCTTCTGCTCGTTTTCGTAGCTCATTCTCCACCTGTTGTTATCCTCAAAGCGCTTCCAATAACTGGTGGTCTGCGTTGGTGAACTCAAGAAGAGCGATATTATAGTGGATTTCGTTCTGAGCTTCTACAAAATTTGACGCTTCAAAGTGTGTAGTGCTAATTGGAAGGCAAAGCCGTCGTTGGCAAAGGTGGCTGCTTGTTAGACCTAATCACATACTATATTCAATAAATAATTTTTGCCAGTGGTAGTCTTTATGAATCCTAGCTATCTTGGCCACTAAATTAGTGATGGTGTCTGGTTCGATCAGGCAATTTATCTCTCGTGACGGTCGCCAAGGAATCCGATGAAAACTGCTTTCTAGTTTGTCACACCTGTAATTCTCTGGAAAGCATGTTAAGGATCAGGGCCGTGTCGACCGCTCTCAACAGTTCATCAAGACCGGTTGTCCTTCCCGTACACCTGATATCTGTCTTTCGAAAGGTCAGAGTACAGGTGGTCGTCATTCAACAGCCGGATGATATCCCACTTCTTGCGCATATCTGGGATAGCAATTGACCAGTCCTCGTTACCTTCTCCCTCCTCAACGTCGATAGAAATTCCAAAATCCTCGACAATTTGTTCAACCTCTTCCCTTGTCATGTCATTATAGATTCCGACCTGCTTAATCTCTCGCATCTTTCGCAGCGCCCGGCGATCGTTTTTCACAGAGTCAACGAACCGGTCGAAGTCAGCGATATTGATATCCGAATTTTTGACTGACGTGAGCACATCGTTAGCGTCATCCTTGTACTCGTACAGGTAATCGAAGATATCTTCAAACTTAGTAGCGTTCAAAATGTAGACTGTCCCCTCAAAGTAGAAGCAATCGATACGACTCAAAAACGAGACTACTGTACCAGTAAACGGGTCGTAATCGCCGGAATCTTCCTCGAATGCTAGTTTGACGCCATCATCGTCCGAGAGGACCTGGCGCTGCGTGAACTTTTGCAGGGCTGCGAATCGTACTTTATCACCCTGCACAACGCGATACGCCTGGAACGCCGGGGGGTGACCAGGATTGAACTTACTCTCTCCGGTCGCCCCTGTTTCTAGCAACCCTTCGAACCGGTCGAAATTCTGGATCTTATCGGCAACCACGAACTCCAGCAGTGCATCTTCTTTCTTGCGGTTTGAAATATCATATTCGGCCAACTCCTTGTTCTCGTTTTTAACTACCGACTTAACCTGATTTTCGAGCACGTCTAACGAACGACCTCGTAGCAATTCCAGCACTTCCTCGTCATCTTCGACAAATTTCTCAAATGTATAGATAGTGTTCTCCTCGCCCCCAAGAAGGCTCTCTGTGGTCTGTGACTCTCGAGCCAGTAAGAACTCCTGGCTACCTGAATCCGGGAGTTCGTCGAGAAACGCGTAAGCTTCCGAAAGACTGTCTTCCGGTTGCTGAAGCACGGTCATACTCGGAGTCAACAAATTGAGTGTATATATTTATTGCGGAGAATTAATTTGGAATAACACTTACAGTCATACCGACAAGACCCTGTGCATCCTTTATATCAGGATTTAGGGTCACAAACCCATCGATACGATCCGTGTTCTCGGACGTAACAACGATCTCGTTTGTCTGCCACTCCAACTTTTCGAACAACTCTTTCTCGATTTTATCGTGGAATTCCGCCCCCTGTACCTGGGCAAACTCGTCGTCATAAAGCCATTCGACCACATCACCAGTCGAGTCCTCGCCAGCAGAATCTGGGAATTGAGCATAGAAGGCGAGGTTGGTGTTAAGGACCTCTTCGTCGTTTTCCTGCTCAGCAGTTATCTTGAAGAACTCGAATTCAGCCGTCTCGTCAGGGTTTATAGTAATCCTAGAGGGGTGTCCTTCTTCGGCCCAACAGACCGTACGTTCCACTTCGTACAGGCTGCCCTCGTGCTTTCCCTGTAACTGGATTTTCGGTTTGCAGTTCTTTGCCGCTGTCCTCCCCTCATTCCGGACAACTATTTTGAACCGTCTCGCTTCAGGGCTGCCATCGTTATCTACCTCGAAATCCGTGTTAGCGGTATCCCCGAACACTAGTTCTGGCTTCGTGTACTTCCGCCACAACCAATTTGCGGCGATATTGGCGGATAGCCCGCCGATTACGCCAGCGATCCACGGGGAGAGGCCTGACAATAGAGATGGAACTGTACTCATTAACGGTTGTTGACGTGTCGAACCGAGGCTCGCTACATAAAAGTATTGTTCTGACCACAATTACGATTGATTTGTAGTTTCTCGGAACACTGGCTAAGAAAGAGAAACTCGCTGCTGGAGGCATTCAACGACGCTGATAACCGTCCCTGGGATGACCGCCTAGATCATCGCAGCCAAGTCGTCGGCACATCATTCTCCTTGGCACCAAGTAGACGATTGCCAATCCCGGTCTTCAGGAACTCCTCTCGTCGATTCCCGGCATGACCTAATGGCACCACGATTTTCGGGGCGACCTATATAAAACACCCCTCCAGTGCCACATAGGCAACCTCGGTCGCCCCAAGTTTGGGTACATGTACAACGCTGGGAAGACCGCGCAGGTTCCTGGCAACGACTTCCAAACCTCCCTTCGAGTCATTCACTTCCGTGACGACGGCGCGACCCACCACGATATTAAGGCTACGACTGATGTTGGCCAAGGGACCATAGCAAATATCCTCTCTCGTCGCGTATGGTACTCGATCGACGCTGACAAATATGATATCGTATTTCCACCTGAACCAGGAAAATGCGGCAATAGGACTGGGAAAGTCGCTCTTGTATACGTTCTCCCTCATTCTCGACCCGGTAGATCGGGTTGCAACTACGTCCATTGACCTAGTTGGTGGTTATAGCGATTTACGATACTACTATGTGCGTTCTTTTTTATAGGCCGGTATGGCGGACAATCATCGAACGCTCTACGATACCTACATCGACTACGATCACGTTGACCTCGACATCACGGCGGTCGCAGACCACGTTGCGATGCAGCAAATCGCGGGCGAGAATTTCGAGATGGAAAAGAGGACGTTAGAAGACGTTCTCTCAGATCGGACGTTTAACGTTCCGGAATACCAGCGGCTGTTCTCGTGGAAGGAGAAGCATCATCGACAACTGTGGTCTGACCTCCAACAGTTCGTGGAGGCCGATCTCGTTGAGGACTCGGATGTCTCCGACGTGTTCTTCAGTTCGATGTACTTCGCTGTCGACAAAGACAGCAACACCCACGAGATCATCGACGGCCAACAGCGACTCACGTCAATCAATATCCTCTTACTATCCATCTTGGAGGAACTCCGCGCCCTCAAAGCAGAGTCGATCCAGCAGGACACAGTCAGTCAACTACGGGAAGGGAGCATCAAGCAGATCGAGTCACTTCTCTACCGCTTCGAGAACCCTCTCAAGGGAGACATCCCACGACTATCACTGAATAAACACGATGATGACGACGACGCAGACTTGGGGTTCTTTGAGGCTCTCATGCTAGGCCCTGAAACCCGATTAGAGTATCTCTGTTCAGACGAACGTGAACACGTAGATGGTCGCCGTGGCGATGCGACCCGAATCTCGGACCTCATCAAGGAGTTTCGGATTAGCGACCAAGTCATCGAAGAAAAGGACCCTGATACGTCGTTCTCCTACTTTACGCCGGTCTACGACTCGAATTGGCGGCTACTCGACGCCTACAACTTCTACAAAGAACGCATCAAGGAGGTCATCGACGGGGCAGACGACACCGACAGCGAGGCGCTAGCTCTGATCAACCTCAGTCATTACATCCAAAACTCGTACCACGTTGGCGAGTTCATTGTTCGGAACGCGGCACCAGATTTCCGGATGCAAATCTTCGAGATTCTCAACGACCGCGGGCTCGAACTCACCAAGATCGACCGTATCAGGGCGGCGGTCGTAAACGCGTTCTTTGATGCCGATGACCGACAAGAGTACGTGGACAAATGGGAAGACATCGTCGTCGCGTTCGCGACAGACGAGGACCAGATCGACGACTATCTCTCCGTCTATCTCAGCATCATCGACCCCGAGATCGAGACCGTGGGCGAAGCCAGTGCAGAACTCACTAACGCGTTCGCGACTCGCAATCTCGAATCCGACGTCCGACCACGATTGCGACACCTCGATGACGCCCGAGGCTTCCTCGACCACGCTCACGAATTCGTTCAGTACTACAAGGACATCACGAATTCTGCGCTGGAACCTACAGACCTCGCACTCGCGGAGGCACACGAGAAGTGCCAAGAGGTGCTGGTCCGTCTCAACGACCAGCAGATGAACCAGTGGCGCCCGTTTATTTTGGCGCTCTACCACCACACGGTGAGGGACTCGGATGCGAGCGGCGAACAGCTCTACGACGTTCTCGACACGGTCGAGAAACTCAACTTCAGACGACTCCTCGTCGGGGAAGACCCGAACATCTTCCAGGAGATTTTCATCGAGACCGTCCACCGATTCTCGCTCTCACCCGAGATGGAGGACCGTGAGAACGTATACGATGACTCGTGTCTCCATTTGATCGACGAGATGCGATCGTCGAACCCGTCGATGTTCTCCGACAGGTTCGTAGATATCGTCACTCAGGCGCAGGCATGGAACCCCCAGAACGCGAAACTATTGTTCGGCAAAATCGCGAATGAGCACTTCCGCGAGGACGGCATGTACGTCGAACGCCGTCTGAACATGGGTAGTATCCACCTCGAACACGTCCTTCCACAGAGCCTGATACACGACGCTAACGACCCGGTATGGCTGACCGAATTCTTCCAGCTCGAGGACGACGATGAGGTCGAAATCGAGGACGCGATTCAGACCTATGTCGAGTTGTACCGCCGGGACGACAGCGAACTCAGCGAAGACGAGCGTCAACGTCGCGACAACATTGCGGAGTTTATCACTCAACGATTCGTCAATGACCTCGGAAACTTCCTCCTTCTTCGCGACAGCGACAATATCAAGGCGAGCAATCTCCCTCTCGCCGAAAAAATGCCCCAGTACTTCGACACCGGTGAGGACTTCCGGAGTATCCATCCCAATCGATACTTCACCGGAACTGAGGGGGTGGTGGATCGAAGAAAGCTCGAGGACTTGCTCGAACAGTCTCGGGCCGTCCAGCAAGGAGAACGCGACGAAATCGATCCCGCCTTAGCGAACTACTTCAATTCCCTCTGGACGTACGAGGCGTTGCAGAACAGACGTGTTGGTCTTCTCGAGGATACACTCGATATAGTGGAGTTCGAGCAGCTCGATGACGAGTTCGGACTTACGTCCGACCGCGATGGTATCCGGGAACAGATCCGAAGTCAGACGGAACAGGAGTTCGAGAAACGGCTCTCGCTTCGGTCGCTCTGACAAGCTGATTATGACGCCAAGAGTGTAGCAGAATTTATATATAACCGAATTCACGAATACTGCCGTCGGTGCTTAGAACCAGCCAGCGATCGTTAGCCTCGACATTGGCGAGTTAGTTGTCGATAATGGTTCCGAGGTGGTCACCGTCTGCGTAAAGGGCGAGGACGTGCAGAACGTGTTCGGTGAAACCGCGGGGGTCTTAGCAACCCCCGTCTGAATGCTTGTTCAAGGATATCAGCATCTATTCCGAGCAGCCAATCATATGGAAACATGGCAGCAAGGACCCGAACTGTGATCAAAAGTAGCGGAAATCGAAAGCTACCCTCCAGCAGTTACCAGCACAGATATCGTCCGTATCTCTCAGGCCGAGTGAAACCCCGACGAATACGATAATGAGACCTGGGCGCGGATCGGGCCGATCTACTGCTGGAACTGCGGCAAACGAACCCGGAAAGTGTGCAGCGTCGACATCCACAATAACGGGTACAAACGAGTTATCTGCCCGGCGTGCCACTCCGGAGAGGACTGACGAAGTTCTTCCCTTCTCCTGGCTTCTGAGTCGATGCCGTCTTTGTCGAACCTCTCAGAGCTTGATATAGAGACAGAAACTATGGTCACGGGAGTCTTTGTGTGAGGGACGCAGAGATCGACGAGATTCAGTTCCCTCGTTATTCTCGAAGTCTTTGGCATACGGGGATGGGACGCGACTGAGGACTCTGACGGCTTTCGGTAAGTCACCTCTGAGATAATGCAATCTCCGTGCTTCGCCAGTTGGCAATGATAGACAGCGAGGGTTGATTTCGATTGTTTAATTTGAATCCCTTTGGTTCGGGTAGAAAATTACGATCAGATTTTACTAAATATTCTATTCAAAGAAGAACCGAGGTGAATTTTTCTGGGTCAAATTCTCACTGTAAGGGTTTGAGACGAATATTCAATATAGAGCATGCATTCGGAAAGTGACTTATCTTCCAAGAGTGTATCGAACGCTGACTGGGGTATTTCAATTAAACAGATAACGAATGATAGGAGGTACGGAACTCGTATGTTACTGGCACCCGCAATTGAGTGCAATCAGAACGATATCGTGCGGAATCAACCGGTAATTGTTCCAGATGTACGTTAGAAACTCTGGAATCGCCGGTGAAAGTCCGACGACTGTCTAGAGTCATATGCACTCCAGCTACAGATCTATTGAGGATGGCAATGGATAACCGGTTTAACTAATTAGAGAACTTTCCCTAAGCCACATCTTTATCATAGTAGACAAGGAGATCACGCACTCGATGTGCTTCCCCCTTACTCGTGCCATGCATTGTATGAAACATACTAATAACATCTCGGTAGCGAGGATCATTTTGCCTGAGTGCTCTCACTTCATACAATTTTTGCACAAGGTTTTCTGCTTCGTCTGGATAGGTGTCCTTATTAAAAATCCACTTATAGCTCGTTTTGTCCTCATGCTTATTGAATCGGTTATTGATACTGTCCCAATCAGCATTCTTGTACGATCCATCAAGCATGAATAACTGATTAGCGAGCAACTGACGAGCCCTATTCCTCTTGTTTGCCTTCCAAGCGCGAGCTTCTTCTTCTGCTGCTTCTGCAATTGCATAACAGAGAATAGTTGCTGCTCCTTCGTTGACTCGAGCGTTGTAATCATAGTTGTTGACGAGTTGGTCAAATTGGTTGAATATTCCGTCTGCGTGAGAAAGAAATTCTGCATAGAACGGTGGCCAATACCGCTCTAGTTCCGATTCAATAACAGACCCTGGTTCTTTCGGGACAGCACCACCGACCAGCCCTTCGAAAGGAGAGTCATAATGAAACGTGTACGCCTCCCAGATGTAGTCTAAGGGTTTTGCCATCTGGAGAACCGTACCGACTGCTGTATCAGCCAACATTACCGCTCCGCTAATAGAGATGGTAGTTATTGCATCGCTGAACTGCTTCTGTGCCTTCTCCTGAAATGATGCCTGTTGATTTAGAATCCGCCCAAAGCTTCTCATAATAGTTGCCCGCTGCTCAGCAGCAGTAGCGAAGTGTGAGAGTGAAATCTTGTTTTCCGGGCGGGCGCTTACGGGTAGGCGAATTTGGGAAGAGTGCCGTTTGCGCTTTCCCTGAGCTTTTGTCCGTGCTGAGACCTCAATAGTGAGATTAACCGTATTGACACTGGCTTTCGGTGCAACTGCTGCGCCAATGATGGCATTTTGACCGGCTTCCCACGGTGCATTAATTCCTTTCCCCTGTATACGTGCTGACTTGGATTTCGAATTAACAGCAATATCTACTGGGAAATTTCCAGGCGTTGGATGTTTGATTTTTGCTCCTGAAAAAGTCAGTTTGGCTTGTGGGTTATGGAGTTTTCGTGGGTCAAGAAGACCCAGCACCCCACGGTTGTTGACTTTCAGTGATAATAGAACCATGTTCGGGAAGTCGTGCATAAGTACTGGAGGATGATTCAAGGCTGCAGTTATGGGGAGAGAGTTAACCGTCAATTCTGATTTTTTGTGAGTCAGGGAAATTTGTGTATCTGATGATGTATTCCCCCCTGCTCCACCTTGAGGGGTGGTTGATGGAATTTGTTCATTGTTTGGATCGCTGATAACTATAGTTGTTGTACCGGAGGTTACTGTTACGGCTGCATCAACTGATTTAAAAACCATGTCATCTACCCGATGTCGCACCGGAATAGTATACTCACCCAATTTTGATTGAACTGGTACTTTGAGCTGGACCCAACCGTGTTTGGTTTCACCTGGTTTGATCGTCCATTCCCAGCCGTCAGCTGGTCTGGACTTGAATCCTGCGTTCGGGCGCCAAGTACCTCCATCATCTTGATGATCACTGATGCTCCATCCGTCAGGAATTGACAGCAAAATTGGGACTGTGACTTCAGTAGCCCCGGTATTTTTGACTGTAACATCTACTCGTACTGTTTCCCCCGGAGATGTCGAACCGCCAGTTGCAGAAAGATCTAAAGACGGCCTCGACTCTTCAGTCACTGAATTGCCAGTATTTGAGTTCGGGGCATCTGATCGGGCACACCAAGGACCTGCGTATGGATTGTCTGCGACGTGCTCAGACTGACTAACGGTACCCGTACCGTCTGTATCTACTCCCATTGAATCAATCGCAAATGGATTGCTGTGTTGTTCAGTCGGGTGCACTCTTGTTGTGCCTTCGACTGCCCCGGCGCCTAAATTGGAATGAGTACCAATTCCTTCGTCGTCCCAGAAGCTTGTATCCATCAAGACAGATCCGAACGTACCGTTTACACGCGCAGATTGGCAGTCAAGAAAGGTTATAGGAGTAGCAGCTGCCGGGTTTGTCCCCAGATCGCTCGGAGTCACTTGCTGTCCATCCTGATATATGGAAACTATACTGGCTTGGTCATGTGTGAGCGAAATGCGGAATCGAGTAATCGACCCCGATATCAAATATGCATCAGCACCACCTGCAATTGCTCCAGTAACTGATTGAGACTGATTTCCACTGATTGCATCCTCCGAATCAATCGTCACTGCTTCGTCATCAATAGGTGCATCGCCACTGTCATCTGTCTTCTCAACACTCCCATTGGCAGTAAAGGCGTATTTGATTGTTTGGTCAGTCTCACTGGTAGCTATAACAAAATGGGTCCCATCCGACTCAGATTCTTCACCTCCATCTGACTCGGTGTGTTCACAGTCCTTTGCCGACAGCGGATTTCTTACCGTATAATCTATTTTCGATGCCGGTGTTAACGGATTTATTAGTGTATCTGTTGCGAGGCTAACGTACAAAATGCGGGGCAAGTGGTCTGCAGGAATGTTGAGGTTCGGATGTTCTGTGACGTCGATCGTTGTCGTTCCGGATACTGGTGCAATGTCTTTGCTTAAAATATACTCAGTGACGTCTGCGTACTGATCAACTATATAGCCGACTTCCATGAAGACGCTTTTGAAATCGCCAGTGATTCTTACTGTTGTACAGTTGAGAAATTCAACTGGTGCCTTGTTGGGATTAGTTTGTTGGTGAGTAGTGACTTCTTCGGTAGTCAGAGGAGGCGTCGTTTGTGTCGGTAATAGCGGGGTCGTACTAGGAGATTGCGTTCGTGTATTCTTAGATTCAGTTGACGGTAAGGGTGTCTTTTGGCTTGTCTCAGATGATGTTAACCTGCTTGTAGTTGATGTAGAGGTGAGTGGGGGTTGTGTTGAGAGTGATTCCGTTGGCGTTGAAACTGGATCTGTTCCCTCTGTTGCCGGTACGGCTGTTGTTGTCGGGTCCTCAAAAGATGTCGTTGGTTCCGGCGTTGGTTCCGGTGTGGGTTCCGGCGTTGGTTCCGGTGTGGGTTCCGGCGTTGGTTCCGGTGTGGGTTCCGGCGTTGGTTCTGGCGTCGGTGCCGGTGTTGAGGGTGGTTGTTCGGTAGGATCTTGTTCTGCAGTAACTGTCTCTTGGCTAAAGACCTCTGCAGAAAAAGCATACTCACCTACTGCTGCAGCTGTCGGTACCTTCAGTAGGAAGGATGGGGAAACCGCTTCCCCTGGAGAGAGTGCACTCCATTTCCACCCGGAAAAATAGGGATTATTTGTTCCACTGTAAAGGCGAGTTCCTCCATCATCTCTCAAGCGTTGCTTGTACCAACCGTTACGTGGCGGACCAAATTGTATGCGGGGAGCCCGGATCTCTTGAGTGCCGTGATTCAGGAGTTTGAATTCTACCGGTACGGTACCTCCTGGACGCGCCCTCCCACCACGTACGGTCAGCTGTAGATTCCCTTCTGTGCTAAAGTCGTGTAGAACATATCCGCCTGCAAGCGTTCCTACTCCCAGAATTTTCAGGAATTCTCGCCGGTTGTTGTTCGGTATCATACTGAACGTAGTTTCGCTCACTCCTTCATATCATGCGTTGTGAATGAGGTCACACCCTGTAAACTCCTATAAAACAATACTGGGTGGATATGGGCTGTGCAAGAGGGTTTTCCGCAGAACAATTGAGTCGAAGGCATCCTTGTGGCCTCATTGTGGGAGAGGCCCCTGTCAGTGGTGATTGTCTCATGAGGAATGGGACCCCGCTCTGTCCGCATAACTACTGCTTGCAAGAATCACTTATTTAGGGCGATTCAAAGAGAGTGATACCCTTCTTTGGTAAAAGTTTTATCTGTGGCTAAGCACCCGTTTTCTGGCTAGATATATGCTGAAGAACGTGATAGTCTAGTTGGTGGGTGATAACAATGGACACGAGGGAGTACCTCTTCGATATTCTTTCACAGCGATCAAGGTTCACCCAACTACTTTTTGAGCACCCGGCAGATAAACGCACTCTAATCGACGAATTGGATGTTTCGCGTTCAACGGTTGACAGGGGTGTTCGCGACCTCGAAACAGCTGATTTGATTGAATACCAGAATGGCCAATATAGACTTACACCATATGGGCGTCTCGTCGCTGAGGAATATGATGATTTCACAAGACGAATCCAGATTGCAGGAGAGCTCAAACCATTTTTCCGGTGGTTATCGCTTGATGAGTTTCCGTTCGATCTCAAATTATTCGCTGATGCAAAGGTTGTAGTATCGACATCTAGTGACCCATATGCCCCGGCAAATCGGCATGCAGATGCGATGAATGATTCAAGGTCGTTACGGGCAATGGTTCCTGCTGTCGGGTTGAATCAACTTGAAGTCGCTCACCAAAATGTCCTTGAGGATGACCAACAGCAGCAGGTTGTGGTCGAATCAGAAGTAGTGGATACACTTCGTTCAAAGCCCCATTATGAAGAACGAATTCAACCTATGCTCAGCCAGGACAGTGTAACTCTGTACCAGTATGATGGTGCAATACCCTATTTTATCGGTATCTATGACGACCTTGTACATATTGGCGTTGGAGATGGTGAAGGAATTCCACGGGCATTAGTAGAAACTCCAAACGATGCAGTGCGTACCGAGGCAATCAAATTGTATGAGCAGTATCAGTCTGCAGCAACCAAGCTTTCACATTTTGGTGCAGAGCATACTGATTAGTCTCGTTGGCGAATGACTATGTCGACATCACCATCTGAGGTTTGGAGTTGTTCAATGTGTCCACTGAATTGGTAGGTGTCCGACGGTAGTTCTTCCCCACCCAGTTGCCATTCAACCTGATGATAGTCACTATTGGGAGAGTGGCGAGAAGTCGAATAGATTCGGCCAGATACTCGAATTAAAAATTTCACTGGTGCTGAGGGTTTGCCGTGGAGTTCGATAACGCTGGGGAGTGTGTCTGATCCAGAACTTCCCCCTGGATTCTCACCGATAAGTTGGCAGGGGTTTACTGCTTGGCCATTGATCCACACTTTCGCCTGATCGCAATTATCGATATCAAGAGCAGTTATTTGCCCAGTGTACACGTACGCATCATATCCACCAGCAGTTGCTCCATGAACTGTACTACCATCACGATCATCTTCTGGATCTTTTGTGATGGCTGAATCATCAATGGGGGCACCGCCGCTGCTGGTGGTTTTCCGTAGCCCTCCCGATACGGTGAATTGGTAATTGATTTCGGCTTCGGTTGCACTATGGAATACAATAATATTCCGTGCTGAGGAGCTCGCGAGACCGGTCGTAAGACCAAGGGCTGCAAGCCCCTTGAGTAGGGTGCGTCGTGCCGTTGATATGCAATTGATGTCTGGTGATTTCATGGTTGCTAGCAGCGTAATCAGCCCGACCGTTGGTCATGGACAATTAGTTCCTGGGGTGGCCCATGGAGGCTGACTACGCAATTGTTGAAGCCCTAGTTACTCGTTCTTCAGCATTGCAGTTTGGTTCATGCCTTGGCCGTTTGGTCACCAGTTGAAACCAAAGGTAAGTAGATTTCTATAGAAGCGCCGATACAGTGTTTGTTGAAAGCGAATAGAGGCTTGTAGCCCCTATTGGTTGGCCCATTTTTGAGTGCCTCTATCCACCCTCTGGCTTCTTACAGGTACGAACAGATTTTGCGTCCTAAAACTGGAGGACAGCGACTATCAGTGGACAAGCGCTGATAAGCGCGTGAGGAAGCCTGTGTGGGTAAGATCAGAATCGAGCCAGTCTTCGAACGCTTCTGCACCAGTGGCAATCGTAATTCTATTTCCTTCAACAGATGCTCGTAATTCTGTCGGGATTGTTTTGATGCACGTGTAGAGTTCCCGATACGCTGTGAGGCCGTCGATAACCGTAGACGGGAGCGGGTCGGGGTCGGAAAACTCAACTAGGATAAGTACAGTTTCTAGCCCTGTAGCTCTTTGACCAGTACGTAATTTATTGAGTTATTAAATATACTGCTGGATAGTTATTCTGGTCGCCATAGAAATACGGTATGGATAAAAGCCGGGGCGTGCGTCGATCTCCGTGAACCAGATCGACTCCTCAAGAAATATCCTAAGTAGATGATTAGTCGCGACAAGTAGCAATAGCATTGGGGAGTGTTCTCTCTATAGTGGGTTTTTGACGTTCAATCCACGCTCTGTATTCAGTACATCATTTCTATCAGTTGCTACGGGGTTCAACAAGGTCGCCTGGCTTAAGGACTGACCTGGTAGTGGCGTTTAGTTCGATAAGGCGATTTATCTGCCGTGATGGTGCCAATCGCCGAACCTGCTTACTTAGCAGTAGTTGGTAATACAATCTTTTATTTATATTTTATATAACCATTATTGTGGCAAAAGCGGTTATGGCTGTTCCCACTCTAAGCAGGAATATGGCAAAGGTAGATTCAAAAGGACGCATCGTCCTTCCACAGGAGGTGCGAGAGCAGCTCGGTATTACTCCTGGGACAGAAGTAGATATTTACGAAGAAGGTGGGAAAGCAGTCGTTGAACCCGAAGACAACCCCGAACAGATTATCGAACGCATGGAGCAATTCGTCAAGGAAACATCTTCAGAACGGGGAGAAACGACTCCGCTTGACGATGGCGCCAACCCAATTGCCCAGAAGCACAGAGACTCTGTTCGGCGCGGCGCGGAGAAAAACAGCGATGAGTGACGCTGAGGGGCCGTATCTTTTCGATGTCGGAGTGGTTGCACTCGCACACACAGAGGCGCCTGTTCGTGAGACCGTGACGAGTCAATTAGCTTCAACTCCGTTGCCTTCCGTCCTTGAGAATCAACAGTGACGGATAGATTCTTGATATACGTTAGTAACTCTCATGTCGAGCGATATTTGAGGATGACTACTGATGGATAGTTCTACCAGGACAACTATGCTACTCACGGTCGCAAAGGATCGTATGAAGGGCTTCGGTGTTCGTCAGTTCACGCTGCTACTACTGAGTATCACTATGGTCGCTATCGGATATCTAGGACTCGGTGGTCACATCGCTGATCCGACCCTGGTTCTTGCCGGTTGTCTTGTAACAGTGGCTGTACTATCGTTTTCTCTCGGTCGTCAGTCAACGCGTCTGGGTCGCAGCTAAGCCTCATCTGAAAGCCACTGAGGTAGAGAACTAAGTGATTTTAGGCTGAGGACGAGAGTATGCCAACGAATGATGCTTTAGATTGGAGGCAAAACGCGGTCTCGCTATTTCTTATTATACTATCAGGCGCACTTCTCATCATTCTTGGCACACAAATTCAATTAGCAGAAGCTCGGAGTATTGGAGATATAGTCTTTCTCGTTGCTGTTGGTCTCTCTATCATTGTTCTTAGCGGGATGGCTGTGACTAGCCGATGGGAGAAATGGGCTGTAGTGGGAGCAATGTTGACGATCATCTCTGCCATATTTGCTTTTTCGGCAGAAACACTCCAATAGACGCTGATCCGAACGATTATGAAAGATTCGATCGATAAGATTCCTAGTGAATTTCTAAGGTATATTGGAGGGATAGGGTGAGATCGTCGTCGATATGATATCTATGCGGATAGACCGAGATGACGTTTAAATTCCAATACCTCAGTAGATTTATGATCCTATACATTTATTTGATGTCCCTGAGTGATTCTACTGACGGATGAGGGGCGAGACTCAATCCATAAAACGTCGTCTTCAGCAGATGGACGACTATGATTTCGAGCACTTCGTGGCAGACCTCTGGGAGCGCCGCGGCTGGGACTGCGAAGTGTCCCAAGCGAGCGTGGACGCTGGCATCGACGTGACGGCCACCAAGTCAGTACCGTATAAACAGAAGAAACTGATACAGGCAAAACGTTATGGGGAAAACACCACTGTCGGCGGCCCTGAAATCCAACAGTATGCAAGCCTCAAACACCAACAGGCCGATGCCGACTCCGTGGTCGTCGTGACGTCCAACGCATTTACGAATTCCGCAGAAAACCGCGCCCGCGACCTAAACGTCAAACTCATCGATGGTGACGATCTCGAAAACCTCGTCACTTCCCTCGAGGCTCACGATCTCTTGGAACGCTACAACCCTACCCCTGATTCTGCGGATACAGAACCGATGGTGGGAGACGGAATGGGAACTGCCACCACCAACGGTAGCGACACCTCTATATCGTCTGAATCGACACCTGACCTTCGTGATGGCGATGGTATTTTAGCTCCAGACTCGTCACCTGAGTGGCTTCGACGACTCGAACGAGCCAAACAGTGGCATCGTCTCATCCCTATGGCTATCGTCTTTTGGTTCGTCTCCCTTGCTATCGCTGGATCTTTAGACGGTATGGGCGGCGTCATGAACGGGGTTGCTGATCTCGTTGGCTACGGCTTGGTTTGGCCGCTCTCTGTCGCCATTCCCACCGCATGGTATCTCGATATGCGTTATGTCCGCGCGGAGACTAATTGGTCGCCTACATTCCCGCTGTACCTCATTGCTAATGTCTGCACGGCGGGGTT
This sequence comes from Halomicrococcus pelagicus, assembly GCF_050954125.1. NCBI lineage: Archaea > Methanobacteriati > Methanobacteriota > Halobacteria > Halobacteriales > Haladaptataceae > Halomicrococcus > Halomicrococcus pelagicus. Next base: position 238,253 of record NZ_JBPBWC010000005.1, on the reverse strand, counting down.
GGCAATGGTATACTACTACTACAAGCGGTACAAGACCATTGGTCTCTGAACCTCCCTCTTCTTGTCTATGAGGGTCGAACACCGCTCGATTTGCTGTTGACGGATATGCGCAATGTATTCAGCATACCAGTTGAAACCTGTCACAATTTATGGGTTTTAACAAGACCGTTCAAAGAGACACTTGGACCCACCATCCTCTACGACAACATCAAACAACCATGTTGCTCCCGATTCTGACACAGAGGGAAGGCAGACCTACTTCTCTAAGTGTTCTTCCTGGATAAAATCCCCTTTGATCACGATTTTGTCGTCTTCACCATCTTCCCCGTATATTTTCTCCACATTTGATGATACAGATGAGGGAAATTTCACAGTAATTTTACCGCCGTGTCTTCTGATTGTGAGTTTAGTTTTCTTCGGCAAATCATCAGCATCTATTTCCAAGTCTTGTAGCCGATCATCCTCTTCAAAAGCATCGACTACATCTTCTGAATCAACTTCTCCATCAGAGTTCTCCTCCAGAGCAGATCCGATACTCTTAGAAGTGAGCTCTCCTCCGTCCTCGGCCTGAGAAATGATCTCTGTAAAGTCGTTTTGATTGAACTCTCTATCGAGGGATTCCTCAGTTATCGCTTCAGCTTTTCCAAGAGCAGTTCGTGCCTGTTCCAGACTAGATTGCTGTAGGGTGTCGTACTGAAGAAACTCCTCAAAGTAATCTGAATCGTTTGATTGGTAGATCTTAATATCTCCTGTTTTAGCGTGTGGAGGAATGCCGTCACCTGGATAGATGGCAGCCTTTTGAATCTGGTTCGGAGAGGGATAAGCACGATTCTCCGGGAGAACATCAATTCCATCTTCAGATTGGAATAGCCGAATCGAATCTTCAGTGTCTAATTTTAACAGAATGAGCGCCTCCAATGGCGTATCAACAATGTTTCCACCACTCAGAGTGGCTTGAGCTGCGAGCAGACTTCCTTCACTCGCATTGGCAGTTATTCTCTCATTCAAGTCTTCTGCCCACTCCGCAAGAGTGCTACGGAATTCTTCCTCATCATCGGTGTCGCGAGCCTCCTTCAACTTTCCTTTGAACGAAGATCTCTCGCTATAGGACGCGTGAGTTACCTTTGTAATGTCTCCCTTCATCACGATATCCTCAATATAGTACCTAAATTGTTTGAGAACGTGTTCGCTATTTTCAAGCGATGTTTTCTCTTTAATCGTCCCTTCTGTCTCATTGCCGACCGGAGCGTATGCTAGTTGATGAACCTCAGTATCAACCGTCTTGGCACGATCAGAACTCATATAGCTCATAACAAAACATAGCAAAATAATAATTTCGGTCTTTGAATAATCGTGAGTGGGACTCTAAGTAAATACCATGATCTACTATAACAATCTCAGCTAAGAATTCCAACGCATTATTTTGATTTGTAGAATGGGTGGATTAGTATCAAATTTGAGTTCGGCTTCGTCAAACTAATTGTTGCAACGCCTCTCAAAACCTATGTGGAACCAGGAGATACACTCATTATGTTCGACGAGATAATTGATTTGTTCCAGCCCAAGGAAACTGTTCCGGACTTGATAGAGGCCCTGGATCTGAAGGAATGGTATGTGAGTCTACCAGAGAAACAGCGTCAAAAACTTCACCAATACAGTACATCATTTGATATCGGCGGCGAAGTAAACACGCTCGAGCAAAGTGTAAAAAAGACACCACAAACTGCACAAGTGTATCTAAACGGCGTAGGCTCGACCGCAGCAAGTGAGAAAGAATACGAGTTCGCAGAGATGGTTCTGCTATCAGCGCTGGAGTTCGATGACGGGACCGCTACGAGCACCCACTTCACTTACAATGAACTGGTCGATGTCTACTATAAACAACGCGATGACCGGGAGGATGCACTCGAAAAATGTATCAAGTATTGCAAGAAAGACATTGAGATAGCCAGCGATTTTGTCAATGAGTTTGGCGAAGTACCGCGGATTCCTTCATTTAAACGCCTTGCTATCATTTACGAGAAACAATCCAGATATAAGGACGCACTTGAGGTTTGTGATCAGGCGCTGGAAATCGGTACTACTGATGGCACAAAAGGAGGGTTTGAGGATCGAAAAGAGCGAATCCGCAAGAAGAGAGATGGCTAGCCGGTCTTGTTAGGTTCCTTGCTGGAGATGAGAGCGAGACTACCTTGTTTAAATACCTGATCAGATTTTCGTAAAAAGGAGTTCGTGAGATTCAAAAAAGAAGCCGAGAAGTCATCAGTTCAGAATTTAGAGTGGAGTATCATTAACGTCCTCCTCTTCCTCGTAGGCGTTCGTGACGCTACGGTTCAGATCCTCGTGATGTTCTCCCCAACTATCACACCACTCCTGAGTTATGTCCGGACTTTCTGCCCCGTGCCGAGTGTGACGCTTTCGGATACTTGCCATCACCGGCGTATTCATTGCATCACCTGCAATAATGGCTTGCCCAGGAGTGAATCCTGGAAGTTCAGCAAGTATATCTTCACCGGCGCTTTCGACGGATTGACGTATTGCTTTCTGGTCGTGCGGATTCTGGATCTGCATGATGATTTGGGTTCCGCACTGCGAAAGCACATCAGCATCTAGTTTCGATGGCCGCTGAGAAATGATTCCAACGCCGAACCCGAACTTACGGCCCTCCGAGAGAATAGTTTGTAGGATTCCGAGCGACCGAGCATTGCCATCTGGAGCAAAGCGATGTCCCTCTTCTAAGAGCGTGAAGAGGGGAAAGTCGAGACGATCATCGTCACCCCGCATCGCTTGCTCACGAGCCTGGTAGAGTTTTCGAAGAAGCGCGGCAGCAAGCATTTGCTGATCTTCCTCTGAAAGCCGATTTAGTTGAAGTACGGTGACTTGGCCCGGTGCGACAAGGTCGGTCAATTCGTCACGAGCGGCGCGTACGAACAGGTCACGGTCGAGCGCCCGCTGAAGTCGCCATTCTAGCGCGCTCGCTGTATCGCTGTCTTCGCCATCAACGCTGTAACACTTGTTGATGATGTCGTGAACGCTGATATCGTTGCTCTCTTCTTGGAGATTCTTCCAAGCGTCGTGAAGAACATACTTCATCCGATCGCTAGGACCGTCGAGTAACGCGAGCAAGTCTCCATAGTTGAGATCAGGTATTGCGATGTCGATTTCTTCTGGCTGCTTAATATTGACCTCGGGAGTGTATTCACCGTCGCTAAATATCGAGGCGTTTTCGTCTTTCCGCATGCCCGGGAGTGTATCGTATTCTCCATGCGGGTCGAAGACGAGCATCGCTGCCCGAGACTGTGGGCGCATCATCTCCTCAATAATAACGCTTGCTGTGTACGATTTCCCACTCCCAGTTGAAGCGAGAACAGCCAGATGGGTCGAGGAGAATTCATCGATCGGAAGGAAGATATTGGAATCACGTGCGGGTCGGTTGAGCAACCATCCAATGTGTGCATTTCCACTGCCATTCTGCCAGTCCGCGTTCGGAAGGACGGCCTCGAGGAACTCATCATTCGCAAGGTACACCCTCGACCCAGGGTCAGGAAGTGAGCGAGGATTCGTGAACGTCTCCATATCTTCGTCGAAATAGCCGATATTCCGAGCAGTTATTCGGTCGATTTCGATATCCTCACTCGGGACCCCGAGCGTACCTGCAATCTCGTCTGGATCGACGGATGGGTCCGCAAGAAAGTCTCCTGGTAGTCCCCGTTCTTGTTGGGTATTTGTGACTCGAGCGAGGACCTCATGGTGTGCACCTTCGACGGTGGTTTCGTAAACGACGAACTCTCCGGTTCGGACGTCCGTTTCGTTCGGGGTAATAAACTGGAATTCGTCAGCGGAGTCACCCGGTTTCTCGACAGTACCTACTACCGTGTCCGACGTAGCTGTGTTGTCTCGTCCCTGTGGTGGAGCTGGTATCTCGTCAGTCATCGGACCACCCCTCGATCAGCACTCGCTTCCCAGCGAATTTTCTGCTCGATAACATCTAGTATGTCTTCATCGGCAGCTGTTTCATGGCGAAGGCGGTCGATAAGCGTGAGCGTTACTTCGGCACCGAATTGACCAGCAGTAGCGATGAGTCGGTCGTAGTACTGAATTCGGAGAGTATCGTTTGGAAGATGGAACTGGTTGAAGCCCCCGCTCGAAAGCTTCGAGACCTCCTTGTCGATATCAAGCGTCCAACGTGGCATCTCCTGCGTGACTTCAGTAAAATTGTATGCTCCCGCATCGCTAGCGGGAACAATATTAGCGTACCCCAGGAATGCGATACCGAGTAGCGTTCGTTTTTCGTCAATGTAGCCGGGAACGAACATCTCCTGGTCTGGATTCGAGAGACGAGGTCCCTCTCGACCTTGGTCTGGGTCGACGAGTTGTGAGTCGTAGACTACACCGACCAACGCGTACTCATCGCCTCGAACGGTTGTCTTGCTGTATACGAGTTGTCCGAACTCGTAATCCTGCTTCTCTGGTGGCGTTTCTCGTTCATGTTCCCGATAGACTTCGACAACGTAATCCATCTGGGAGTGGGACTGCGCGATACTACCGATGGTGAGGTCGTTCTTCGTGATGGCCGCTTCTTCCGTCGAAAGGTCAGCTCGTGTCATGTTAGGATCTATTAGTTATAATGGATGGTTCGAGGAACGGTATTATCGGCGCCTTCGTTTCTTGCTCAGGTCTTTTGCGTTCCATTCGATGGGTAGATCTTCTTCCTCTGCGAACTCCTGAACGAGGGACATGAACCGTCGTTTAGCCTCCATGTCGAGAACAGCGTTCGTATCCGCCTGTTGAACTATTTCTGGATAACCTCGTCCAATGCCGATTTCCGCGCGGACGATGTCGAATAAATAGTCTACGAGCCCTTCTCGTTGGATCCAGCCAGGAAATTCCAGGCAATCCATCACGTCGCCCTCCGGAATGTCGAGATATCCAAACAACACGTCAGTTGCGAATTCGTACTCTTTACCGCGATACGTGATCTCCATCGCATCGACGGTCCCATACTGTCTATGAACGAACGCCAGTGAGCGATCACCCCAGTGGTCCGTGAACCCATCGAGAATTCGCGCATCTGCGACAAAGGGTTCTCCTTTAAGACGGTCGCTGTATGTCCGACGAAGCATTTTCGCAATGTTTGTCTGACTACTGCCCGCCGTGTATCCCACGACTGGCACCCCGTGATGTTCACTCGCCGCCAGCACACGGGACATTGTCCGTCGATAGTAGTCGTCTCGTACTTCAGGTGAGTACCTGTTGGCGAACGTAGGGACGAGAGGACCGTCATAGATAACAACAGGTGGTGGATTCCTATCAGCGAATTTCTCTATACATTCGATAACTGTCTTGCCTTCATCTCGATAGCGTTCGTGTCCTGGCGCTCGTCCGTCTGTATATCGAACGCCGTCTTCTTTGTCTGATTCCTCGGTGACCGCGTTCGGGCTAAGGATTCGAGTACGAACCCCTTGGTCATAGTCGCCGTCTTTGTGGTGATGATTTGCGTTCCAAGCTACTTGGACGAGTCCGAGTGGGACAGTGAACTCGTCGATGGGACCGAGTTCTGAACCGTCAGTAGCAATGGATGTCACGTCTTCCAACACGCCCTTTGCCCATTCGTTGACCACCTCGTGATTGTCCCACTCAGCAGCCTCGTCAAACGAGATGGTAGGCGTGTCATGATTACTCCATTCCAAGGTCGGCAAAGCACCCGGATATCGTTCCAGACCGAGGTCAGCCTGTAGTGAACCCTCGTCATATTCTTCGATTGCATCACGTAAGGCATTCCGATACTTTTCGACGGCTTCCGTGTCGTCATCGACAAACGCCCGGATTTCATCGGCATGGTCCTGGAGGCCTTTGAGGACCGCGTTCGGATAGAAAGGCATCAGTCGGACACCACCCTCGTCAATTCTTCATGCTCGTCTTTTTCTAACTCGATCGTTCGTTCGGTCAATGACTCGAATGTCCGGTCGTGACTGACAGCGAGAAGTTGGTTCAGTTGATTTAGATCATCGAGTTGATTTACAAGATTCTGTTTCTTCTCCTGATCGAGGTTTGCCGTTGGTTCGTCGAGGAACGCGATGCCGACCGATGCGAGCCGTTCGAGAATGGCAAGTCTGACTGAGAGGGCCGCGGCCATCTTCTCGCCGCCTGAGAGGGTGTCGTAGGGTTTGTTTTGAGCCCGGACGTGTACTCGGAGGTTGTACGTCTTATCCCAGACGAGTGTTTCCGTGGGATTACCACGGAGTTGCTGGAAGATGGTGTTCGCCCGGTCACCGATCTCGCTGGTGATGAGATCCCTGAGGTCTTCGGCCCCCTGCTGGAGGCTATTGCGCGCCCAATGTGCAAACCTCTGGTCTCGTTCCACTTCTACGACTTCCTGTTCAAGTTCGCGTTTTTCTTTCAGCTTTTCTTCAAGTTCTGCGAGTCTCTCTTGGGCTTCTCCCAGATTGGATTTCGCGTTCTTGTGCTGCTGCTCTCTTTGTGCCCGGTTTTGTTTCAGATCATCGAGTTTATCTATAACCTCATTAAGATAGCCAGGATCGAATTCAGCACGAAGGTCTTCAATACAGGTTTCGACGTCTTCACGTTTGGCTTTCAGATCCGCAAGTTCAGCGAGCTCGTCTGTAACTTCCTGCTGGCGTTCAGAGAGTTTCGCCACTTCATCCTCGTTTTTAACGTATCGCTGATGCGCTTCCTCCGTTTCATTGATAGTCTGTTTTGCTTGGTCGATTTCTTCGTCAAGACCATCGAATTTGGAGAGGCTCTCTCGGATTTCTTGATATATGATGAGTTTCTTGCCTAACTCGTTTCTTGTGGTTCGGAGTATCTCAGGAGCATCTTCCGCGCTATCGACTTTTGCCTTCGCCGTGTGGTACTTATCGACGACACCTTCTAGCTCTTCCAGCTCTTCCCGTTTCTTTGGAATCTCAGCTACTTTGTCTTCGAGTTCCCTACGTTCTTGTTTCAGCTCTTGCTTCTTGTCTCGGAACTCCGCTATGCTTTCTTCTAAATCTTCGAGCTCGCTCTCCAAATTAGGAATCTGGTTAACGGCTTCTTTAGCGGCCCGTGCTAACTCGATTTCTTCTTTGAGTTCCGAGATCTCAGTTTTGAGTTCAGGAATCTCCTGATTGGTTACTTCATTGATACGGGCTTCATTTTGACTGATAACCTTCTCGCGGTGATCTGCGGTGATAGGTCGGTCGCAAGTGGGGCAGGAAATTTCCGTGTTCCCGTCTAAGTCTATATCGCGAAGTTCGGCGTTCTGTTCCTGAAGATCATCAATCTCATTCTCTAAAGTCTGCTTTTGGACGAAAAATTCTTGATTCTCTTCCTGGAGTTCGGAGAGACGATCCGCCTCCTCCTGTTGTGATTCCGCTTCTTCGATCTTGGCTTCGACCTCCTTGATTTCCTCTTTTAGGTCTACGATTTTGTCATCGATCTCGTCTATTCTCGTCTCAACGTCATTGATACGGCCCTCTTTATCCTCCAATTCGGAGATTTCATTCTTGAGCGATTCATACTGCTCTTTCTTTGGTTCGAGGTCCTCAACCTGCTCTTCTGCCTGCCGTGCTTCCATCAGGTCGGCCTTGTACCCTGAAACTCGCTCTTTGAGGAGGTCTATTTCACTGCCCACATCGGAAAAGCGATTTTTCAATCGGTCACGCTCTTCACGGTCATCTTCGAGTTCTTCGAGACGGAGCTTAGCCGTCTTGTGACGCTGATAATCGTCTTCAACTTCTTCGAGTATCTTTTTCGCTTTTTCGGCTTCATCACGCCGTTCTTCCGCGCTTTCGAGACTCTTCTGTTGTGCAGGTATCTTAGTTTCCTCTAATGCTTTTAGATCCTGCTCTGCATTACGAAGTTCTTCTTTTCGGCTTTCGAGTTCGCTCTTTTCGCCCTCTAATTTCTCGATCTCGTCTTCAAGAGACTGGATTTCCTGAGTCAGTTCTGTGATCGTTTGCTCGTAGCTCTCTACCTTTTCTTCGACATTCGGGAGGTCCTCTAATTTGACTTCGAGCTGAATGATTTCCTTCTCAAGTTCGTCGATCCCGTCTTCGAATTCATCTTCGAGTCCGCTAAGGGACTTGTATGCTTCCCGGTAGCGTTCGATGTCAAACAACGGATCAAACGTGTCTATCCGATCGGCTTCCGTTTGCGTAAAGTCTGAAAGGAAGTCCGTCTGGGGAACGCCTATACTCCGCTCCCATATCTCAGCTAGTTCATTGGGACTGTCGATACCTAGCTCAGTACAGATCCAGCCTTTGACGTCGCTCTTGGTGTCTAAACCGAGAAGGTCACCGTTCTCGTCCAGCACATCGTATTTTGAGCGTCCGGCCCACCGACGTACCGTGTAGGTGTCGCCTGTCGTCTGGTTTGTGAATGTCACTTCCACGTGACCGGAACTTTCCCCATCACGGACTAGCCGATCTTGATTCTGGAAAGGATGAGTGTCAAAGAGCGCGAACCCGACGCCTTCCTGAATGGTACTCTTCCCTGCACCGTTATCGCCGAGGATAGCTGTAACGCCTGTGCCTAATTCGATCGTTGTCTCACCACTATAACTCTTGAAATTTTCTAGTGTGACTTCATCGATGACGATACTCATTTCGTGCTCACCTCCAGAGTGGTGGTATCGTCTTGGACTTCACTCTCTGACTCATAGGCCTCCCCGGGTCCGTCAGGAAAGAGTTCTCGGCGACGTTTCCTGAGGTACTCCGCTACCTCTGAGACGTCTTGGCCATCTTCGTTGACGAGGCCCTCTACGTGATTCAGTGTTTCTGCAACTTCCTCCTCCTCCGTACTGTATCGAGATTCGCCAGCAATCGTAGTGAAGACTCGATCTTGGAGAACATCCGTATTGACGGTCCCATCGGGATTAAAGGCTTCATCACGTTCGAGTTCGCCGAGTAACTCCTGAACCGCTTTTCGCTCAGTCTGATTCGTTGGTTGGACGTATAGAGCATCCAGCGTCTCCTTAGCGATATTGGAAAGAGCATCTACGTCGAAAGTTGTATGATCAAGTAGAAGCGTCCCTTCGAAGCGAACGTTGAGTATTGGTTTCCGACGGTTACCTCGTCCATCGAGATGGATTTCACGATTGCAGACGTCTTCTACATCTGACCGAGTAGCCTCAATTTTTGTCTCGAAATCACTACGGAGGTCGTCGAATGTACGGTATTTCGAGACATCGAAGTTCAGTGTGTAGTACGGTCGGCGCTTAGATAGATAGTGTTCCGTTGATTCTTCGGTAGTGTCGTAGATGTAATACCCGTGGTCATCGTCCCAGCGACCTTCCTGAATGTCGAATGCTTCGAGACTACCCGGATTCCAGGCAACTGAGCTACTCTCGTACTGCTTGTGAATGTGGCCGAGTGCGATATAATCTACTGCTTCTTCGAGTTCTGTAAGAGCTGCTCGTGCGACTGTCGCACCAAGGTCGGGGACAGCATCGTCAACACCGAAGTGGGCAAGCAAAATAGTCGTATCGGGCATTCCTTTACTTTCGTTTATGGACTGGATTTCTTCGGCTACGTTCGGGAGGTCACGTTCGATGTACGCACCTCGGTACTGGAGACCGAAGTACCGAATAACATCCTCATCCACCTCGAAATCGACGTATCCACCACCACCTTGTCGTTGATCCGCCATGTCCGTCGGCTTGAATGTCACTTCGCTATTAGCCAACTCCGCCGAGAGAAGAGTGATGAGCCCCTTGTCATTGAGATATTGGAGCCATGTGAGATCCCTTCGACGACTCATGTTTTCATCGTGATTTCCGGGCGATACAATGATGGGCTGCACTACATCTTCAAGTATCTCTTCCGTCCGCTGGAGTGTCTGTGGACGAAGATCACGCGAGTCGAATAAGTCGCCGGGTATAACGATGGCATCGGTGTTGTGTTCATGTGCTTGTGATAGAAAATGTTGGAAGGAAAGACGTGCGTCGAATCTGCGCTGTTTGAGTCCGTACTGTTGGTGACCAAGATGAATGTCGGCAGCGTGTGCAATGCGCATTATTCTATTCGTGCCTTCATGCAAGGACTTCCGAATCTGCTGTTCGTCTTCTTCGCAAGGTTCATTTTTATACTCATATTTCCTAACAACTACATCCCTTGTTCCAATACCTATAAAGGTAATCCTACAAAGATGACAGTAAATATAATCTATTAAATATTAATATTCTCATAGAGCGGCCAATCGACGATTGCAATCACGACACAGTTGAAGGTAATTTCGTGAACTTTTCATTACCTGTTTCACTCCGCCTTCAACTAAATTCTCTACTACACACTCCAAAACTACCTTCCACCGTGTCTTTGCACGAGGGATACCCTCCTGATGGGAAGAAAAGGATGAGATTATAATTGTATTAGAGCTTGACCTGATATCAAGGAAACACAGGTTCACGGTGAATCATTAGATCATTACATTTGGTGCAGGTTTACTCTTCTAAGGTATCGCCGTCAACTTCACCTGCGAGGTAGTTGTTGCCGAGTTCTGTAATTTCGTACATCGCCTTGCCTTCGTGAACACGGTCAACAAGCCCATGTTCCGCCAAAACACGACACCGCTTAGAGACGTACCGGCGGTCGTAGTCAATGTTGAACGCAATTGTGCTCGGATTTGCTGCAATCCCCGCTTCGCTGAGTAACTCGAGAATGGCGTCGTCTGCGCGAGTCATCCAGCTAACGCGGGGTCGCATTACGAACGGATTGTCCCCAACTGCTGTATAATTGCACCGTTCCGGCAGGTATAGATGTACAAACGTAGTCTAAAAACTCCGTTTGTGCACTAGACTTTCTGGTTTGCCCACGTACTCTCTACCTGAGTATGTCCATACTCAACGCCAACCGAGGACAAAATCGCCACAAGAGGTGCCGAGAAGAAGCAAAGCACCACCGTCACACGAGATTCGCAATCGAGAAATCTAGCCCGGAGCGAATTGATGACCATCGACTTACCCGACTCTGAAGAAAACAAGGACGATCTCGTCGGCACGCTCGTCGATAAAATCGGCCCGAAAAGCTTCGAACAATGGAATCGAGAGCGCGAGTTCAAGCAGAACGTCCAGTCGGGACGCGCCTACCTGAACACGCCACCGCCAAACAAACCAGCTCGACAGCACAATCCCAGCCAGCTGAACCAATGCCACCGGAAAATCTACTACCGACAACTCAACGCACCAGAGGAGACGGAAGACCCAGAGGGCATCTTCTGGACCGGTACGAAGTTCGAGGAAGAAGTGATGATGCCGTACCTCTCCTCAATCGTCGATGGGGTGGCGTACATCCAGAATTCCATCTGGGTGGAGTTCACCGTTGAGACAGACCAGGGCGAGGTCGAGTTCAGAGGTAAGACAGACCCAGTCGTCGTTGACGCGGAGAGCTCACCGATTCTGCCGACAGAAATCAAGACGAAGCAGTCGATTGGCTCGCTCGAGGAGCCGAACGCGCACCACCTCGCACAGACGTACGCGTACATGTACGGGCTCTCCCAAGCGTGGGAGACAGAGATTACTGATGCCCTAATTATCTACGGGGATCGCACGTCACTCGACATCAGGCCGTTCCACGTGCAGTTCGACGAGGACTACTGGTGGGACAACGTCGTAGCATGGGCAGCGGACCATACAGGATTCCGAACTGACGACCGGCTCCCACCTGCCGATCCCGTGTTCGGCTGGGAATGCCGATACTGTTCGTTCAAGACCCGCTGCGGTGAGACTAAGAAGCAGTTCAGTGACATCGATGCGGTCGGGTTCCTACCACTCTTCGGCGAGTACCCCCGCGAGAAAGTTATCAACTATCTTCACAGCCATGAAGGCGCGAAGCTCACGCCCACACTCGCGAACCAGTACCCCGAACTGGTCGGGAAGTACGGGAGCTATCGATGGCGCTGCCCCGGCTGTGATGGTCGTTTCCCCATTGACGTCATCGAGTGGACTGGCGATGTCTCCAACCTGCCTGACTGTCCGAAGTGTAGCGACACTGGTGTCTCGGTCGCGTTGAGCGGACCTGACCCAGACGACCAGACTCCGGACGAAACACCAAGAGGTGACTAATCACAATGCCGACCGAAGACTACACCCAAGACGAGCGGTGTCCAGTATGCGACTCGTCGGATCTCGATGACGCAGTCGAAGCCCTCGGCACCATCTGTACCCAGTGCGGATACGTCATACAGGACGCATCGATAGAGCTTCCGGAAGAGGTGCAGCAAGCCCTTGCGTTCGAGCCGAGCGAGGAAGAGACGCCGGCGGAGTGGTCGGAGACGTATACCGTCACGAATAGCGTAGAGGAACGCGTCGGGGTTGCACTGGAAGCGCTGGAGGCCCTCGCTGTCGCACTTGACCTCCCGGCTGAGACCCGGAAACAGGCTGCGACGCTGTTCGGGGAGGCGACGAAGCAGAAGGCGACTGATGGGAGGAACACCGCGGACGTCGTCGGTGCACTCCTCTGTCTCACCACCCGACATCGGGGTGAACCAATTCCGATCACGCGCATCGCACGCGAAGTCGACACCGAACGCCAGTCGCTGGCGCGGCTCGTTCACCGCCTCCGAGAAGATCTCAATCTGGACGCCACGGAGTGTCGGCCCGAGGACTATGTTCCTGCACTCTCCCGGGAGCTCGAATTCGATGAGGACGTAATCGCCGAGACGACGACGTACATCCGGCGAGCACGCGAGGAAGGTTTGACGAACGGACGCAACCCGGCTGGCATTGCTGGTGCGGCACTATACGGGGCCGCAGAAGGGGCCGAGTCACAACGGACGGTTGCCCGAGTAGCGGGTGTCTCAAAGGAAACACTCCGTGTTCGAATCAAGGAGTTCAGAAATCGAAGTGTGTTCGATGAGTAGTCTATACACGTCATGTCCTAGTGACACGAAAGACAACGAGGTGGAACGGGCAGCAATTTATGCCCGTACGTCGTCGTATAAGCAGAAGTTCGGCTACTCGCTGGACGAGCAGGTGCGGTTGTGTGTCGAACGCTGCCACCGGCAGGGGTGGGATCCCGTATTTGTCTTTCGTGACGAGGCGGAGAACGGGAAAGACATCGAGCGTCCGAAGTTCCAGTCGATGATGACGCAGGCCGAACGCGGGTTATTTGACGTGGTCGTGATCTGGAAACTTGATCGGTTCTCGCGGAGTCTTCTGCACGCGGTGCAAGTCGAGGCGGAGCTTCGCGAGCTTGACGTGGCATTACACAGTATCACCGAACAAATCGACACCACGACGTCCGCTGGCCGGTTCAACTTCAGAAGTATCGCGAGTGCAGCCGAGTTTGAACGCGACATGATTAGCGAGCGGACCCAGATGGGGTTGAAGGCACTCGCACTGGAACACCGGTGGCCGAACGACCATCCACCGTTAGGGTTCCAGAAAGCGTCGGATGGGACGCTCGAAGTTGACGGCGAGGAGGCGAACCTTGTCAATGAGATCTGCCACCGCTATGTTGAATTGCGGTCGATGCCGCAATTAGCGCACGAACTCAATCAGGAGGGGGTAACGACGAAAACTGGTGGTGAGTGGACGGCAAAGGCTATCAGCGATGTACTCCGAAACGAGCTGTACATCGGCATGTACTCCGTTGGTGGTTTCACAGAGTATGTTGAAGACTATCGTATCGTTGAGGACGATGTCTTTGCCAGTGTTACCGAGGTCAGGAATCGGTTCAGGACCCGCGCTGATAATCGGGAATCTCCGGCGCAGAATGACTGGAAAGCAATCTCGATTGATGCGATGACGACAGACTACTGCGGATATGTCGATGAAACTGGGAAAAGTTGATTGCTTGACAGTGTCTCGTTTTTGGAATAGAGTCTTATCGGTTATTACTTAGATTCATCACTATCCTCGTCTTGCTGGTCCTCATTCTGGCTACTACGCTCGTCCTGGATCGTTTCCCAATTCTGGAGACAGAATAGCTCCCAGTGGTTCGGGAACGTCTTCCGACTCCCACACTTGCGGCACTCCCAGACATGGACCGTTTTACCGTTTTCTTCTCCCAATGACTCGTCGTCAAGCGTGTTTCGATCATAGTGTCGGGTTTGACCGTCGCAATCGTCTTCTGGACAACGGACCTCAACACAGTCGAACATCGTGACGACCGGCTCTATGCCGTACTTGGTGAGAAGATAGTCTAAATCAATGCTTTCCTCGTTTGTCGGCGTCGAATACTTCTCATGAATCTTTTGCACCTTCTCTCGGTTCGACTCAAACAGCTCTTCGTCGATTATCTGAAGGCTGTCATCTTCGACGACTGCTTCCTCGCCATCATCACCGATTGATTCGCCACTTACAGTCGGCCTTCCGATGAACACTGGATCGGTGAGGATACGCTTGACCTGGGACCGAGAGAGAGTGACACCGTGGTTCCGCTCGATGTACTCTATCGTCGCTGCGAAACCGTTCACTATCTTTGCCTCTCTGTCGAAGAATTTGGCTAGATCTTCCGAGACCTCTTTTTCATCCTCATCGATTTTAATCCACTTTTCATCGGCGTTCTCGTCGTCCCAGTTCCCATCTTCCGTATAGCCGTATGGTGGGTAACGAAACCACGACGGCCAGTTGCGATTTTTGAAGGCGTTGATTTTCCCACTGAGGAGCCGATGGGCTCGGTTTCTGTTTTCGATGTCCCCGACAATTGTCTGAAGAGCGACCATCGACAGGCCACTGATTTGTGAGGTATCCATCTCACCCACTGGTGTAACGATGATGACGTCGCATTCCCTCTGAATCAAATCGACCATGCTCAGCGTCTGTGGTGCACGCCGCCCGAGCCGGTCTGAGTCCTCAACGACTACGTATTTGTTCTCCTCGCGTTGCGCACGAGTTAGGAGTTCCCGTAGTCCATTTCGGTCGAACTCTCGGCCAGTCTCTCCAATGTCTCTGATTATATCGACGAGTTCGATGTCCTCTTTGTCTGCTATTTCGTGAATCGTGTCGATTTGCCGATCTTCACCGGTGCCCTCCTCCTGCTCAGGGTCACTGAGACGGACATACCCCAATCCTTTGCGAGATTGGTCATCCGACGTGTCATCATCTTCATTTGACTTGTAGGAGGCACACATCAGCGGCAGAATGATCGGTAGTTGGTCTGGCCACCCAACAACAATCCAACTCACAGTGGTGATACCTCCAACTAGTCCGAGGAAGAGAGAGAGGAGCCGCCTTGAATCTGGTACACACTCACCTATTAAGGAAGGTATGTGACCAGACATGTCTGAGCACATCCCTTTTTGAATAAGGGGGTTGCCCAAAGCGGCCAGAATTGAGAGGCTCAGCGCCTCGGCCAAGAGGCGCTTGTTGCTCTCAGACCTAAGGTTGCTGAAGGGGGTCCAACCACCAACTAACCGGACAACCCTTTGGCTGACCCTGTAGTGACCACACAACTCATCACGAATCCTTTTCATGGTAGCACCTCCATTGTCGGTATCACTATTACTGACCGGTCAGCCAGCTTTGTTCGTGACTTCATATCACATCACCCTGTTCGTGAGCTTTCTCAAGCAACTCTTTCCGCTGTACCATCTTTTGATTCTCTGTTCGCTGGTCGTAATGATGCTCAAGCACCTTTTCGCTTACATTACACCGATCGCTGATAACGTACCGTGGGACGCCAGTCGCGAGCTGATGAGTGATGTGCCCCCGGCGGACGGCGTGCGGCGACTTACTACTTGGACACTTACACGCTTCTTCCGCACGACGTGCGGCAACACATTCCTCTGGTATCCTGCCATGTGGACACGTTCTGTCCACTTTACACGGACGCGTCCATTTGTAGCCGTACTTCCGAATCGTCGATCCCGATATCCGACCGTGTCGCGTCGCCAAGAGCGGCTCACGCCCGAACTCACCGGTCACCTCGGGACGCGTCTCCCGACGGTAATCATCGAGTATGGTACAGTCGTGTTTGCTCTGGAAGATTAACCGTTCACCTCTTTCCTTGTTCTTGATAGGGGTCTCACCAGCCCGATGATTCACCTCCAGATAGGCCGGTTCTGCATCCGGATGATAGTCTGCTTCATCGAGCGCGCGGCTCGTTCCTATCCGGAATCCAGTCGTCCCGAGGAGCCGCCAGACGACGTGGTCCAACGAGGCATAGCAGTACCGCTCGAGGTGCGTCAGAATACGTTTGATGTCCTCGGCAGGAACCATCGTATCACGGCTGTTCTCACCCTCTGACAGGGAGGGCGAGATCACTTTCGACGACAGGTCCGCCGGTACAGCATTTACGGCCTCACACCATCGAATGAACACCCGGAGCGTATCCTGTTCGGTTTTCTCCGTCGTATTCTTCAGGCCTACCTGTTCTCGACGCCATCGCCGATAGCGATGGAGATCCCGCCCAGTCAGGTCATTCAGATTCTCGATACCCTGTTCATCACAGTAGTCCAGAAAGTGACTGAGTCGAGAGCGGTGCGAGTTGTACGTGGACTGTGCCGATTTCTGCTTCTTGTCTTCGAGGTACTCTTCACACGCCTTCGGCGGTGACATCGGCTCAAGTTGATTCTTCCGCAGGTTAGCGCGGAGCAGATCCGTTAACTGCTCATCGGTAGCCGCGCTCTCATACGCCATGTCCCTCACCTCCGAGACTGACCCTCTCCTTCACCGCCATCACTGATGCACACGCGGGTGCGTGTTCCGGCTGCACTCTTCTACTCGAGACTCTACGGGATGCGGAACTCGAGTGGAATTTCCCTATTCTACTGCCGGGATTTCGGTGCAGATGGTCGATTACTTGCTTGCTCTCCGTTGACCTCTGATGACGATCATGGCGAGTAACTGCCGTCCGACTATACCATCGCTGCTGGCGTTGGTAAGGGCCGGTCGTCGTTCCGTGGTTTTCGCCGATTTCGTTCGGTATTGGCATCTGTTGCTGTGATTATTTCTGTTGCTCTTCGAACTAGGGAACCGGCGAAACCCACTTGAATTCGGACTCCGAATTCAGAGCGGGTACACCGTGTACCCAGTCCAATGCCGGTTGACCAAGCTTGGACACGCTCAGAGTCAACCGGCATGGGCCATACGCCGCGTCATGGTGTGTGGTTCTTCCTCACATCTTCGACTTAGGGTGATCGTCGACTTGTTAATAAGCTTAGCTGATGGTATCATAGTGGAGCTGCCCGATTATTTGATAGAATCTACCAGATGAAAATGACTGACGAGTATATTATGCTGGCCCAAAGGGTTTATTGGGGGAATATCTATAGAACCAGTTGATAGCCGCCCCTCCACGTCCTAATTTCCGTAGCAACTATTGGTACAAATACCCTATTGAATAGTACTTTTAACGACAACAAAGCCCGACAACATCTTGTCTTCCACTTCATTTTCATCCATCAACAATTACCCCTCTTCCGATATAGACGACACAAACTTCTGTGCTAAGGGCAACATTTGTTTTGTATGTCATTTCCTGTGTATAGTCACGGAAAAGTAGTTGGCCATGAACAACTCGTATATTTTCTGTTGATTTGTATTGGCTACAAAGGAACAATCCAACTCGTCCTTCTTTTTCTTCTTATTTACCTAGCTGAGATACGAAGACTGAATAATACGCTAAATAGCGGGTAATGGAAAGAGGCTAAAAACTTAATATTCCCCTTATTTGCATCCCAATCTAAATTATAAGGATAATAAGGAAAATCAATAGAACAATGATTTGCGCGTAACGGTGGCCCTTGTCGAAGATCTTGTCTTGTTCACTGGGATTTCTTGGGAAGAAAGAGACTCCTCGTTTCGTATTGGACTAAAAAGATCGTCTGGCTTCGTTGGAGCCCTCATAGATTGGCAGGTTCGATTCGGCGTAATGAATACAGGGCGCGAATGCAGCACGCCCACGATCTCGAACAGGAGAGGATAGGTTGCTTAGTGCCGATTGAACCTCTCTCGGAACGGCTGAATCGGTTGTTTGGATGGTAGTTGACGGTTCTGATAGGAAATAATCTTCTTGCCCACTATCAGAGCCAGAGACTCCTCAAGTAACATTGGAGCACCACTTAGCCCACCGCTCGTTGTACCGAATGACCAAGTCGACCTGCCGGTACTCGACGTTGTGGAACTCCTTTCGGGACGACGGTTTCTTGGCAAATCACGTTGAGGGTAAAGACTCGACATGAGTGTCAATAGCCTAGAAATGGTCCCGGCTCTCCCGGTCAGTGCCTCGACGGCTAGTTGTTCTCTATTGCTGCAGTTGGATTTCCTCGAGCGAATTCTCTCCGATCCTCTCGGTCAAATCGTTACTGCGCTAGTCGTTATCGGGGGTACAATCCTAGCAGCCATCCAGAGCGAAATCATCAAGGGCTACCTCGTGAACGGCGGAAAGCGGGTTCGGTTTTACAGCGAGCGAAACCGACGAAGGGACGAAATACATCATCTAGTCGGTGTCCGAGTATCCAATATCTTATGGAAGGGGGTCTTCCAGTATCTGGGGAATGATCCGGTCACAGAAATGAAGAAGCTCTCCAAGGAGGATGGTTTTACATGGTTGAGTACGACCGAGATCGAAGACGGGGAACTGGACCAGCAGAAGTGTTGGCAACGACCGTTCTCATTCAGAGAGATACATGAGGGGTTCGCCATCGACCGAGAGCGCGAGCGACATGGCAGCCGTGAGAATTTCTCGGAAGTGCTCCTCAACGAACTCGACGATGGCGCTCTTGCATTCGTCGGTCATCCAGGATCGGGCAAGTCGACCATGTGCAAGACCATCGCCATACGGTGGTATGACCAGGATGACTTGGGTCCGGTCTTCTACAGAGCGAGCGGGATGGAAGAGGACATCAGCAAGTCCGCGGTGTTCAGAGAACGAATCGAGAACGGGAAGCGGATTGGGCCAGTGCTGATCGTGGTCGAGGATACGGTCCGTCGCGATGCCGCTCCGATTTTCGAGACGATGCTGGAGTATCGGAACGATGAGGACGTCAGCTTCCTTCTTGACGCCCACGAGCATGAGTGGAATTTCAAATCATTTGAGGACGTCCTTCAAACACTCGTCGAACGACCCGACACCACCCGCTGGCGGGAGCTCATAGACCTTCAGAACGATGTCGAACTTCACGATGTGCCCCCCATCGATATTCGCGAAGTCGAGCGCATGATAGAGCGGTTCGAGAAGGTTACGGGCCGGGAGGTGCGCGAGGACCCACAGCAGATTCTCCAACGTATCAGGCTTGAAAAGGAGGACGTCTCGGCGGGTGGACATCGTTCCGACATGTGGCCAAGTCCAATGCTCCTGCTCAGCTACCACTTCCCTATTGGCAGGGGAGAATCGGGTGGTGGAGAACCGTCCTCCTCGCTTAAGGGTGACGAAGAGCTGACTTCCGCGCTAGAGTGTAACGTCAACGAAGTACTCGAAATGTTTGAAAATGCGGACACCAAGGCGTTGGACATTGAATCAAATAACCTCTTTCAGGAGGTGTCACTCTTGGTCAATATCCTAAACGCTTCGAATATTGGCGTATATGAGGAATTACTCTACGCGTTGGCCGATACCAAGGAAGAGTACGATGCTATCGAAATCTGTATAGCTGAATTAGACGGAAAGGTGCTGTTCGGTCGGTCAAGCGGCACCCACTATTGGTCGAACCACCCGCTCTGGTCGGAACTCTACCTCGAGCGGTTTCTCGTCAGAAACAGTGATAGGGACAGGGAACGGTGGGCGAGAGCGCGGTTCGAGAGGTGCGTGAACGCGCTGTTCAGGGTGGTTGATGAGGACTCACGCCGAGAACAAATTCAGCGGGAACTCGGCCAGACGACGAATGAATTCAGGCAGATTGAGGAGGACCCAACCGAGCGAGCAGACGCGTACGTAGAGAAGATATTCAAACTCGGTACCGCTCGTCCGAAGCTGACCCCGCTGTTCACCACATCCGAGTATTCGGGAATACGGGTTCCAGAGGCGTGTTCCAGTTGGACACGTGCATACTGTTCGATCTGGCGCTTGCGAATGTACCAGCTTCGTTCGGAGTATCCGAAGGCTGAAAAGGAAGCCGAAGCTTTCCGTGACACGGGATTGGAAGTAGGGGTTGATGAACGAAAAGTCGAGTTAGAGTATCAACGTAACCTCGGGAATGTCGCCTCTCGTCAAGAAACCTACGAGAGAGCCCACTCGCACTACAAGAGGAGTCTGGAAATTAGCCAGGAGCTTGACGACCGCCGCGCCGAAGCAAAGGCCCTCAACAATCTCGGGAATGTCACCCATAATCAATGTGACTACGAGGACGCCCTCTCGTATTACAAGGAGAGTCTTGACATCAAACAGGATCTTAATGACCGCCGCGGCGAGGCGGCGACTCTCAACAATCTCGGGACTGTCGTCAGCGACCAAGACGACTACGAGAGCGCCCTCTCGCACTACCAGAAGAGTCTGGAGATCAGTCAGGACCTCGGTGACCGCAGCAGCGAGGCAGCGACCCTCCATAATCTCGGGAGTCTCGCCAGCGACCAAGACGACCACGAGGACGCCCTCTCGTACTACGAGGAGAGTCTGAAGATTGAACGGGACCTCGGTGACCGCTACGGCGAGGCGAAGACTCTTAACAATCTTGGGGATGTCGCCCGCAAACAATACAACTACGAGAATGCCCTCTTGTACTACGAGAAGAGTCTGAATATTAGCCGCAAGATAGGTGCTATCTGGGTTATCTTAAACTCGATTGACAATCTCGTGTCCACCTGTCGTTGTCTGGAGGATAAGGAAAACGCTATCCAGTGGTGTCGAACCGCGCTTTCAATCATCGACGAGTCGGACATCGATCTGACCGACGAGCGGACGATGTTCGAAGGCTACCTTAATGAGTTAGAAAGCTCTGAGGAGGACGGCCAGTAGGTCTCCAGTCTTGGAGTCTGGTGTATGAGTGTCGTAGGTCTCGACCCGGATACAATAGGGGGAACGAGGGAAGGCGCACGACGGGCGGGTCGAGAGTAAGGCCTGATCGTGTTCCGAGAGTCACATCGTCCATCTCAATGAACAAGCAATCTACAGGGCCAGAGCGATGACCCAGAGAAGAACAAACTCCAAATGGATACTACAGACATACGTACACAGACTTGTTCTGCTACACTGCCTATCCACCGACCACGCGACGCCGATTAACAACGACAAGTTCGAGTCACACGACCTTAGTTAGCGACGGACGAATGCCGAGTGCTTCTTCACTTTCTCGCTCGCAACCGAGACAAGGCGCACAAGACCCTCAAAATCGTCGCTATACCTCGGTCTTCAACGTCAAATGAGGAGTCATGCATAGCGTCCACCACCGAACAGGGTTCGGTGATTATCACCTCCCTGTGAGGGAACTATTCTCTCTATATAACATCCCCCTCATGAAAGATTTATTATACTCAAATGGGCTATAATTTTATTAATTATCAAAATGGAAAGATAGAGTCAAAGCATTTCGATAAATCGTCTTCGTTGCTCCATTTTTTCTCGTTCGCTTCGTCGATCGTAATGCTGTTCAAGGACGTCCTTGCTAACGTTAGCGCGGTCACTAACAGCTTTCTCTGGCATCTCCTGATTCAATGCATGTGTTATCGAACCACGCCGGATTGCGTGTGGCGAAACACTGGATGGACATTTTGATGCCCGGTCTCGCTCCGTGGCTTCACACGTCTCGATATCTCGTCCGTGCGGGCAAACTCCGCTGTACAGACAGGGACGAGTAAAGAGATACGCATAATGCTGGATAGTGCCGACGTGAATCCGTCCCTGTTCAGTCGCTAGCAACGGTTCACGTCCAAATTCATCTACCGTATCCGGTCGTTTGTTTTCAATCCAGTCGGTCAGCAGGTCACACATCTGGCCGGGGAGGGCTACGAGCCGCTCTCCTCGCTGTTTATTTTTCAATGGTGTCTCTGACTCTGGTCGATGAACAACCTCGAGGTACCGCTCACTGGGATGGAAGTCTTGCACGTCGAGTGCGCGGGCAGCACCACGTCGCATCATCGTATGCCAGAGAAGAGCGAGCGTCACATGTTTGAGTGAAGCGTACTGGTACTTTTCCAGTTCTTCCAGAACATCCTCGGCCTCATCGCTCGTGAGAGTCGTATCTCGCGTGTTCTCGTCTGCAGTGAGGCTTGGAGACAACACTTTCGTGTGAAGGTCTTGTTCGACAGCGTCGATAGACTCGAGCCACCGAATGAACACCCGTAACGTATCCATCTGAGTCTTCTCGGTCGGCTTCGCCAGCTCCCCGTCATTTCGTCGCCATATACGGTACGCGTGAAGGCGTCTTCCGGTAAGGTCGTTCAAGTTCTCGATGTCTTGGTCATCGCACCAGCGTCTGAAGTGGCCGAGACGTGATCGGTGAGAGTACAGCGTCGCCTCGGAGACATCTGCTGCTCGGTCTGCGAGGTACAGTTCGACGGCACGGTCAGGGTGAATCGGTTCGAGATTCATGGCTCTGTCTGTGATGCGAACGTACCATCAACAGCAGACCCGACGCAGGCTAGTGGATTTGGCCTCGTTTTGTTATTTTGTGTTCGAGGCTATGACGAGTGCCTGCAGCGCCCATACATTTGAACGCCGATAATCCCCGCGTAGTCGGGTGATTATCGTTCGAACAGGCACGATTTTGCTTTCGTTCGATGGTCGAACGAGGGAGTGGTCGTCACTGGGAGCTGTATACATCCAAACCGGTCCCAATCGAGAAAATCAATCCTTCAACGCCTTTATTTCGTTGTATCGTAAGCTGACGAATTTAATTCACTGTCTAGACTCAGTTTCGTCCACTTCCCACGGTTGGACTTCTTGGAGATTCCATCGCCTGGAGATGCGTTACGGAACCTCATCGGCCGGCCCCCGCTGCCCCGTATTTGTACTATAAACTGACAGGAAGCGCTTGCCAAATACAGACGACGTAATCAGCGGGACAGTGCCGATCCCACGTCCAACACTACTTGACTGAGACGAACGTATGTCCCGTTGTCCATGAGTGATTCTCATAGTGGTGGGATTTCAGCTCGACTCGGGTATTCGGATTCGTCGATTGCGGGATTCAACATGGTTCTGGCGGGATTCATCGCCTTCATGGGAATCATCACGGCAGAAGTCCTCTATCCAGATTATTCGACGAGACAGGAGATCAGTGATCTCGGGTCAACCGTGCCACCGAATCCAATTATCCACCAGCCCTCCGCAACGATCTTCAACAGCACGATGCTGGTAACGGGGGCACTCGTACTGATTTCAGCCTACTTTGTCTACCGCGCTCTAGATCGCCGTGGGTTCCCGCTTGCGCTTGCTATTTTTGGGTTCGGCGCATTTGGCGTCGGAGTTTTTCCAGGCAATGTGACACCCTGGCATGGGTTGTTCGCTCTCCTCACCTTCTTCAGTGGTGGTATCACGGTTGTTCTCTCTTCTCGGGTCGTCTCCCGACCGTTTTCCCTTCATTGTGGCCTCTTCGGTGGAATCTCTCTTCTTGTCCTGATTAGCGTCTTTTTCTACGGACTAGTCATCGGTGGCCCCAGCCCACTGGAATTCCTCGGATCCGGTGGGATCGAGCGCTGGGTTGCCTACCCTCTCGTCCTTTGGCTGCTCGCTTTTGGGGGCTATCTGCTGGGAAACGCTGGAAAAAAATAGTAGCCGTTCCGATTCGTGAACGATACGCGCCCTGTATCTTGCAGCGGCTCAACGAGTTACTGGGTTGCAGTCACAAATGTCGTTCTAAATATAGAGAGCGTATTCAACAAAAACGGACACCCTATTCAGCCTTTGTTGGTGAACGACTAAGAGGTCAATGGGTGATCTAAAACTATTCCTGTCGTCGAAATGACTATGCGGTCAAAGCATCTCGATGTATGTAGTTTATAAACAGACCTCATAAGATACCAAATTTTACCAATGATTAGAGTAACGTACGAAAATGTCAATTGAAGCAGATGACGAGGCCAGCAACGGGAGAATTCTATCACCGCTGCGTGAAAGAGTCAGCAGACGCCACGTTGTAATGTTGTCTCTTGGTGTTCTCGCGGGCTTCAGTATCGGTGTATTCGACAAGAGCGTAGTTACTGTCCCCGTTATCGGGCCAGTATCTGGGTGGCTACTCGGCACTATCGGACTTCTCGTAGTGGCTGTCATTTACTACCGCCAGGGAGGCAACTGTGGCTGTACTGGCGATTGTGACGGGAACTGTTCAGTCTGAAGCTTAGAGAGTCCTTCAGAGCTCACCCTTGGTGACGATCGTCATCCATCCAACGTCCAGTTGAGACCCCAAATAAGAGCATCGTAGGTGTCGTGGGAATAGCCTGTACTTGCGATGCGTGAGGCGTGCTGAATACGCGCCCTGTATTCACCACGCCACTTCAGATACCTGTTCGGTAGGTGACTTCAGACCGTGGAAGATACAGTGGTCGGATGCAGTACGCTGGATGAGTTCTGTTCGAAGGTGGAAAGCCACGAAGCGCTTCGGTGAGTATCTGTGTCGGAGGCTGGTCCACACAGATATTCGCACCACGGTGGTTCCGTGAATATCGCATCCTGTTAAGCATGTCCCGGTAGTAAGTGAGGTGTGCAAGATACCTCACGTCGAACGTTCGGCAATACGTCTATCTCTGCCGGAAATCCCTGGCTGTTCTTTGGCGTGACATACGCCATAACGTGGGGCTGTTGGCTGGCAGCGATCGTCCTCGAGGTGAGTTTCGACAGTACCGAAGGACTCGTATTGCTATTACTGGGGCTCCTCGGCCCCGGTGCCGCCGGTATCGGGTTCGTGTACCTCGTCTACGATGAACGAGGGCGGACGGATTTCTGGAATCGCATCAAGCAGGTTCGCCGAATCGGCGTTCGGTGGTTCCTCATCATACTTTTGGTCCCCGTGGTCGTGACTATCGTCGCTGCGTTGGTAGATACGCTATTTGGTGGCCCAGGCGCAACGGTAGGCGAATGGGTGCAGGAAGTTGGCACTAATCCCCTTGCGTTCCTCCCGACGTTGTTCTTTGCAACGCTTCCGCCGATCCTCGAAGAGCTAGGATGGCGAGGGTATGCGTTGGACCGGCTTCAACTGAACTGGTCTGCGTTGGGTGCAAGCCTGATCTTGGGCGTAGTCTGGGCGGCCTGGCACCTCCCGTTGTTCTTTATCGAAGGGTCGTTCCAGCGCGAGGAAGTTGGATTCGCCACGTCGGCGTTCTGGCTGTTCATGATCGGGACTGTCTCGCTCTCAGTGGTATTCACGTGGGTTTACAATCATACATCGCGCAGCATCCTCGGCATCATCCTGTTGCATGGGTGGGTGAACTTCGTCTCCCAATCCTTCGAGGTGGCGGACGCATCGTACTACTCTCACTGGGTGCTGCTCGCAGTCCTAATTACGGCAATCTGGGGAGCGAAGACCCTGACGAATGCCGAACAAGTGCCGCATCCACCCCTTCCTACTAAACAGTAGTTCAGCTGTAGATTATCTTACGTTCGTTCTCCACCTCCAAGATATCCACGCAAGTACTCCGACAATCCGGTGATCAGGTCAGTTCGAGCGAGCGACGTTCGTGAACTCGAATCGGGCACCGCCTTCGTCGCTCTCCCCGATGACGTAGTCCCATCCGTACGCGTCCGCGAGCTCGGCCACGAACGTCAGTCCGAGTCCGATTCCGTCGTCGTCCGTTGTGTAGCCTGCTTCCACCACTGCCTCGCGCTCGGCTTCGGGGATGCCTCGACCCGTATCTTCGACGTAGAAGCCGCCGTCGAGCGCGCCGACCCGTACCGTGACCGCTCCATCGTTGTGCCTGATCGCGTTTCGAAACAGGTTCTCGAATACGTGCTGGAGATGCGAGGGGTTCGCCGTAATCTGCTGTGTGCCCACGAGCGTCAGATCCACTTCGTCAGTCGCCGTCTCAGGCCACGCCTCCGCGGCGACGCTCTGCATCTCGACGGTCTCCAGGCCATCGACCTCGCTCTCGTCACGGGCCAACACTAGCAGTACCTCTATGATCTCGTCGATACGTTGGAGGGCGTCTGCAATCTGACTGATGGTCGCCGTGTTCTCTTCGTCGTCGACGAAATCGAGATAGGACTGAGCCACGTACAGCGGATTGCGGAGTTCGTGCGCGAGCATGCTGGCGAAGCGGTCGAGACGTTCGTTCTGCCGTTCGAGTTTCCGTTCGACGTCCTTGCGGGCAGAGATGTCGCGGAACGTCCCCACGAAATACTGTTCGCCATCCCGGGTGAAGTCGTTGAACGAGATAGCCAACGGTACCTCGTGACCGTCTTTGTGTTGTCCCGGCAGTTCGACGTACGTCCAGTCGATGTGTTTCTCGCCGGTTTCCAGATAGCGCTGAAAGGCCTCCATGTGGACCTCTCTGAGGCGTTCGGGAATGATCGTCATCTTCGACCCCCCGACGAGCTCCTCGGAGGGATACCCGAGGATGCGCTCGACGGCGGGGTTGGCGTACTGGATGACGCTCTCCTCGTCGAGCATGATGATGCCGTCGGCGGACGCCTCCGCAAGCGCATCGAACGCTTGCCGCCGCTGTGACAGAGCGGCTGACGAGTCTCCCATAGCGATTTTTCCGACCCACAGGGCGTTAAAGATGCGGTTTGATACTGCAAGCCACCGAGGCAGGGACAGACGTCCCAACGGGCGGTGAATACAGACACTTCCCGTGGAGGGACTCCGCTCAGTTGTTGAGGGAGGGGAGTTCGACGGAGTCGACTGGCCGTACGGTTCGGACGACTGACGTTCGGCGAGGAGGAGCGCGGAAAAGCACCAGGGGGTGGTGCTGGGGGCTGTCGAACCGTTCGTGACGAGGCCGGACTGCTGATGGCGGCAGACCGGGTAGGTCAGAGGCAACCTCGTCAACAGGGTGGCTGACCGGATTCGATAAATGCTTTGTGGGGCGTAGAGGCGATAATCCGGTCGAAACGAGTACGTCAGCCGGCCCGCATGGAACGTCACGGTCACCGTCGGAGCAGTCGTCCGAATCGTCCCGGGACGTCGCTAGAGAGCGTCGACCCATCGGTCGAACGCACCGCTTTCGGCGTGGACGTGCGCGTAGGTGCCGAGCGTCCGGTACTCCGTGAGACCGTCGCGGTCACCGTCGATACCCGACCCCCGCTCTACGTCGAAGGCGAACCGTGCGTCGGAGCCGACGTCGGCGCTGGAGTAGTGGAACTCGTGGCCGCGGACGGAGTCGTTCGCCCCGGCGGTGAGCGTCGGTTCGCGAGCGCGCAGTTCGACGTGGTCCAGGGCCTGATACCTGTCGTGCATCCGGACGTTGGCGGGCAGGACCCCCGCCATCTCGTACGAGTCCCCGTCGGCGGTCGTCAGCGACTCGCTCAGGACCATCATCCCACCGCACTCCCCCAGAACCGGGACGCCCTCGCTGGCGTACCGACGGAGCGACGAGAGCGCCGGTCCACCAGCGAGCGCGCTGGCGTGCAGTTCCGGATATCCGCCGGGAAGGTAGATACCGTCGGCGTCCGGAACGTCGTCGCCGTCCGTCGGTGCGAACGTCACGACCTCGGCTCGCGACCGCAGGCGTTCGAGGACGCCTGGATAGACGAATCTAAAGGCGTCGTCGCGCGGTACGGCGATTCGCCGGTCACGGGTCGGCTTTCGGTCGTCCGACTCGGGGCGCGGCGGTTCGCTGGCGGTCGCGACGAGTCGTTCGGTGTCGACGTGTTCGGCGACCTCGTCGAGCGTCTCCCGGTCGAGGGGAGCCTCGTCGCCCATGTGGAGGCCGAGGTGGCGATCCGGGATTTCGAGGTCGGAGTGGGGCGGAATGCGACCGAAGTACGTCAACCCGTCGGGAAGGGCGTCCACTATCCCCGCTTCGTGGCGGCCGCCGTGGGCACGCTGTGCGATGACGCCAGCGACGTCGATGTCGCGTCCCGCGACGGCGGCGTACTCGCGGAAGCCGACCGCGGTCGCAGCGACGCTTTCCATTCCGGCGCTCGCATCGACGACGAGCACTACTGGAAGGTCGAGAGCCTCGGCGACCATCGCCGTACTGGACCCGTCACCGTCGTAGAGTCCCATGACGCCTTCGACGACGCAGACGTCGCCGTCGCCGCGGTAGTAGTTCCGCCGCAGTCCGTCTTCGCCTTCGAGCCAGACGTCGAGGGTGCGCGATGGGCGGCCGGCGACGGCCACGTGGTGGCTGGGGTCGATGAAGTCGGGGCCGGCCTTCGCGGGCTGGGCCGAGTGGCCCGCCGCTTCGAGGGCCCGGAGTACGGCGAGCGTGGCGACCGTCTTTCCCACGCCCGAGCGCGTCCCGCCGACGACGACGCCCCTCACGGTTTCACCGCCGGTTCCGCTTCCGTGACTCGTTCGTACACGTCGACGACGCGGTCGCGCACTGCCGCCATCGAAACCCCCGCCTGGTCGGCCAGCGCCAGTGCGCCACCCATCCCGACGCCCTCTTTCGCTTCGCCGGCGACGTACGCGTCCATCGCCGGGTGGTCCCCGTCGGCGAACTCCGGGTCGGTCACGGTCAGCGTCAGATCGAGGTCGGCGGCCGACTCCTCTATCGCGGCAGTCTCGTCGGCCGCGACGAACGAGGTCGTGGCGAGCGACATCGGGTCGTCGACGTCCGCGTGTCGAACGAGGGCCGCGGCGGCGGCCAGTTGGGTGCCGCCGGCCAGCGTCACGTCGGTTCCGGATTCGAGCGCTCCGATGGTCGTCCCCGCGACGCCGGCCAGAACCGGATCGCCGACGCGACTCACCGCCGCCATCGGTTCGCCCGCCGCATCGCCCTCCGACAGGTCGCTCGCCGTCAAGGCGTCGTTCACTACGTCTCGCTTGAGGGCGAGGGGGTTTTCGGGGAGCGACGAGGAGACGGTCGTTCGCTCGCCGAGCGCGGTCAGGACGCCGAGTGCGGTCGTCGTTCCGCCGGGAATCGTCTCGCCGACGACGATCTCGTCGTCGGGAAGCGCGCGTCCGAGACGTGTGGCGTTCTCGAACACCTCTTCGGCATCTGGTACGGGACGTGACCGTCGGACGTCCTTGCCGCTCTCCTCACCGATCGTGACCGTCGGCGCACACGTCGGACTGCCGAGGCCGGCGTCGACGCCGAGCGTCTCGAACCCGAGCAGTTCCCGAACGGCGCGAGAAACGACCGCCGGAGTCGGACAGCCCGTGGGACTGACGGGGACGACGGGAGCCGAGGTCGGTTTCCCGTATTCGAGAATTTCGAGATCGGCGCTGGGAGTGTGTACCATTACGTCCGTGTCGGCCCCGGCGGCGCTGATGCCGTCGATTTCGGCCGTGCGAGTGCATCCGGCGACGAGAACGAACCTCATCGTATCGACGGCCCCCACGTCGAGTTTCCCTCCTGGCACCGTCGGTCGAAGTCACCTTGTCCTGTACTCATGCTCTGCGATTACCCATCTATTTTGTAGTTAGTGAAAGTAGACTTTAATCGTTTGGTGCGGCCCGGTGGGCCCCAGTAGAGGCAAGTGAGGTTGTCGTTCCCGCCCACCCAATACAAGCAAGATTGAAGTATGGCAACTGTGTTTGCTTTCGCATGGACGAAGATACGACCGAGCGTGCCCGACCGGACTCCGAGGGGACGGACGACTCCTGGATTCGGTCCGTCCCCTCTGGAGGGCCGCTTTCCGGGGAACGGGATGCGGCGAGTCGACGGACGCACGTTCGGGAGCAGGCGAACGGGAGCGGGTCGACGGACGACGAACGGACGAAACGGGAAGAACAGTTCTCCGCCGACGTGTCGAAATCCGATAACCGAGGTCGGTCGGCAGAACGAACTGACCGAAAGGAAGAGACGGGTACGGTGTTCTTGGTCGGCTCCGGCCCGGGAGATCCGGAACTGCTCACGAGGCGAGCGTGGCGGCGGCTGCGGGAATCGGACGTCGTTCTCCACGACTCGTTGACCGGTGACCGAATCGTCGACCAACTCCCCGAATCGGCGGAGGTCATCGACGTCGGAAAACGCCCGCCGCAGCGAACGACGCAGGACGATATTAACGAGTTGATGGTCGAACGGGCCCGAAAAGCGGAGGACGTCGTTCGTCTCAAGGGCGGGGATCCGAACGTTTTCGGCCGGGGAGGGGAGGAGGCGGAACACCTGGCGTCCGAAGACGTCCCCTTCGAAATAGTCCCCGGGGTCTCGAGCGTCCTGGCCGCGCCAAGCGTGAGCGGAATCCCGCTGACGCACAGGGACCGTTCCTCCAGTCTCACCGTCATAACGGGGCACCAGACGCCGGACAAGGACGAAAGCGCCGTAGACTGGGGCGCGCTCGCCGATTCCGTCGAGGCGGGAGGGACGCTCGTCATCCTGATGGGCGTGAACCGGTTGCCGAACAACGTTCGGGCGCTCCGAAATCACGGGGTATCGTGCGAGACGCCCGCGGCGATGGTGCAGAAAGCGACGTGGTGCGACGAGAAGACCGTCGCGGGAACGGTCGACGATATCGTCGCGAAGAGCCGAGACGCGGAGATAGAGTCCCCTGCGGTTACGATAATCGGTGACGTCGTCTCCGTGCGAGGCGACGTCGAAGAGTGGCTACTCCGGTAGCGAAGGCGCAACTCGCCCGATTCCGCATCTCCACAGTTTCGAGAGGGTGCTGCTCATCGGCGGAAGAACCGTCGCCCTTCGAAACGCCCGCCGATTCGCCGTCGTGGAGTCATCGCACCCACCGGCGAAGGCGAGTGTCTTCTCCGGTTCTCCACGGTCGTCCTCGTATCCGCTGGAAGTCGCGAAATCGTCGGACGCGGGTCCGGTCGGTAGAGTACCTGAGGGTTACCGCTGTCGGAAGTTTTTCGCCAGCGTCCAAAACTTATTAGGTGGTCGCTGCCCAGGTGGAAATCAAGCAAACTTGGCATAACTAAAGCCAGTTTGTATATCGGCGGGATTCCAACAATGACAAACGAAGCAATCCTACTCGTCGGCCGGAAAGCCCCGCACGCTCGCGAAGTGTACGAGACCCACGCGAACCGGCTCGGACGCCGAGCCAGCGTCGGCGACGTGCACGTCGCGACGTACGAAAACGAACCGGTCCGCGAACTCCGCGAGACGTTCGCCGAAATCGAAGGCGACCGGGTCTACGCCGTACCCATGACCACGGCGCACACGTTCGATACGACCGACGGTGTTCCCGCCGCGCTCTCGTACGTCCCCGGCGAGGTGCGCTACTGCGAACCGGTCGGCCGAAGCCCTGCCGTCACCGACATTCTCGTCCAGCGAGCCTCGGAAGTACTGCGAGCGGACGACGACGCCTCGCTCGTGCTCGTGGGGTTCGGAAGCAGTTCGAAACCGTACCAGCGCCAGACGACCGAGTACCACGCAGCACGCCTGAGCGATCAGTCGGACTACGGTGAAGTCCTCACCTGTTACCTCCTGCAGAATCCGACGGTCGAATGCGTGCGCTACAACACCTCGAACAGTCGTACCGTCGCCGTTCCGTTGTTTCTGACCCGGTCCGAAGCGACGACGGAGGAGATTCCGGCGAAACTCGAACTCGAGCGCGGCGGAATCGAGTACGCCGACCCGCTCGGCGACCACGTGCGAGTGACCGACGCGATCCACGCGGAGGTCGAAAAACAACGCGTACTCGCGACTAGCGAAGACGACCCGGCGTCGTTCGAAACCCGGCTCGCCCGGAATCGCCGCCCCGTTGCGACCGACGGGGAGGGAATACGGCGGTAGCAGCGTCGGTCAGTCCGCCCGAACGGCCAGCACGGACAAGTCCGAGAACGGCGTGTCTTCCGGTTTCGTCCCGCCCGCATACGTTCCGAGTTCGTCCAGCGTCGACCGGGTGACCTCCTCGTCGTCGTGCGTCAACCGCTCGAGGACGAGCGCGTCGCGCGACGGAGACGCACCCGCATCGACGAGGTCCGCGGCGACGTCTCCCGGCATCCAGTCGTACGGTCGCGGTAGTACGAGCAGGTGACGGTCGCCGACGGAGTCGCGGAGGCGCTGGAGATCCGGAGCGACGTCGCCGCTCTTGTGGAGCGTCACGAACGTCGTCTCCTCCATGGGCGTTCGCGCACGACTGGCAGCCACCTGGAGCGACGAGATACCCGGAACCACGCGCACCGTTCGGTCGACCGCGGCCTGGACCTTACCGACGAACTGGTAGCCCGAGTGGTTCGGGTCGCCCATCAGCACGGCAGTCCCGTCCGCACCGTCGCCGACCCGCCGGGCGAACGTTTCGAGCGCGTCGGCTTCGTCGGCGTAACCGCAGGACAGTAGTTCGGCGTCAGTCTTCTCGCGGACGAAGTCGACGACCGTCTCGAACCCGACGACGACGTCCGCCTCGCGAATCGCCCGCTCCCCCCGAGGGGTCAGGTACTCCGGATTACCCGGACCGATTCCGACCGCGTACACCGGGTTCTCCGCGGGCACCTCCGGTGCGGACGCCGCGACCGTCGCCGGGTCGGGACCGGCTTCCAAATCGTGTGGGTCGCTCATGTCGGGTCGACGTCTCCTCGTCTCATCGGTCGCTCCGATCTTCGTTCGGCTCTTCCGGAGGTTCCAGCGAAACCTCGCCGTCCCGTGCGTCGCTCGCGACGTGGACGAGTTCGTTCGTCAGCCCGGCCGCGAGTCCGCTTCCGCCGCGGCGACCGACGTTCGTGACGGCGGGGACGCCGTACTCGCGGGCGACTTCGCGGACGCGCTCGCGGCTCTCGGCGGCCTTCACGAACCCCACCGGCGTGGCGACGACGACAGCGGGACGGGTTCCGTCTTCGATGCAGTCGGCCAGGGCCAGCGCCGCGGTCGGCGCGTTCCCGACCACGGCGACCGCTCCGTCGTAGACGCCTCGGCGGTCGAGTTCGAGCACGGACGCGGCGGTTCGCGTCATCCCCGTCCGTTCCGCGAGGTCGGTGCCGTTGCCGATGGCCTTGCGAACCGAACACCCGTGGCCACGCCCGGTGATTCCCGACTTCACCATCGTGATGTCGGTGACGATGGGTCGCTCGTCGAGCACCGCCTTCGCGCCCGCCCGGACGGGGTCCCCCTCGAAGCGCATCAGATGCTGGAACTCCGGGTCGCCGGTGGCGTGGACCGACTTCTGGCGGATTCTGTCGCGGAGCGTCTCGTCGGGGACGAGTTCGCGCACGCGGTCCATGCTCGTCTCGGCGATGTGCATGGCGTTCTCGGTGGTCGCGCCGAGGTCGGCGTACGCTTCGGCTTCGTCGTCTGCCGAGCCGTCGACGTCGGCGTCAGTCGTCATCGCTCGTCACCTCCGCGGAGTCCGTCCCGTCGGCGCGCGCTTCGATGTCACCGTCGACTCGGAGATTGACGTCGCGGATGCGGTCCGCCGTCTCGTCGTCGGCGTCCCACAGTCCGCGGTCGATGGCCTCAAGGAGCGTGTCGGTGATGCTCTCCAGCGCCCACGGGTTCACGTCTCGCATCCACTCCCGACGGTCCTCGTCGAACGCGTACTTCTCGGCGACGTCGTCCCAGAGCGCGTCGCTCACGACGCCAGTGGTGGCGTCCCACCCGAGGACGACGTCGACCGTCGTGGAGAGGTCGCCCGCGCCCTTGTACTCGTGGTCCTCCATGCTGTCGAGCCAGTCCGGGTTGAGAACCCGAGCGCGCATCGCCTTCCGGACCTTCTCCTCGTTGGTGTAGACGTCGACGTTGTCCGGATCGGCGGAGTCGCCGACGTACGAGGCGGGTTCCTCGCCGGCGATCTCCGAGACGGCGGTGATGAAGCCGCCGTGGAACGCGTACCAGTCCGAGCTGTCGAACTCGTCCTGCTCGGCGGTGTCCTCGATCTTCACCGTGGCCTCGACGCTGCCGAGCCGGCGCTGGAAGGCGTCGCGTGCTTCGGAGACGCGACCGCGCTTGCCCAGCGCGTAGCCGCCCCACTGAACGTACACGTCCGCGAGGTCGGCGCGGTCGTCCCAGTTGCCCTCGTCGACGGCCTTGTTCGTCCCCGCGCCGTAGCCCCCCGGTCGCGTAGTGAACACGCGATGGGTCGCCGCGTTCCGCGCGTCGGACTCGTCCATCCCGTCCGATTGCAGGCGTTCGGTCTCCTCCTCGACGTGCTTCTTGACGTAGTTCAACTCCGGCGGCTCGTCGAGGTCGACCACGGCGTCGACGGCGTCGTGAACGACGCCGGCGGCCTGCGGAAACGCGTCGCGGAACAGGCCCGAGACGCGCGTCGTCACGTCGATCCGCGGCCGCCCCAGTTCCTCCAGCGGAATCGGGGTCACGTCGTCGACTCGTCCGGCGTCGGTCCACTCCGGCTCGACGCCCATCAGCGCCAGTACCTGCGCGACGGTCTCCCCGCGAGTACGTACCGTCGGCGTCCCCCACGCGACGACGCCGATCTCCTCCGGGTACTCGCCCCGCTCGTCACGATGACGTTCCGCGACGCCGTCGGCGACCTCCCGTCCGACCTGCCAGGCGCTCTTCGCCGGCACCTTCCGCGGGTCGAGCGTGTAGAAGTTGCGGGCGGTGGGGAGGAGGTCGACGCCGCCGCGAGTCGGAGCGCCGCTCCCGCCCGGCGGGACGTACTCCCCGGCCAGCGCGTCCGCCGTCCGGGGAATCTCGTCCTCGGCACCCTGCACGCGCGGTGCCGCCTCCTCGCAGACGAACGCCAGCGCTTCCCGAAGGTCGTCGTGGGCACCCGCCTTCGCGCGGGCGTCGCCCAGCGGTTCGACGTCGACGACGAGCAGGTTCATGTTCACCTCCGCGTCCGAGTCGGTTTCCGCTTCGGACGCGGGGACGTCGAACCCCTGTTCGGCCAGCGTCTCCACGAGCGCGAGGCTCGTCTCGTACACCTCGTCGGCGGCCTCCGCGTGGGTCATCCCGAGCGTCTCGTCGTACGTCCCCGGTTCGTCGAGCATCCGCTGGTAGTCGACTCCGAGCACGCCGGCGACGCTCTCCCGTAGGCTCGGCGCGCCCGGGTTCTCCAGTCGGGTGAGCGCGACGAGGTACTCGACGAGGCGCTCGTCCGCGGGCGGTTCGCTCATCGTGTGGAGCCCCATCCGAATCTGGGTGGTCTTCACGTCGGTGAGGTACTCGTGAATCCGCTCGACGAGTTCGTCGATGGAGACGTCGTCGCCCGCCACGCTCCCCTCGGCGAGCGTCGAACCTGCCTCCTCTGGGCCGCGGACGTCCGCCTTCTCCTCGACGCTTCCTTCGATGCCGAGTTCGACCGCGAGGTCCAGTTCGTCGACCGTCTCGCGGATGAGTCGTTCGAGGTGGTCGCCGTCGTCGATCCGGGCGTCCTCCATGCCCGCCTCGCGATACCTGTCCGCGAGTTCCTCCAGTTCGGAGAGTTCGTCGTACGTCCCCGCGTTGCGCATCACCGGCGTGAGGTAGTCGACGATGGCCGCGTACGAACGGCGCTTGGCCTGCGTCCCTTCCCCGGGGTTGTTGATGATGTACGGGTAGACGTTCGGGAGGTCGTCGATTAGCTGGTCCGGCGCGCTCTCGCCGTTCAACCCCACCGTCTTGCCGGGAAGCCACTCCAGACTGCCGTGCGTGCCGAGGTGCACGACGGCGTCGGCCTCGAAGGCGTTCCGGAGCCACGAGTAGAACGCCACGTAGTCGTGGGGCGGCTGGAGGTCCGAGTCGTGGTACACCTTCGAGGGGTCCGCGCCGAATCCCCGCGGCGGTTGCACGGTCACGAGGACGTTCCCGAACTCGATGCCCGGAATGGCGAAGGGGCGTTCCGGCGGGTCGCCCCACTCCGCCACGACGTTCTCGCGGAAGCGCTCGTCGGTGGCCTCGAACCACCGTCCGTACTGGTCCGGCGAGACCACGTCGACGCTCAAATCGCGTACGTCCTCGGGAGCCACCCAACGGTCGTCGAGCGTGAGTTGCGCGGTCAGTCGGTCGACGAGGGTCTGCCCGCTGTTCGGTAGTTCACCGCCGAGGTCGTAGCCTCGACCCTGCAACTCTTCGAGGAGGTTGACGGTGCTCTCGGGGCTGTCGAGTCCGAACGCCGTCCCGATGCCGTCGTCGCTCGGCGGGTAGTTGTGCAGGACGACCGCCACGCGCTTGTCCTCGTTGGGGAGGTGTCGGAGGCGCGCCCAGTTGACGGCGAGGCGTGCCGCGTGGTCGACCCGGTCGTCGATGGGGAAGTGTTGTTTCGGAGCGCTTCCGATACCAGCGGCGTCCTCCGTGCGCTCTTTCCCGCTGATCGGGTGGGTGATGACGTTCCCGTCGAACTCCGGGAGCGCGACCGACAGCGCGAGTTCGAAGCCCATCACGCCGGTGTCGCTGCTCTCGTACCGCGAGCGCGACCGCATCGTCGTGATCGTCTGGAGGACCGGGACGCCCAGTCGGTCCAGGAACACGTCCTCCGCGCTCTCGCCCTCGTCGCTCGCGTCCCGCCCCCGCTCGTCCATCGACAGCGAGAACATGAACGACGAGAGGACGGCGTCCACGACGGGGTCGCCGTCCTCGTCGAGCAACCAGTTGTCGACGACCCACTCGGCGTCCTCCTGTTCGTCGGTGTCGGTCGCCGGGTTGCAGAAGATGGGGAGCGCGTCCGCACCGTTCGCTTCGAGCGATCGCACGAGAGCGTCCACGTACCGGGTGTTCTCGTGGGTCCAGTGGGACTCGTAGAACCACACCGCGACGGTCGGCGTCTCGTCTCGCTCTGCGTTACGAGGCTCGTCGGCGCTTCGCTCCGGCGACGTTTCCGGGTCGATTCTGGCGCGCAGGTCTTCGTATTCGGCGCCTGGAACGTCGGGGTGATACACCCCCTCGGTCGGGAGCGCCACCGGACCGTCGTACTCGCGGTCCTCGTCGGCGTAGGCGTCGACCAGGAAGCGGACGCAGTTAGCGACGTTGGCGGTTCCTCCGCGGTCCAGGTACTCGTAGACTGCCTCGCGGTCCTCCGTGCCGACCGTCGTGTCTTCGAGGGCGTACGCGTCGCCGGTCGACTTCACGACCAGCGGGACCCCTTCCTCGTCGAGACGGTCGACGGCGCGTTCGTAGCCGGGCATGCTCTCCTCCGCACCGTGGAGCCAGAACACGGCCGCGTCCGCGTCGACCGCCTCCTCGAGGAACGCTTCGACGTCCGTCCGTTCGTCGAGGTCCCCCTCCGAGCGGACGACGAGGTCGACGTCGACGCGCTCGGCCGCGGCCTGGACGGCTCCGAGTTCGTTCTCCGTGGCTGTGTACAGGGCAACTGTAGGCATAACTCTATTAAACCTCTATTGTACTATTGCAAGTATGGTTGATTTGGGAGAGACCAAAAAAGTGTCGCAGCCCTCCCGGTCGACGGTGCCGTTCCCCGCCGTCGTGGGCCAAGAGGAGCTGAAAGAAGCGCT
The DNA here is from genome assembly GCF_050954125.1 of Halomicrococcus pelagicus. Taxonomy (NCBI): domain Archaea; kingdom Methanobacteriati; phylum Methanobacteriota; class Halobacteria; order Halobacteriales; family Haladaptataceae; genus Halomicrococcus; species Halomicrococcus pelagicus. The sequence continues at coordinate 201,056 of NZ_JBPBWC010000005.1, read as the reverse complement.
TCTCGTCGCCGGGGCGAACGACGAACTCGACGGGCTACTGGTCCGCGGCGAGAAGGGAACGGCGAAATCGACGGCGGCGCGCGCACTTACGGACCTGCTACCCGACCAGCGCGTCGTCGCCGACTGTCCGTACGGCTGTCCCCCCGGCGACGAATCCGCGCAGTGCAGCGAGTGCCGGACGCGGGACGATCCGTCCGTCGAAACCAGGTCGGTCCCCTTCGTGACGTTGCCGCTCGGCGCGTCCCGGGAGCGCGTCGTCGGCTCCCTGTCGGTTGCAAAAGCCCTGGACGGGGCGACGGAGTTCAACCCAGGTTTACTCGCCCGGGCGAACCGCGGCTTCCTCTACGTCGACGAGGTGAACCTCCTCGACGACCACCTCGTCGACGTCCTGCTCGACGCCGCAGCCAGCGGCGTCAATCGCGTCGAACGCGACGGTGTCAGCGTCACCCACCCTGCCGACTTCACGCTCGTCGGAACGATGAACCCCGAGGAGGGCGACCTCCGCCCGCAGTTCCGCGACCGATTCGCGCTCCAGGTCGAAGTGACCGGCGTGCACGACCTCGACCAGCGGGTCACGGTCGTCGAACGCGCCCTTTCGGGGTTCGACGACGACTACGACGACGAAACCGCGACCGTTCGCGAGCGCCTCCGCGGGGCGCGCGAGCGTCTCCCGGATGTGACGATTCCGGATTCGCTCGCCCGCGAGGCGGTGGAACTCTGCCGGGACGCGGGCGTCGAAGGGCATCGCGCGGACATCGCCACGGCGCGGGGTGCGCGTACCCTGGCCGCCCTCGACGCGAGGGACAGGGTCATCGAGACGGACGTTCGCCGCGCCGCCGAACTCGCACTGCCCCACCGTCTCCAGAGCCGACCCTTCGAAGACGCCCCCGATTCCGGGGACGTCGTCGACGACCACTTCGCAGACGGACGGGAGGACGCTCGTGACGGTGAGGCCGAAGACCGACCCGACCCCGACCCGGCCCCCGAGGAGTCGGATGACCCTCCCGAATCCGACGAGAGCAGTTCGGACGCGGGACGGGACGACGGCCGCGGCGAGTCAGCGGAGGGAGGCGACGACGAACGAAGCGACTCGCGAGAACCGCGGTCCGGCCCTCGTGACGGGTCCGAACGGGGAAGTACCGAAGACGCGCCGACCGAAAGCGGCGGAGACGACTCCTCGAACGGCGACGGGAGCGACGGCGACGAAGAAGCGACGCCGCTCGTTCCCGGTCAGCCACCCGCCGAAGCGGTCGAACCCGGTGACGGGATGGCTCCGGACCTGAGTGCGCCGACGGCGGAGCGTGCCGACGGGAGCGGACGGTCCGGAGCGCGTCCGAGCGAACGCGGTCGGGGAACGCGGGTTCGGACGGAGCGGGCCGGACTCGACGACGCCGTCGACGCGGCGGCGTCCGTTCGCGCGGCCGCGGTCCGCGGCGGCGACCGCGTCGAGTCGCGGGACCTCCGTCGCTCAGTCCGCGAGGGCGAGAGTTCGACGCTCGTCGTGTTCGCGATGGACGCCAGTGCCTCGATGCGCGGCCCGATGCGGGCCGCGAAAGGCGTCGCCCTCGACCTCCTCCGGGACGCGTACGAATGCCGGGACGAGGTGGCGGTCGTCACGTTCGCCGGCGAGAGCGCCGACGTGGTCCTCCCGCCGACCGACAGCGTCGACCTCGCGGCGCGTCACCTCAAGTCGTTACCGACGGGCGAACGCACTCCGCTCCCCGACGGTCTCCGCACCGCTGGCGAGGTACTCGCGCGGGCGGACCCCGGCGAGGCCGTGGTCGTCCTCGTCACGGACGGGCGGGCGAACGCCGGCAGCGACTCTCCGACGGCGGACACGCGGACGGCCGCATCTGCCCTCGCCGAACGCGGAGCGCACGTCATGGTCGTCGACGCCAGTGACGGCGGGCGGACGAATCTGGTGGCGGACGTCGTTTCCGCCGCCGACGGTGAACGCGTCCCCCTCGCAGCTCTCACGCCGGACCGCGTCGCGGACGCGCTCCAGCGGACCACGGGAGGAGACGGATGATAGACGTCTCCGGCGTCGGCGTTCTCGCCGCCGCAGCAGTACTCGGGATAACGCACGGATTCGAGCCGGACCACGCCGCCGGTATCTCCGCGCTGACGACCGACGCCCACGGGCGGACCCACGCGGCGTTCGTCGGGGGCAGTTTCGCGGTTGGGCACGTCGTGGTCGTCCTCGCCTGGGTCGGGGTTCTCACCGCCATCGGTCGCGTCGCGACGGCACCGCCCGCCGTGTTCGACACCGTGGGGACGACTCTGGCGGGTCTCGTTCTCTTCGGCGTCGCGTGCGTGTTGGCCGCGAAAGGCACGCGCCGGGTTCGCGGACTCCCTGTTCACTCCGCCCCGGCCGCCATCTCCGGTCCGGTCGGGCGGACGGTGTCCCACGCCCACCTCCATCTGCATCACTCCCACGACAGCTACGCGGACTACCTCCGGACGGGCGTCATCGGGTCGCTGTTCGCGCTGTCACCGCCGGTGAGCATGCTCGCGCTCGTCTCGACGGTCGTTCCGACGAGCGGTCTCCGCGGTGCGCTCGTGGCCGTCGCGGTCTACGCGCTCGCCATCACCTCGACCATGTCGGTCATGGGCGGTGGCATCGGCGAGTTGTTCTCGGTCGTCCAGGGGCGAGGCAAGCGAGTCCACGCGGCGTTCGAACTCGTGACGAGCGTCGTCGTTCTCGGGTTCGCGCTTCGTCTCCTCCTCTGACCTTCCCAGGACGATTTCGGGAAGAAGCGAAACTCAGCGGTGGAGTCGGTACGAGCCCCGAACGTCGTCCCCGTCGTGATAGGCGACGGGTTCCTCCACGGCCGCGAATCGACCGTCCTCGACTGCGGCCGCGGTGACGACGCCCGACGTCGGCCGCGTCGTCGTTCGGCCGTCGACGACGTCGAACCCGTGAAGCGCGTGTGCGTCAGGGTCCCGCTCCCGGAAGTGTTGCGCCGAAGGGACGGCGAGACCGTCGCCGTCGGTCGCCACCCCGTGGACGAACCCGCCGACCGCCGACTCCCAGCGAACCTCGCCGCCCGGCCCGACGCCGACGGCCGCGTGTTCGGTCGGATGGCGAGCGCTCGTCTCCCGTCCGTTTTCGGGATAGGTGTTTCCGGTGACGAAGACGACGCCGTCGCCGGTGGCGTGTACGTGGTTCGGATAGGCGTAGACCGTCTCCTCGCCCCGTTCGACGGGTCGCCCCAGGTCGACCGCCCAGCGGACGCCCTCGCCGTCGAGGAGGTAGCCCGATAGTCGGCGTGGCTGGCTACCGCGATACCGTCCTCGGCGATCGAGACGTCGCCGACGCGGCGCTCTCTGTCGCCGGGCGGATTCCAGCGGCGACGCACCGCTCCGGTGTCGGCGTCGAGGACGACGAGGCCGTCGGAATCGGTCCCCGGACAGCGGTTGCAGCAGACGGCGACGTTCCCGTTCCGGACGTCGAGGGAGATAGGCGAGGCGTCGGTCTCGTAACGCCACGTCACGGCGCCGTCGGCCGCGAACGCGTACACGACGCTCTCGAAGGTCCGGTCACCGTCCGGTCCTCGGTGGTAGCGGCGAGCGGCCGCGTACGCCCGCCGGTCGTCCGCGACCGCGTCCACGACGAACGGCTGGAAGAAACGGGTCCGCTTCGTCGGGCCACCGACGTCGTCCGCAGAGCGATAACTCCACCGTTCCGTCCCGGTGTCGGCGTCGAGCAGTCGGAGTGCGCCGTCGGGGCCGCGCTCACCGACGAGGAAGCCGTCCGCGAACGGGGCCAGCGAGACGACGCTTCCCGAGACGTTTTCTTTCCGCCAGCGTTCGTCGAGGGAATCGGCGTCGAACGCGACGACCGACCCGTCGGCGAGGCCGGCGACGACGGCGTCGTCGCGGAGGCAGACGCTGGACCGCCGACCGAGTTGCCGGGACCCGGCGGGATCGACGCTCCCCAGGTCGACCGTTCGGTTAGTCATCGACGGGGAACGCTTCGTGGAGGACGTCGTGGGACGTCCCGAAGTCGTCCAGCAGCGAGTCGCCGTGGTCGGTCAACCGGGCGAGCGACTGCTCGGCGTCGCGGACCGCGACGAGACGCCCCCGGAGGTAGTCGTACTCGGGGTCGCTCTCGTCGGCGGTTGCGATCTGTTCCTCCAGGTCGACGAGGGCCGCGTCGAGGTGACGCCGGAGTTCCGACAGGCTCTCGGCGTTCGCCAACCCCTCTATCGGACCCTCCAGGTGTCCCTCCAGTTCTTTCTCGGCGTGCTCCCGGACGCTCCGGTCGCTCGTACCGAGGACGTTCATCAATCCGAGTCGCAGCGCTTCGATCTCGTGACAGCTCATGGTTACAATGTTTGGTCGACGATGTCCGAAACGATTCGATCCCGGTCGAGGTGGGACGAGACGATACGCTCCGCGTCGTTTTCGTCGACGCCGCCGTACCAGACGCCGTCCGGGTAGACGGCGACCATCGGCCCGTCGCCGCACCGTCCAAGACACGACGAGCGGGTGACGCGCGAGTCACACTCCTCGGAATCCCGAACCGACTGGCGCAGGCGTTCGAGGATAGCCGGCGCGCCGTCCGCCGCGCACGTCTGGTTCGTGCAGACGGCGACGTGCTTCTCCGGCGCGTCGTGGGCGTGCGGGTCGTCGTCCACGGAGTCGCGGTCGGCGTGGGACTCCCGGTGGGTCAGCGCCCGCAACATGGCCCGCGCACCGCCGACGTCCTCCTCGTACCCGTCGAGTTCGACCTTGTACTTGCAGGTGTCACACGACATGCGGACGCTGTCGGTGCGCGCCTCCTGCCATCTGTCGCCGAGTACGTCCAGGAGCCGTGAGTCCGTCCCGAGGGGGTCTCCGGCCGCGGCGTCCACGTACGGGTACTCGTCGTCGAACTCCGCGGTCCGGTCGCGGACGCGTCGGGTGAGTACGCCGTCGCCCAGCATGTACGGGAGCACGACGACGGCGTCCGGGCGATGCTTCGCCACGTCGTGGAGCGCGTCCCGCAATCGGGGTTCCGTGACCCCGACGAAACAGGATTCGGTGCGGTCGAGCGCGCGGCCCTCGTACAGGAGCCGAGCCAGCTTGCGTACGTCGCCGTTGGCGTCCGGGTCGCTCGACCCGCGCGCACAGAGAACCACCGCGACGTCGTCCGCCTCGCGGTCGACGCCCAGTTCCGCCTCCACCGCGGCGGCACGGTCGTCCAGCAGGTCGACGATGGCGGGGTGGACGCCGAGGTGGGACCCGATGTGGAGCGTCAGGTCCGAACGCTCCGACCGCGCCCGCTGGACGGCCAGCGGGACGTCGTTTTTGACGTGGCTCGCGGCGAACAACGATAGCGGCACCACGGTTATCTCGGACACCGCGGGCGCGAGACTGCCGATCGCCTGCGATATCGTCGGTGCCGCGAGTTCGAGAAATCCCACGTCGACCGGGACGCCCAGTCGCTCTTCCAGGCCGGCGGCGAGTTCGCGGACCTGCTCGTTCGACTTCTCCCGGCGCGAACCGTGACCGACGAGCAACACCGCTTCGTCGTCGAACGCACCGCCCGCGTCCACTGAACGGGCCGCCTCGTCGCGGCCGGACTCGTCGCCGTCGGTACTCCGACTCATCGCTCTCCGGCGCGTTCGAGACTCTTCAGTAATTTCCGTCTTCGCGTCGGGGCGAACAGTCCGCTCTCCTCGCAGTTCTCGTACACCCACGGGCCGACCGTCGGGACTACCTCGTCGCTCACGCCGAACCAGTGGCCGCCCGAGGACGTCTCCTCGATGCCGCCAGTGGGTGCGTCCGGTGGAACGCTCGCGAGGAGCTTCTGGACGCGTTCGAGGAGGTGTCGGTCCTCGTGGACGAACGAGACGCCGACGGAGCCGCCGGTCGAACGGTCCGCAGAGACGCCGGCCGTCTCGGAGGAACCCTTGAAACAGATCGTGCCGCATCCCTCGAGTAGCCCGCGGAGAAGCTGGCGCTCGTACCCGTCGAAGGAGTCCAGGCGATACCCGCCGGGGTCGCCGTTCAACGGAAGCCCGAACGCCGCGGCCGCCCGGTTCGCCACGTCGCCGAAGAGCTGTATCGCGTACTCGTCCTCAGTGCGAGTGATAGCCGTGTCGTGGGCGTACTCGCGCTCGACGATGCGGTGGTCCACCCGTTCGTCGCCCGCGATGGCCGCGAGTCGGCGGGCGGCCGTCTCGTCGTTCGCGCGGACCGTCAGACAGCCCTCGTCCAGGTCGCCATCGCCGACGGCTCGCCCCCAGAAGTACGCCGTCTCCGGGTGGCTCGCGAGCAAGTCCGCGGGGGTGCCGGTCTCCATCGACATCAGTACTCCTCCACGGTGATCGCGCCCGGCGGACAGGCGGCGGCCGCCTGCCGCGCCTCGTCGGCGCGGTCGTCTTCGAACTCGGCGACTATCCGCCCGTCCTCCTCGCGGACGCGACCCTCGTCGCTCCCGCTCGGCGGGACCGGGTCCGCCGCCGGGTCGACCGTGGCCAGTCCGTCCTCGCCCTCGACGAAGCGCGGGTCTCGGGTGAGGCAGGCGAAGATGCCCTCGCAGGCGTCCTCGTCGACGATTACTCGGTAGCCTGTCATGGTTCAGTAGTCGTACTTGCTCTCGTAGCCGCGCGGAGTGACCATCCGGTCGTCCCAGACGTACGTGTCCTCGTTGCCGACGAGAATCGTGGTCGTCATGTCGACGAGGTCGGTCTCGCCGAGGGCTTCGAGGTCGCCGAGTTCGACGATTTCGACCCGCTCGTCCTCGCGACCGGCGCCGTGGACGATACCGACCGGCGTCTCGGGGTCGCGATGTTCCAGCAGAATCTCACAGCACTTCTCGAAGTTGTCCCGGCGCTTGCGACTCCACGGGTTGTAGATGGTGATGGTGAACCCCTCCTTGGCGGCGGCGTGGAGGCGCGACTCGATGGTCGGCATCGGTGTCAGGTGGTCCGACAGGGAGATGCTGACCGTGTCGTTCACGAGCGGCGCGCCGACCCGCGCCGCGCAGGACTGGGCCGCGGGTACGCCCGGAACGACCTCGAAGTCGAGCGCGCTGGCGGTCGCGCCCTTCGACTCCACGATTTCGAGCGCGAGGCCGCCGAGCGCGTACACGTTCGGGTCGCCGCTCCCGACGATGGCGACGTGATTTCCCGCGAGGGCGCGGTCGACGGCCTCCTCGGTGCGGGAGACCTCGCCGCACATCGGGGTGTCGTACAGTTCGTCGGCAGCGTCGGTGATTTCGTCGGGCAAGAGGTCGATGTACGTCGTGTAGCCGACGATGTGTTCGGCCTCGTGCAGCGCTGCACGGGCGCGTCGGGTCATCCCGTCCGCGTGGCCGGGACCCAACCCGACCGCGACGAGACTGCCGGGGTCGGCGTCGAAGTCGTCGACGGTCGCGCCGACCTTCTCTTCGGTCGACGCGTCCGCCGATCCGCCGCAGTTCGACTCGCTCGTCTCCGTCTTCGATGCTCCGCACTTGGATTCGGTGGTGTCGTCCGTGCTCATCGTTAGAAGTCGTCGACGTCACGCCCGCCGCGCGGGGTGACGAGATGTTTTCCGCGTTCGTTCTCCCAGACGTTCGTCTCGTGATTGCCGACGAGGATGGAGGTGCCCATCCCGCCGACCTCGTCGTCGTGGTCGTCGGCCGCCCGCAGCGTCGTGATGGTGTGGGTCTCGCCGTCCTGATTGCGACCGGTATCGCCGCGGCTGGCGTCGTTGAAGATGGCGACGGGGACGTCGTCGGCGCGCTCTTTGCGGACGACGTCTATCGCGCGCTGGTAGTCCCGCCAGCAGTTGTAGAGGACGATGACGAAGCCGCTGATCGCGGCCGCGCGCAACTTCTCCTCGATCTCGTCCCAGCCGCGCCACTTGTCCGACAGCGATATCGTACAGAAGTCGTTCGACAGCGGTGCGCCGAGGTTCGCCGCGCCGCCGAGCGCCGCGGTCACGCCGGGCACGACCTCGATGGGGACGTCGTACGCCCCGTCTTCCTCCGCCATGAGGAACAGGAGGTCGCTCTTCCCGTACACGTTCGGATCGCCGCCCGAGACGTGGGCGACGTCCTCCCCGTCGCGGACGCGTTCGAAGGCCTCGCGGGCGAGTTCGGTCTGTCGGCCCATCGTCGACCGGACGATATCCTGTTCCGGTCGACCGCCGGCCGAGGCGGTGGCCGTTCCGCCGTCCGTCGCGGTCTCCGGCGGAAGCGTCCCGTCGCGCCGGAGGAACTCCTGGTAGAGGTTCGAGGCGATGACGCAGTCGGCGTTGGCGATGACGTCCTTCGCCCGCTGGGTCATCGCGTGGGGTAGCCCCGGACCGATACCGACGACGTAGAGGGTACCCGTGTCGCCTCTGGTCTGGTCGTCGCTCATCTTATCGCCCCACCGCGACCGTCACCGCGCCCTCGAACCGCTCTTTCTCCCGCGCCAGTTCGTGTTCGCGACCACCTGCGATGGCCGACGCCTCCGCGATGCCCGGCCACCCGATGAGTTCCTTCGAACGCGACGGGGAGGGTCCCTCGAACCCCTCCAGGGTCTCCTTTTCGAAGAGGACCACGCCGATATCAGCTTCCCGTGCGGCCTCGTAGATGCCCTCCTCGCCCTCCTTCCTGGTGCCGGTGGCGACGAAGTCCACGTCCTCGAAGCCGAGTCCGAGGTCGCCCAGTGCGGCGTCCCACGCGTCGAGTACCCGCTCCGACTCCACGCCCGAGACGGTGCCCGTCCCGAGGACCACGCCGTCGTCCCCGTTCCGCTGGAGAACGGTCACGTCGTCGTCGACGAGTACCGCCCGCGGCCCGTCGAGTCGAGTGACGGGACCGAGTTCGTCGTTCAGGACGGCGAGGTTGGTCGCGACCGTCGAGTCGCCGTTGACGACGTGGGCGTCCAGCGCCTTCGCCTTGCTCTCGACTCCCTGCTTGCCCGCGGCTTCGCTCGCCGTGGTCATCGCCGGGACCGCACCCATCCCCGAGAGGTCGTGGGCGACCTGGTTGGCCCCGTGGTGGCCGCCAGTGATGGGGATGGCCCACGTGAGTTCCTCGTCGACGACGACGATGGCGGGGTCGTCCCACTTGTCGTCGAGCAAGGGTGCCGTCTTCCGCATCGCGATGCCCGACGCCATCAGCCCGACGAAGCAGTCGTACTCGCCCCAGTGCTCCGCGAACACGTCGCCGTGATACTCGACGATGTCCACGCGGTCGTACTCGTCGCCGATACCGTCCTTTATCTCGCGAGCGGTGTCGAGCTTGCGTTCGAAGCTGACGATAGCTATCTCCTCGGCCACCTCTCCGTCCGAGTCCGGCGTTGAGCAGTGGCCGCCCGATTCGCTCGATTCTCCCGATTCCGTCTCGTCTGTTTCGGTACTCATGGTCAGTCGTCGGCCTCGCTTTCGTTCGAACTCCCGTTCGCCCAGTCGCCGTACAGGTAGGAGCGCTCGTACTCCGTTCCCTGCGCCGCGTCGCCGATGATAACGAGCGCGGAGGCGCGGTAGCCGGCCGCCTCCACCTGCTCACCGATGGTGGCGATGGTCCCCTCGATGACGTCCTCGTCGGGCCAGGACGCGTGGTAGACCGCGGTGACTGGCGTGTCCGGGTCGTGTCCCGCGGCCAGCAACCGGTCCATCGTCTCCCCGACCGCGTGCGTCCCGAGATAGATACAGGTCGTCACGTCGCCCATCTCGACGAACTCGCCGATGTGGTCGTCGTCGGGGTCGAGTGTCTTGCCCTGGGGCCGAGTGAAGGCGACGTGGTTCGCCACGCCGTTCAGGGTGAGCTGCGTTCGAAGCGTGGCGCTCGCCGCGAACGCCGCGGTCACGCCCGGTACGAGGTAGGTGGGAACTCCCTCGTGTTCCAGCGCGTCCATCTGCTCCAGCGCCGCACCGTACACCGCGGGGTCGCCGCTGTGGAGGCGAACGACGTCGCGTCCCTCCTCGTGGGCGTCCCGCAGCAGCGGAACCAGTTCCTCCAGGTCCTTGCCGACGCTCGAAACCTGCTCGGCGTCCGCGCAGTACTCCTCCAGGAGCTCGCTGTTCACGAGCGACCCCGCGTGAACGACGAGGTCAGCCGCTTCGACCAGCTCGCGGCCCGTGACCGTCAGCAGGCCCGGGTCTCCGGGTCCTGCGCCGATGAACGGAATCCCCTCCCGGACCTCGCCGGCGGTTCGTTCGGCGATTCTCGAATCGCGCCGTCGGGTCCGGGCGTCCGCCTCCGCCTCGATGGCGTCTTGCGGGTCAGTCATCCGACGCCACCTCCGGGGGTTCGTCGCCGTGAGCCTCGCCTTCCGCGCGTTCACGCCTCGTCGCGTCGTCCGTCGTTTCGAACCTCGCAGTGGCCGGTTCGTGCTCGACGTCACGCTTCTCCGCGTAGGCCAGCGTGTAGTAGTCCCGCTGGGCGACTGCCTCCGGGTCCTCGGTCACGACGGTCTCGCCCTGCTCCATGAACAACCGGCGACCGTACAGCACGTCGTACCCGGCTTCGACGAGTTTCTCGTGCGTCGTCGGAGCGTCCGTGACCTTGAACAGAATCATCCGGTCCGGACCGGTCGGGGCCGCACCCCGGGCGGCCTCGTGGAGCGCGAGGCTCGTCCCCGACGAGATCTCGACGCCGAGGGCGGTCGCGAACGCGGTGACCGCGCTGACGCCGGGGACGATTTCGACGTCGACGTCCGGATGGAACGCGGACATCGTGCGTCGGAGGTGGCCGAACGTCGAGTAGACGTTCGGGTCGCCCAGGGTGACGAACGCCGCGGTTTCGTCACGCGCCTGCGGTGCAATCTCGTCGGCGGCCTCTCTCCAGGCCCGTCGAAGCTCGTCCTCGTCGCGCGTCATGGGGAAGTCGACGTCGCCGATGCGGTCTTCCGGCACGTGGTCGGTGGCGACCGACCGGGAGAGTCGCCCGGGCGAGTAAACGACGTCGGCCTCTTCGAGGATGCGTCGGCCCCTGACGGTGACGAGGTCGGCGTCGCCTGGACCGAGGCCGACTCCGTACAGGCTCATCGTCGTCTCCCGTCGGAACCGCGCTCCGACGACGTTCGAGGTTCACGCGACCCATCGCTCCCGTCGGAGTTCTGCTCCGACGACGTTCGCGGTCCGTCGGACCGCTCGCTCCCGTCGGTGTCTCGCTTCGCGGACGTTCGCTTCACGTCGGTCGGCTCGCCGCCGTCCGCGGCAACTTCGTTCGGGCTCCCGACCAGCATGTACACCGGATTGTCCGAGTCGAAGCTGGTCGCACCGGCCAACTGGTAGCCGTGGCTCACCTGAAACTGGACGACTTCGTCGAGGAGATTCCGCTCGCGGAACGCCTCGGTCGCCGCACCGGCGACTTCGAGCCTGGAGACGTTCATCACGACGCGGTCGATACCGGTGTCGACCGCGTGGTCGAGCACCGACTCGTAGTTCCTGCTCCCGCCGATGAACAGCGCGTCGGCGTCCTCCGGCAGTCCGTCCGGCGCCTCCGCCTCCCGGAGCGTGACGTCCGCGGTGACGTCGTTCGCCGCCAGGTTTTTCCGACTGACCGCCAGCCGTTCCGGTTTCCGTTCTATCGCAGTGACCCGCCCGGCGCGGCGCGCAGCCTCGATAGTGACCGCGCCCGTGCAGGGACCGACCTCGGCGAAGTGGTCGGTCGGCGCCAGGTCGAGTTTGCCGTGAAGGACGGCCCGAACCTCTGGTTTGGTCGGGCCCGCCTTCGCGTCGTGAGGAAGTACTGTGCGTACCATCACCGGAGACAACTTGCGTGGGGCCTAAAACAATTTTGGTTGATTTACTCCAAGTCAATTTTTGCTACGGCGCTCGTTTCGGCTTCGAAGACAAGCTCATCGACACTAAGGCAAAGATACTTGAGTTGCCGGTGCTCACAGTCGCCAACGACAGAATAAATGGATACGTCCGACGATGCAGGCGTTCTGCGGAGCAAGCGGAACGCCACGAGGTACCAGATTCTGGTCCAAATAGCGGAACGGCAGCCGGCAGTGAGCCAGCAGGAAATTGCGGACGTGATCGGAATCACTTCGCAGGCCGTGAGCGATTATCTCCGGGACCTGATCGAGCACGGGTGCGTTCGGAAGCACGGCCGCGGACGCTACGAGATCACCAAGGAAGGCGTCGACTGGCTCATCTCTCAGACCGACGAACTCCGCGATTTCGTCCGGCACGTCTCCGAGGACGTCATCGGCCAGGTCGAGATCGAAACCGCACTCGCGACGACGGCGATCGGCGAAGAACAGAGGGTGTCGCTCTCGATGCGGGACGGCGTTCTCCGAGCGACGCCGGGGGAAACCGCAAACGCAACTGCAGTTGCAGTCACGGACGCGGAGAAGGGACGGGACGTCGGCGTCACCGATTTCGAAGGCGTCCTCGACTACGAGGTTGGGAGAGTGACTGTGATCTCGGTTCCGCGGGTTCAGAACGGCGGAAGTACGGTGGTCGACTGCGCGACGGTGTCCGAGTGCGCCGAAACGCACGACCTGCTCGTGACGTCCGGCACCGAAGCGCTGGCGGTGGTCGAGTCGACGGACCACGAGCCTGACGTTCGCTTCGGGACTCCCCTCGCGGTACAGGAAGCCGCCACGAAGGGGCTGGACGTGCTGTTGCTTGCGGTCGCGAACGAGCTTTCGACGCACACGGACGAACTCCGGGAACGGAACATCAGCTACGAGGTCGTTGACGCGGCCGAGTAGTCCGGTCGGAGACACCCATCGAACGCGGTTCCACACGTGAAGGTGACGGCGTCCCTCCATACGACCGCCGAGTTCGCAGAGCGACGGCGGTCGAATCGTCGGGAATCAAATCCCGCATCTGGCGGGTCGGTGACGGTGTCGAAGGTACGCGGTCGCACCTGTTCTACGTGGCTGCCGTGACCGCTCGCTTCACCGCCGTCTCCGCTTCGAGTGCTCCCTGCAGTCGAGGGACGACGGCTCAACCGTCCTCGAATCGCTCTCCGAGCACGTCGGAGTCGTAGAGCGATTCGACCTCCTGCCGTTCGTACCCGTGTTCCCGGAGGATTTCGTCGGTGTGCTCGCCGAGCCGAGGCGGATACCGGCGAACGCTCGCGGGGGTTCGCGAGAGATGCATCGGAAAGCCGGGCATCTCCACTTCCCCGGCGGTAGGGTGAGCGATGGAGGCACGCATACCACGCGCCCGGACCTGGTCGCTTTCGAACACCTCCTCCATATTCTTGACGTCGCTCGCCGGGACGTCGTGGTCGCCGAACGCGGAGAGCAGTTCCGCGGTCGTCCGTTCGGCGAACTCCGGTCGGAGTTCCGCGTCGAGGGCCTCGCGGTGCTCGACGCGTCGTGGATTCGTCTCGAATCGGTCGTCGGCGACGAGGTCGGGGCGGTCGAGCGCCTCGCAGAACCGGGGCCAGACGTGTTCCGACGCCACCGCGACGACGACGTGGCCGTCGGCGGTTTCGTAGGCCTGGTACGGGGCGATGGTCGGATGTTTGCTCCCCATCCGGCCGGGTGGGTCGCCGGTCGCGAAGTAGTTCGTCGCCATGTAGCTCATCCACGCGGCCTGGCCGTCGAGGAGGCTGACGTCGACTTTCTGTCCGACGCCGTCGCCGAGTTCGCGCTCGAAGAGCGCCGCGAGAATCGCCTGCGCCGCGTACATGCCGGCACCGATGTCGGCGATGGCGACGCCGACGCGAACGGGACTGCCCTTCTCTTCGCCGGTGATGCTCATGAGCCCGCCCTCGGCCTGCATCATGACGTCGTAGGCCGGTCGGTCCTTGTCCGGCCCCCACTCGCCGTAGCCGGACAGCCCGCAGTACACGAGTTCGGGATTGTCCTCTCGGAGTCGCTCGTAGCCGAGGTTCCACTCTTCCATCTTCCCGACGCGGAAGTTCTCGACGAGGACGTCCGCGTCGCGGGCGAGGTCCCGGAACACCTCCTGACCTGCTTGCGAGGCGAGGTCGAGCGTCATCGACCGCTTGTTGCGGTTGACGCTCATGTAGTAGGCGCTCTCCTCGGCGTCGCCGTACCGCGGCGGATGCCACTCGCGGGTCTGGTCTCCGGTCCCGGGCCGTTCGACCTTGAGTACGTCCGCGCCGAGGTCACCCAACTGCATGGTGCAGAACGGCCCGACGAGCACGCGGGAGGCGTCGAGCACCGTAACTCCGTCGAGCGGGCCGGTATCGGTCTCGGGATTCTGCGCTTCACCAGTCATCGGTTTGCTCGTCGGCGGGGAGACCAGTCAGGTCTTCGCTTGGCATCGAGGCGTAGATCGCGGTGCCCTCGCAGGTGTGACGGCCTCCACGCCGGCCGCGCGGCCCGTCAGGGGTATCGGTAGCGACGCCGTCGCCGCCAGACTTGCGCGTCCCGCGGGCGACGCGGGACCGGTCGCGGGCCGTTCGGACGCCGTCGTGTCCGGCCGTCGAGTCGCGCCGGATGCGCACGTCGCCCACTCTCCCAGTTCCGCGAGCCGGTGGGCGAGCGACGAAGCGGCCGAACCGTTCGGTCGGGCACGGGCCGATACTCCGGTAGCGTCACTCCGCGAGAGCGTCGAGCACCTCGTCGGCGAGATACTCCCCGAACGGAAGCGAGGACGTGAGTCCGGGCGAAACGGCGTTGAGCACGTGCAGCGAGTCGGGGCCCCGTTCGAACACCGGCTCCTTCACGAGCCGACCGTCGTCGCGCACCACCTGTGCACGGATGCCGGCGTAGCTCCGGCGGAAGTCCGCTGCGCGGGCCTCGGGGACGAGTCGCCGGGCTGCTTCGACGAAGGCCCTCTTCCGGTACGACTTGTGGAGCTCCGCCAACGCTACGCGGACCATCTTCGGACTGCCGAGCAGTTTCCAGAGCCCCTCGTACCGCAGCGTCTCGGCCAGTTCCGAGAGGTCGAAGTCGGTGTTCCGGTAGGCCTCGCGCCCGAACGCGAGCACCGCGTTCGGTCCGACGATCACCTTGTCGTCCGTTCTGCGCGTGTAGTGGACGCCCAGGAACGGAAGACCAGGGTCCGGCGTCGGGTAAATCATCGACTCGCAGAGATGGCGGCGCTCGGGCGTGAGTTCGTAGTACTCGCCGCGGAAGGGGACGACCTGGTACTCCTCGCCGACGCCGACGTCGTGGGCGATGGCGTCCGCGTAGAGACCGGCGGCGTTCACGACGTAGTCGGCTTCGATTCGACCCTTGTCCGTCTCGACGAGATAGCCGTCTCCGCTGCGATTGAGCCCCTCCACCTCGTATCCCATGTAGAAGTCGACGCCCATGTCCTCCGCGTCGGCTGCGAGCGCGTAGACGTACTTCTGGGAGTCGACGGACGCGGCTTCCGGACAGTAGAGCGCCGCCCGTCCGTCGGCGTGCGGCTCGCGTTCGGAGAGCTCCGCGGCGCCAATCAGCTCCGTCTCGACACCGTTCGCGTCGGCCTGCGCCTTCAGGTCGTCGAGACGCGCTACTTCGGCGTCGTTCCGCGCGACGACGACGACGCCCGTCTCGGCCAGCGGTACGTCGTGGTCCGCGGCGAACGCCTTCATCCGTCTCGTCCCTTCCGTGGCGAACCGCGCCTTGAGCGACCCCGGCGGGTAGTTGAACCCCGGATGGAGGACGCCCGAGTTGCGACCGCTCTGGTGGACCGCCAGGTGGTGCTCTTTCTCCAGGACGCACACGTCGAGGGCGGACCGTTCGACCAGGTGGGCCGCGACCGAACACCCGACGCATCCGCCGCCGACGACGGCGACGTCGTGACGAACCATGCCGAAGGGTAAAAACGGGTTCATAAAGAGGCTACTGTTCGTCGAGTACCGGCGTGGCCGGAGACCGTAGCACAACGACCGGCGAAACTCACATTCGCGCTCGCCGACTAGCTTCGACTAATGACGTACGAGTACGCGCGTAGCCACGAGCACGAACTGGAAGCGGAGTACCTCGCCCCGACGGACGCCGTCGTCCTCGACCTCTACGAGCGGGACGAATCGCTGTTCATCGACGTGGTCGTCCCCTGTCCGACCTGCAGCGAACCGCTTCGACTGTCCGCTCGCGTGACCGAAGTGGCCGACTCGGACGTCGAGCTTCCGCTCGAAGATGCCGACGAGCTTTACGATTGAATCCACATCTCGAACGGGTCGGTCGTCGAATACGACGTACCGACCGCCTGTACTAGCGAACTTGACAGAAAGATTTTTTACGAACCACGAACATACTACTACCTGGAATCGAAGTGGTCAGCCATGGCGCTGCCAACTGGTCCCACCAGCTCCTGGTTCCAGAGCACGGACTTCCCGAGCCGACTGTTCGAAACCGGAAGTAACGACTACGAGCTGTACGAGGAGGACGGCGAGTTCGTCCTCAGCGTCGAGATGCCGGGCTTCGACGCCGACGAGATTACCGTCTCGTGGGACGCCGGCATCCTCAACGTCGCGGCCGAACACGAGGACGAGCAGCGCGGCCAGCGGAAGACGTACCACCGTCGGTTCCGCTTCCCGAAGGACGTCGACGACGACGAGATAACCGCCCAGTACAACAACGGCATCCTCGAAGTCCGGCTGCCGGTCATGACGGGCGCCACCGTCAGCGGAAAGGAGATCGAAATCCAGAGCTGACGGCGGCGTCTTCGGCGTCCCGGTAGCGGCGTTCGACGACTCGTTTTTCCCGGCAGACTGGGAGGCACCACAGAAGTCGAACGTCGGCGGCGATTTCGTCGCCACCGAAGGCCGTAACGAGGACGGGTGAAGGACGGGAGGACTCGCCGGAAGCCCGTGAACGGTGGTTCCCGTTCGCGTGACGGCCGACGCCGACGGGAGGCGACCGGGCGATTACAGCGCGTCGAGAACGCGCTCGAATCGTTCGGACACGTCCTCGGCGATGGGGTCGAGGTCGGCGTTGTCGGTGATGCCGACGAGTTGTTTCGGGTCGACGGCGCTCACGGCGACCTCGCCGTCGTCGGTCTCGTAGACGATGACGTTACACGGCAGGAGTGCGCCCAGTTCGATCTCGTCATCGAGGCCCTGGTACGCCAGCCCCGGATTACAGGCACCGAGGATGCGGTACTGCCGGAACTCCTCGTCGAGTTTCTCCGCGAACGTCGCCTGGACGTCGATGTCACAGAGGACGCCGAATCCCTCGTCTTCGAGGGCGTTCGTCGTCTTCTCGACGGCCGCGTCGAAGTCACCGTCGACGTCTGTCTGCATCGTATAGTCCATATTTCACAATCACGGTCCAGCCGCTTAGTACTATCGTGTCGGAGCGACACGAGTACGATGGACGGCGTCGCTGTCCCTCGGCGGTCGGGGACGCTCGACGTCGTCCCCTCGGCAGCGTTCTCCGACGCTCTTCCGCCCATCGTCGGCGCAGAATTGTGTAATAGCAGCAATACTAATCCGGCGGAGACGGGTGAGCACCGACCGACGTCGAACGCTTATCCGTGACGACGCCCTACGTCGAACGATGAGCGCTCCGAAACAGGACTTCCAGACCGCGGTCGACAAGACGCCGAGTCGCGACGAACGCGAAGACGCCATCGACGCGCTCGTCGACGCCGGCGAGTGCGAGAAACTCGCCATCCTCGTCCAGATGGACGGGCTGGACGGCCCCTTCCGGCGACGGGCGCTGAACGGGATGGCGCAGGCGGAGTGTTCCGACCTGCTTCGCACGATAGTCGAGAACGGCGGGCTGGAGGAGTCCCTGCAGTCCGACGCCCGGGAACTCCTCGAACGGTAGCCGGAACGCCGTCGCACGACAGCCGCGAGGTCGGAGCCGACGCGCGCGACGGTCGGGACGGTCGCCCGGTGGAGCGTTCGCACCGGTCGACCGGTCGCTCTACGCTTCACCCTCCTCGTCGGCGGTTCGTGGATGCCGCGGGACCGACACACCGAAGTACCGGGCAGTACGACCACCAGCCATGAGCGGACACGAACACCAACCGGGAGAGAGGGACCGCGTGACGGCACCGCAGCAGGAGTACTCGATGCGCGACGTGGGCATCGGCCTCGTCGTCTTCGTCGTCGGGCTCGTCGTCACGTTCGGCGTCCCCCTCGCACTGTTCTGACGTCTCTGGGGGTTCCGAGAACCCCGGACCGGCCTCGCAGTCCCCGAGAGACGCGTCTTCGCGGCTCGTACCCGAAGCGACGGGGGTGAGCGCGTGCGACCGAATCCCGTCGTTCGATACCGGCCGAACTTTTACTACGGGCAGAGTACCCCGGAGCATGGTGCGTAACTACGCGGAGTTGCACGACCCCAACGCGGAGTACACGATGCGAAATCTGTCCAGCGAGACGATGGGCCTCACCGGCGACCGCGGCGGCGGCCCGCGCGACCTGGAGATAACGGACGTCCAGACGACGATGATAGACGGCAACTTCCCGTGGACGCTCGTCCGGATATACACCGACGCGGGTGTCGTCGGCACCGGCGAAGCCTACTGGGGCGCGGGCGTTCCGGAGCTCATCCAGCGCATGCGGCCGTTCCTCGTCGGCGAGAACCCGCTGGACATCGACCGCCTGTTCGAGCACCTCGTCCAGAAGATGTCCGGCGAGGGCTCCATCGAGGGCGTCACCGTCACCGCCATCTCCGGCATCGAGATAGCACTCCACGACCTCGCGGGGAAGGTCATGGACGTGCCGGCCTACCAGCTTCTCGGCGGCAAGTACCGCGACGAGGTTCGCGTGTACTGCGACTGCCACGCCGGCGACGAGGCGAATCCCGAGTCGAACGCCGACGAGGCCGAGCGCGTCGTTGAGGAACTGGGGTACGACGCCCTGAAGTTCGACCTCGACGTGCCCTCGGGCCACGAGAAGGACCGCGCGAACCGCCACCTCCGCAACCCCGAAATCCAGCACAAGGTCGACATCGTCGAGGCCGTCACGGAGCGCGTCGGCGACCGCGCGGACGTCTCCTTCGACTGTCACTGGACGTTCTCCGGCGGGAGCGCCAAGCGCTTGGCGCACGCGCTCGAAGAGTACGACGTCTGGTGGCTCGAAGACCCCGTCCCGCCGGAGAACCACGACGTGCAGCGCGAGGTCACCCAGAGCACCACGACGCCCATCGCGGCCGGCGAGAACGTCTACCGCAAGCACGGCCACCGTCGCCTCATCGAGGAGCAGGCCGTCGACGTCATCGCGCCCGACCTGCCGAAGGTCGGCGGCATGCGCGAGACCCGGAAGATAGCGGACATGGCCGACACCTACTACACGCCCGTCGCGATGCACAACGTCTCCTCGCCCGTGGCGACGATGGCGAGCGCCCACGTCGGCACCGCCATCCCGAACTCCCTCGCCGTCGAGTTCCACTCCTACCAGCTCGGCTGGTGGGAGGACCTCGTCGAAGAGGACGTCATCCAGGAAGGGTACATCGAGATCCCCGAGAAGCCCGGCCTCGGCATCACGCTCGACATGGACGTCGTCGAGGAGAAGATGGTCGCCGGCGAGACGCTGTTCGACGAAGCGTAAGTTCGCCGAGCGCGGGGGTCCGGGTCTTCCGCCGTTCGACGGGCCGTAGCCGGCGTCGAGCCGGCGGACCTCCCGTCCGTCCCGTTCGACTCGGGGCCACACCGAGTCCGTCGCCCCTCCGTTCGACCGAGGAAAGCGCCGATTTCGCACATGTCCGGCTCCGGTGATGTTTATTTCCCATACAAAATTCTTATTTTACGCCGGCAACCGGGTCTTAGTATGACTCGACTCCGTCGACGAGATTTCCTGACGGCGGCGGTCGCCGGCACCACGGTCGCGGTCGTTCCCGTCGCTTCCCGGACGACGAACGACGCGGGAAGTCCTTCGGCGAGCGGCTGGACGACGCACCGCGGGAACGCGGGCCGGACCGGGGCGACGGACGCGGCCGGTCCGGGGCCTGACGTCGGGACCGAGTGGTCGACGGACCCTGGCGGCAGCGTGGCCGAACCGGCGGTCGCCGACGGCACGCTCTACCTCGGAATCACGACGGCGCACACCCCCTCGGCCAGCGAGGGGTACGTCGCCGCTTACGACCCGGCGACCGTCGAGGAGCGCTGGCGGAAGGGGGGTATCTCCCGTCCGGGGACCCTCACGGTCGGCGACGGGGCCGTCTACGTCGCCACCCACGGGACCGAGGACTCCGACGGGTCCGGATTCTTCGCGCTGGACGCCGGAACGGGCGAGACGAGGTGGCATCGGCCGGCCTCGTTCGGACTGGAGGATGTGGTGTTCGTCGACGGCCGACTGTACGGCGAAGCGGGTAGCGACGCCTGCGCGCTCGACGCCGGGACGGGCGAGGTTCGCTGGCGGACCGAAGGCGTCGGCGGCGGCACCTGCTACGCCGACGGCACCGTGTACTACGGTACGGGGGTCGCGCTGGACGCCGCCGACGGGAACAGCCGCTGGAACGTCTCCGGCGACATCGGTAACCAGTGGAGCGACGACGTGGTGCAGACGGTCGTCGACGGCACCACGTACGGTACCCTGTCCGGACAGGACCTGCCGACCGAGGTCCAGGCGCGGTCGGCGGCCGACGGGTCGCTCCGGTGGTCCTACTCGCCCGGCTCCGGGAGCTACTGGCGGTTCGACCGGCTCGCGGTCGCCGGGGGGCGGGTCGTCTGCACGTTCGACGACACGGTACACGCGCTCGACGCCGCGACGGGCGAGACGGCGTGGACGTACGAACCCGACGTGCAGCTCACCAGCAGCCCGACGATGGCGGGCGGGACGGTCTACGTCGGCGGGCGGACGGACCCCGAGTCCGACGCCGGCGACGCGGCCGTAGTCGCCATCGACGCGGCCTCCGGCGAGCGCACCTGGCGGCACGTCTTCGGGAGCTGGGAGTTCGAGGACTACGGTCCCGCCGCCGCGACCCCCGTCGTCGTCGGCGAGAACGTCTTCGCGGCGACGTATCCGGAGGGGTCGGCGATAGACTACGAGTACACCGAGCACGCCGACTTCCACGTCCTCGGCTCCGGCGGAGGGGGCGGCGGGACGACCACGACCACGTCCGAAACCTCGACCACCACCTCCGAGGGAACCACGACCACCTCCGAGGGGACTACGATCGGTTCCCGGACGACAACCGGCTCCCGGACCACGACGGAACCGCCGGCGACCACCTCCGAGACGGCGACCGCGACCGATTCGACGTCGTCCGCGTCGAAACCGACCGCGACGACCACGAACGCGAAGACCGGGGCGGCGCAGTCCACGACGACCGACGGACTACAGACGACGACCGCGGCCGGTTCGACGAGTTCCGGAACCGGAACGACCGCCACGGACGGCCAGACGGGATTCGGCGTGCTGTCCGCGCTCGGCGGTCTGGCCGGCGTCGGCGCCTACTTCCGGTCGCGCCTCGACGCGGAGGACTGAATCGCCCGCGCTGACGGTCGAACCCGGCGACGTGCTCGAAGTCGGACCACCGCTACACCGCGCCGGGGTCGACCTGCCGGCCGACCCACAACAGGCTGGCGACGAGGAGGACCGCGGCGAGCGGGACCAGGGCGGAGAAAGCCGTCAGCAGGACGCCGGAGGCCTGGACGCCGAGTACGACGAGCACGACGGGACCGCAGCACGCGGCACCCGACAGCAGGGCGGGGACGGCGGCGAGCACGCCGGACGAGGAGCGCGTCAGCCCGCACGCTTTCGGCTGTCGCCAGGCGAGGTAGGTGACGGCGAGGTTCGCCCCCACCAGCACCGCGAGACCCAGGCCGACCAGGAGGTCCAGCGGCGAGACGAGCAGCGTGGCGAACGGGAGTCCGAGCCGGGCGACGGGTTCCCAGGTGAGCGTCCCGGTCGGCTCGACCATCCGGGAGAGGGGGTCGCTCACGACGAGCAGTTCGACTCCGTCTCCGCCCGGCGTCAGGTGGCCGAGGGCGTAGAGGTAGGCCAGCAGGTAGCCCAGGGTCACCCCGAGAAGTACGAGGCGGGCGTCGGTCCGGGCGAGCACGGCCCGGACCGCGAACGCCGTCCGCGAGACCGTCCTCCCGACCGACCCCAGGCGTGCGCCCTCGGCGGTCGGCTCGCCGTCCGTCTCACTCATGGACGGACGTCTCCGGGTAGAGGCCGGCCCACGCGAACCACATCCCGTCGTAGGCGTACTGGCGCTCCAGCGGCAAGTCGGCGGGTGCGCTGGGAGTTCCGTCCGGACCGACGACGTCGCCGTCGCGGAACGCGAACGACCGCTCGTCCGGGTTGCGATAGACGTACGCGGTGTCGAGGTCGGGGTCGTAGGCCGCGAGCAGCGGCGTGCCCGCGAGTTCGCCGTCGAGGAGCTTCTCCGTCCGGAGCGCGTCCTTCGGGAACGCGGCGGCCCCCTCGGACGACCGCGTCCCGACGACGACCGCCTTGCCGTCCAGGCGGTCGTCAGTTCGGAGCGGCGGGAACAGCGGGTCGCCGCCGGCGTAGTAGCCGTCTCTCGGATTGTACGAGCCGTAGGGGTCGTCGTCGTAGTCGCGGACGTACCCGGTCTCCTCCGAGAGCACCCGGGTGTCGGGGTGGGCGTCGCGCCAGCGACCCCACGTCGTCCAGACGAGGCGGAACTCGCGGAGCGAGCGTTCGGCGAACTGCCCCTCTATGGCGGTGGCGAGCATCTGGGGCCACCGACTGTCGGTCGCCCGGTCGTACATCACGAGGTTGTCGTTGAGCAGGTCGCCGGAGACGCCGAACGTCGTCGCGCCGCGGTCGAACCCCATCGCCGTCCCCGTCAACGGGCAGTAGGTGACGCTGACCGGCGTGCCGTCCAGCGTGTCGTTGCAGATCTCGTGCCAGACGAGCACGTTCTGCGGGTAGGCTTTCGCGTCGCTCCCGCGGACGACCCCGAACACGACGTCGCCGTCGTCGAGTCGGTCGTTCGCGGCGCTCGCGTCCGTGAACGTCGGTTCGTCGATGGACGGGATGCCGTCCTTCGGCGGGCCGCCGGAGACGACCCCGGACCGGAGTCGTTCGAACGGGTACTGGACCGTCAGCGCGGCGTCGGCGAGCGGCGGTTCCCCGTCGGACGCGGTCGCGGACTCCGAGGGCGACCCGGTGGTCGTCTCGGTCGTCGTCGTGCCGTCGCCGTCCTGCCCCCCGCGGACGCTGCCGCCGAGACAGCCGGCCGTCGCCGCCATCCCTCCGACGGCCGACGCCGCCAGAAACGAGCGTCGTGAACAGCGCTGCATACCTCCGATAGGTCTCCAGCGTGGATAACGATTCCACGGGCGTGCACGCGAGATGCACGACCGGACGGCACCGCGGGAGAATCAGACCGTCGCTTACGCGCTGTCGGTGTCCTCGTCGACGTGGCGCTCGTCGACGCGCTCGGTCGACTCCTCGTCCTCGGGCAGCCCCGCGGCGTCGGACTGTTCGAGTTCCGCGGAGTCCATCTCCTCGTCGACCCGTTCGAGTTCCTCCTCGACCTCCTGTTCGCGCTCGCTCTGCATCTCCCGTTCTCGATCGCGGTCGTCTTCGGCCATGGGGCGGACTTGTTCGCACTCGCACTTGGCAATGGTGGCCCCCTCACCGTCCGCCGCGGACCGCCGACGCGTAACCGTCGCGACGTCGCGCTCGAAGACGCGCACCGCTGGAATTTTTACACCGCCCGCCGACGGTCCCCACATGGCCGACGTGCTGGAGGACAAACGCGCCGCGACCCGCTTTCGCATCCTCGCCGAGATAGCCGACCGCCAGCCGGCGGTGAGCCAGGGCGAGATAGCGGACGCCGTCGGCGTCACGAGCCAGGCCGTCAGCGAGTACATCCGTGGGCTCGTCGACGACGGCCTCGTCGAGAAAGAGGGTCGTTCGCGCTACAGCGTCACCAAGGAGGGCGTCGACTGGCTGCTCCGGGAGGCGACCGACGTCCGGCGGTTCGCCGACCGCATCACCGAGGACATCCTCGGAAGCGTCGGCGAGGACGCCGCGATAGCGACCGCCGACGTCGAGGAGGGCGAGGAGGTAATCCTCACCGTCCGGGACGGACTGTTGCACGCCTCGCCCGAGGGCGACGGCCCCGCGACCGGGGTCGCTACGACCGACGCGGACGAAGGCGAGGACGTCGGCGTCACCGGCTTCGAGGGCATCATCGACCTCGACCCCGGTTCGGTGACCGTCTACCAGGTACCGCCCGTCCGCTCCGGCGGGAGTCGCGCCGTCGACGTGGACGCCCTCGGTGACGCCGCACGGGACGCAGCGGTGCTCGCCGCCACGGGCGTCGAGGCGGTCGTCGCGCTCCGCTCGGCGAACGTCGAACCGGACACCACGTTCGCGACCGGCGAGGTGGCCGCCGACGCCGCGACGCGCGGACTGGACGCGGTCGTCGTCGCCACCGCCGACAGCGTCGGTCGGGTGACCGACGCGCTCCGCGAGGCCGGCGTCGCCTACGAGGTCGCCGACGTGAGCTGAACTAGTTCGCGTGCTTTTTCGCCGTGGTGTAGGCCTCGCGGACCCGCTGGAACTCCTCCCGGCTCCCGCCGTGGTCCGGATGGACGTCCTTGACCCGGTCGCGGTACGCCGATTTCACGTCCGAGAGGGTCGCGCCCGTCGACAGTCCGAGGATGGCGAACGCGGCCTGGGTCGTGTCGACGTCCTCGCCGTCGTCGAGCTCCGGCGTCTCGAACGGGAGGCGGTCGCCGAGGTGGATGCCCGGCATCTCGTGTTCGACGAGGACGCCGTACGTCGGCGACTTCTCGATGCGGAAGAACGCCCTCGCGTCGAAGGTTATCGCCACGTCGCGCTCGGGCAGGTAGAAGGCGACGTGTTGCCCCTCGACGAAGTGGTCCTCTGCGAACTCCTCGCCGATGCTCCGGAGGTACTGGCGAATCTCGACGCGCCGCTTGCTCTCGCCAAGGACGTAGGACGCCTTGCTCGCCTCCGGGGTCGGAAACAGGCGAGCGCCGACGAGGAAGATGCCGGCGATGACGACCGCCGTCGCGACGGACAGCAAGAGGCCGAGGACCAGCCAGTCGGCCATGATGTGCCGTAAGTGTCCCACGATTATCAAACTCCCGCCGGGACGGCGAACGGGCACTGAGCGCCCGCTCGCCCACGACGGACGCCGTCCACAGGGTCGGCGCGCCGACGGATGTCCCCGGGGGTGGCCCCGGAGGCTTTTGGGTGCATTTTTAGTGGTCGGACAGTAACGTCCGGGTATGACAGTAGCGGACGACTCGAACGAGGAGCACGGCCATCACCTGCCGGCCGTCGAAGACTGGCCGAGGGGTTTCGGCGAGGCGTCGTGGTGGCCGTTCATCACCGCGTTCGGCGCAGCCGGATTCTACGTCGGTGCCGCGCTGTACGTGCTCGCCCAGGGCGACCAGCCGCTCGTCGGACCGATGATCGGGCCCTCGGTGTTCATCGCCAGCGCCCTCGTCTTCCTCGTCGGGCTGTACGGCTGGGTGTACCACGCCTTCGTCAAACACTTCTGGTCGCGCGACCCCAACGAGAGTAGCGCGAACGCGCTCCGCTGGGGGATGGTCACGTTCCTCGGGTCCGAGATAGCGACGTTCGGTGCAGGGTTCGTCTACTACTTCTTCATCCGGACGAACACGTGGCCCCCGGTGGGCGACGAACTGCCCGAACTGCTGCCGATGGGCGGTATCTCGGAGATGCTGGGGTCGCTCGTGCTCATCAACACCATCATCCTGGTCATCAGCAGTGGGACGCTCCACTGGGCGCACGTCGAACTCCGGAAGGACAACCACCAGCGCTTCATCGCCGGGATCGCAGCGACGCTCCTGCTCGGCCTGATATTCATCGGCGGGCAGGTGCTCGAGTACTACGAGTTCATCGTCCACCACGGCTTCACGTTCACCGGCGGCGTGTACAACAGCGCCTTCTTCGGGCTGACCGGCCTGCACGGTCTGCACGTCAGTCTCGGCGCGGTGCTCATCGGAATCGTCTTCATCCGTGCGCTGTACGGGCAGTACTCCGCCGATCGGCACGTCTCCGTGACGACCGTCTCGATGTACTGGCACTTCGTGGACGCCGTCTGGATATTCCTCGTCGTCGTGCTGTACGCCGGCGCGGAACTGCACGCCTGATTCGCCGTCTCCTTTCTCGCGCTCTCGCCGTCGACCAGCCTCGCGCTCGCCCACCTCTCCGATAGCGGTCCGCTCGACGCCGTTTTCGACTTCCGAGACGGGGGTCGCGGGACAAGACAGCACATATTTATGGGCTACTTCCTAACGGCTAGGTAGCATGGATTCCAAGCGGCCAGCGTTCGTCGCGCTACTGGGTGCAGCGCTGCTCGCGCTCGCCGTCGACCCCGCGCTCGCGCAGGGGTACGACTCGGCGACCGAGGACCTGATTCGGACGCTGAACACCCAGCTTCTGTACGCGGCGATCCCCATCACGGTGCTCGTCGAGGGTATCCTCATCTACACGGTGTGGAAGTACCGGAACAACGAGGATCCGCTCCCGACGAAGGAGAACCGGCGGCTCGAGATTACCTGGACCGTGGCCACGGCCATCGTCCTGCTGTTCGTCGGCTACGCGTCGTACGGCGTGATGGCAGACCCGTACGTCACGACGACGCAGCAGGACGTGGAGAGCATGTCCGACGACGCCGTCGAAATCGAGGTCATCGGCCAGCGCTACAACTGGAAGTACACCTACTCCGACCAGAACATCACGAACCGCACCACGAACGTCGTCGTGCCGGCGAACACGAACATATACTTCAACGTCACGTCGACCGACTGGATACACGCGTTCCACGTCCCCGAACTCGGGCTGAAACAGGACGCCCTTCCAAATCAGCACAACACCATCAAGACGAAGATAAACGAGGAGGGGACCTACCAGGTCTACTGTGCGGAGTACTGCGGCTCCGGCCACTCCGCGATGCTGAGCGAGATCAAGGTCGTCTCACAGCAGGAGTACCAGCAGTTCCTGAAGGAGAACGGCGGCGGTAGCGCCGGCGGCAACAGTAGTTCGAACAACTCGACGGCGTCTGCCTGACGCGGTCGCTTCCTCTCGACTTCCTTTTCGGACCGACGCTCGCCCGGAAGCGGTTGGTCTAAGTGCCGCGGGTCGAAAGTACCGATAACGGTGTCATCCGACAGTTCATCGACCGGTTTCGAGCGCGCGCTCGCGGCGACAGCGGTCGGCGTCTACCTGCTGGTGGTCGTCGGTGCGACTACGGCGCTGACGAACGCCGCGACCGCGTGTCCGACGTGGCCGGCGTGCAACGGAAAGTGGGTCGTCCCCTTGGACGACCCGCAACTGGCGGTTGCGTGGGGTCACCGCGTCGTCGCGCTCGCGGTGGGACTGTTGCTCACCGGGACCGCGGTTCTCTCGTTGCGGCGCGACGTCCGGCGTCGCGTGCGCGAGGCGCTCGCGTTCGCCGCGGTCCTCTACCCGGCGCAGGTCGTCCTCGGCGCGCTCGCGGCGACGACGACGACGCCCGCGTGGTTCGCCGGCGTCCACCTCGCCGCGGGGATGGCCATCTTCGTCGGCGTCGTGCTCGCGCTCGCGTGGACGCTCGAACCGGAGACCAAGGACGGTCCGGTCGAGATGGGCGTCGTCGACCCGGACGGGCCGACCGATTCGCCGCCCGTCCGCTCCGCGCCCGATGGCCTCGCCGAACGCGCGAAACGGACCGGCTTCGCCTACTTCCGTCTGATGAAACCGCGGCTGATGTGGCTGCTCTGTCTCGTCGCCTCCGCCGGTATGGCGCTGGCGGCGGGGCCGAACCTGCGCGTCGGGACTGTCGTCGCCACGCTGACCGGCGGCGTCCTCTCCATCGGGGCGAGCGGGACGTTCAACCACGTCCTCGAACGCGACAAGGACAAGAAGATGAACCGGACCGCCGACCGCCCCGCCGCCACCGACCAGATTCCGATTCGGAACGCGGTGGCGTTCGGTCTGCTGCTGGCCGCGCTCTCGCTCACGGTCTTCCTCTCGGTGAACCTGCTCGTCGCCGCGCTCGGACTGACCGCCATCGTCTTCTACAGCGTGGTCTACACGCTGCTGTTGAAGCCGAACACGGTCCAGAACACGGTCATCGGCGGGTTCGCCGGGTCGCTGCCCGCACTCATCGGCTGGGCCGCGGTCACGGACGGCGTGGGACTGCCGGCACTGGTGCTCGCCGGCGTCATCTTCCTCTGGACGCCCGCCCACTTCTACAACCTCGCGCTGGCGTACAAGGACGACTACGCCCGCGGGGGCTTCCCGATGATGCCCGTCGTGCGGGGCGAGGCCGAAACCCGGAAGCACGTCCTGCTGTACCTGGGTGCGACGCTGCTGGCGTCGAGCGTGCTCGTCGCCGTGACGAACCTCGGCTGGCTGTACGCGGCGACGAGCGTCGCGTTCGGCGCGGTCTTCCTCTGGACGGTCGTCCGCCTCCACCGTGAACGCGACCGGGCGGCGGCGTTCCGCTCGTTCCACGCCTCCAACGCCTATCTCGGTGCGGTCCTGCTCGCCGTCGTCGTCGACGCCATCGCACTCTGACCATGAGCACGAAGATAGCTCGCTTCAGACCGAACGGCACGTCGCTTGCGGTGGGAGTAGCGGTGTTGAACGCCGAGTTCCTGCTACTCGCGCTCTACCTGGTAATGTCGAACCGCACCGGGGGCGAGATACGCTACCTGCTCTACCCGTTCGTCTGGATGAACGTCGCCGGTTACGCCGCCCTGAAGACGAAGCCGGTCGCCGAGACCGACCGCCAGCGCTACCTCGCGGCGGCGGTCGGCGTCGCCTACTTCCTCGTCGTCGGGTACTTCGGCGGGCTGTACGGCCCCGGCATGGACATGGCCGGGATACCGGCCGGCGGTGCGAGCGTCGCGTGGCTGCCCCCGGGCTGGGGGCCGGCGCTGCTGTACCACGGCGAGTGGCTCCGCCTCTCGCTGCTCCCGTTCAAGGTCGTCGGCTACCTCGGGCTGGCGTATCTCGTCTACGCGACCGTGCTGGACGCCGCGAGTTCGGCCCTCTCGGGCGTCCTCGGACTGTTCTCCTGCGTGAGCTGTGCGTGGCCGGTCGTCGCCACCCTGATGACCGGCGTCGCCGGCGCGGGGTCGGGACTGGCGGCGACCGTCGCGTCCGGGTCCTACGACATCTCGACCGCCGTGTTCGTCGTCACCATCGCCCTCCTGTACTGGCGGCCGACGGTGCGGTGACGCCAGCGGGACTACCGACGCCGACTACGTCACGCCGACGCCGTCCAGGAAGGACCGGTGCTCGTCGGCGCGTGCGTCCACCGCTCTCTCGGGCCGACCGGCCATCTCCTCGCGAAGGTTCCGCATCAACCGCACTCGGGCGAGTACGCGGTACGTCCGGCGTCGCTCCTCGAACCCCTCGTCGCTGGCGAGCGCGTTCGTCGTCTCGTAGCCGGCGTACAGCCGTCCGCGACATCTCGCCCGCTCGTCGCCGTCCAGTTCGGGCCAGTCGACGAGGAGGGCCTCGGTGACCGCGAGTTCGTACCGGGCGGTGGTCGCCACCGGCGACTCCCAGTCGAGGACGGCGGCGGTCACGTCCCCGCTCTCGCCCACTGTCGCGTCCCTGCTCTCGCCCACCGTCGCGTCTCCGTCCCCGTTCGCGTCCATCGTCACATCCCGTCGGTCGGCGTCCCACTCCTCGCCCTCGGTCGCTGCGGGGTCCAGCAGGAGGTTCCCGAGCCGGTAGTCGTTGTGCGTGACGACCGGTTCGAAGGAGTGCGGTGACGCGGCGAGGTGGTCGGCGGCGTCCTCGAAGTACGACGTCAGCGCCGGAACCAGGTCGGCGAACCGGCCGTCTTCGAGTCGCTCGACCTGCATCGTCGCCCACTCGCCGAACATCGACGGCCAGTCCTCGAACGCGCGGGCGACCGCCAGTCCGCCGTCGCCGGACCGGAGCGCCCCGAACTCCTCGACCGCTACCGCTCCGTGGAGGTCGCCGAGGTTCCGACCGGCCTCGAAGCAGACCCGCTCGAACGCGCCCGGCGCGAGGCGGGCGGGCGACGCCTCGACGTTGCGGCCGTCGACGGCCTCGGTGACGAAGAAGGGGTCGCCGACCGTCTCGCCTGGGTCGCTGCCGAGCACGGCCGGGACTGGAATCTCCGTCCGCTCGGCGACCAGCGAGAGCAGGTGTGGCTCCGCGCGGAAGCCGTCGTCGCCGAACCGCGTGCCGACCTTCAGCACGACCGTTCGCGTCTCCCCTCCCTGCTCCGCGACGGTGACGAACCGGACCGAGTTCTTGCCGTGGTCGGCCGGTTCGACGGCGCGAACCGTCACCTCGGGGAGTACCGCCTCGACCGCGCGTCGAGCGTCGTCCTCCGACAGCGAGTCGTCCGTGGCGTCGTCGGCGCGGGATTCGTCGGTCACGTGCTCGTCGTGGATGGCCGCCGTGAAAGGCGTTCGGCGAACCGGATTTCTATTAGATGTCCAACCGTTCCCCTCCGCCGACGGGGAGCGACGAGCGGAGCCCCGCTGGAGACCCGTCGCGGCGCACCGTCCGTCCGACCGGCGAGGGAGCCGTCGGCGGTCCGACCGCCGGGCGTTCTCGACCGGCCCCTCGCCGAATCGAACCCCTTACCTGCCGACGACGGCAATCGTCCGGTATGGCAGACGCACTCGTCGCCGAGGAGGTCCGCAAGTCCTACGGCGACGTCACGGCGCTCGACAGCGTCTCCCTCTCGGTCGGCACGGGCGAGGTGTTCTCGCTCATCGGGCCGAACGGCGCGGGAAAGACCACGCTTGTCCGGGCGCTCACGGGGACGACGACGCCCGACGACGGCCGCGTCCGGATTCACGGCGACGCGCCCGCCGAGGCGGACCGCTCGCGGGTCGGCCTGCTCCCGCAGTCGTTCGACCCGCCGGGCAGGCTGACGGCGCGCGAACTGCTCTCCTACTACGCCGGACTGTACGACGACGCCCGCGACGTGGACGCCGTGCTGGGGGAGGTCGGCCTCGCCGACACCGCCGGCACGTGGTACGAGAAGCTCTCCGGCGGCCAGCAGCGCCGGGTCTGCGTCGGCGCGACGCTCGTCAACGACCCCGACGTGCTCTTTCTCGACGAACCGACGACCGGCATCGACCCGGCCGGGCGACGCTCGCTCTGGTCGCTCGTCGACGAACTGGCCGAGAGCGGGACGACCGTCTTCCTGACCACCCACTCCATGGCGGAGGCCGAACGCCTCGCCGACCGCGTGGGCCTGCTCGCCGACGGCGACCTCGTGGCCGTCGGCTCCCCCGAGGCGCTGGTCGCCGAACACGGCGGTCGGAGCCGCCTCGTCGTCGAGACCGACGCCGCCCCGTCCGCTGTCGACGACCGGTTCACCGTCGAGGCGACCGACGCCGGCCTCGTCTTCGACGGCGTCGGCCCCGCCGAGATTGGCGACGTGGTCGGACTGCTGAACGACCGCGGGGTGACCTACGAGGCGCTGACGTGGACCGAACCGGACCTCGAAGACGTCTACCTGCGGCTGACGGGCGAGTTGCTGGGGCCGGACGCGACGCCGACGGCCGGCCGACCGGTTCCGGCGGGAGGCGACCGATGACGACCGTCGGGCGCGTCGTCGCCGAGGGCGGCGCGGCGTGGCGGTCGTTCGTCCGCCGCCGGACGGCCGTCTTCTTCACGTTCTTCTTCCCCGTCATCCTCATCCTCATCTTCGGCGTGCTCGTCCGGACGGGCGGCGGGGGCGGCGGCCTCTTCTCGAAGCCGGCGGGCTACTACGTCCCGGGCTACCTCGCCGTCGTCGTGTTGTTCACGCCGCTGTCGCGCGTCGGCCACACCGTCGCCCGTCACCGCGAGTCCAACCGATTCGAGAAGCTGGCGACGACGCCGCTGAGCCGCGCGGAGTGGCTGCTGGCGCACGCGCTCGTCAACGTGGTCATCATCGGTCTGGCGGGACTCATCATCCTCGGACTGGTCGCGGTGCTCACCCCCGCGGACGTCGCCCTCGCCGCGCTCCCGACGGTCGCCGTCTTCGTCGCGGTGGCCGTGGCGCTGTTCTGCGGCTTCGGCGCGCTGCTCGGCAGTCTCGCCGACTCGCAGGACGGCGTCGTCGCCGCGAGCAACGGCGTCGCGCTCCCGCTGCTCTTCCTCTCGGAGACGTTCGTCCCGCCGTCGATGCTGCCGGCGTGGTTCCGGCCCGCGGTGAACCTCTCGCCGCTGACCTACTTCGCGCGCGGCGTCCGAGACGTGACGTACGCCGGCACGGGAGCGGGCGCGGACCTGCTCGTGCTCGCGGTGCTCGCGGTGGCCTTCTTCGTCGCCGGCGCGTACGCCATCCCCCGCACCGACTAGTCGTCCGTACTCCGTCGCCCGTCTCCCCCGCTGTCACACGGAAACGGTCGGCCAGACGGGGTCGCAGTCCGCAACCCTTTTCGTCCGTCTGGTTACATCTCCGTCCATGTCGAGCGAGCGTCACCTCGACGCACTGGTAGTCGGGTACACGGCTCTCCTGGTCGGGCCGCTCGTCCCGCTCGCGGTCGAGGGGCCGCGCTGGCCGCTGTTCGCGACGGGCTGTCTCGTCGGTGCGGCGGTCGGGTACGTCGTCGCGGACGCGGCGTCGGACCTCGCCGCGAGCCTTGGTCGCCTCCGGGCCGGTGCCGTGCTCGTCGTCGTTCCGGTGGCGTACGTCTGGCCGCTCGTCACGCGACCGTCCGGACTCGACCCGGTGGCGTTCGTCCTCCACCCCGCCGCGGCCGGTGTGGCCGCCGTCCTGCCGGGGTTTCTGACGAGCCTCGTCGCCCACGAGTGCCTGCGTCGCCGCGAGCGCGAGGCGGTGACGACGCTCGTCGAGTTCTCCGCGCGCCCGTCTCCGCGGCGTCGCCGACTCCTGGTCGGCGTCTCGCTGGTGCCGCTGTCCGTCACGATGCTCGTCTTCGTCGCTGTCCACCTCTGGACCGACTCATCGCCGGACTCGACGACGGTGTTCGTCACCCTCTCCGGATCGCTGTCCGCTATCCTTCCCGCGCTGAGCGGCGAGCGCGACGTCGAATTCGGCGACGAAGGGGTCGTCCTGCAGGGGCGGAAACTCGACTGGGAGTCGTTCGACGGGGCCGAACTCACCGACGAGGCACTCGTCCTGCACCGGTCGGAGTGGTACCTTGGACGGCAGGAGTTCGACCGGGCGGACATCGAAGACGAAGAAGCGGTGACGTCGACGCTCGGTCGCTACCTCGATTACTCCTCGCCGGACTCGTAGTGGTCGCCGGCCGCGTCCGGAGTGCGGGTGCGGCCGACCAGCGCGAGGACGACGATGACGATGACGTACGGCACGAGGCGAATCAGGGTCTGGGAGATGGAGAACCCGAGCGTCTGGAGCCGTATCTCCAGCGCCGAGAGCGCCGCAAAGAGCAGCGACGCGCCGAACGCGCCCACCGGGTTGTAGTTCCCGAACAGGTACGCGGTGATGCCGATCCACCCGCGTCCGTCGACCATCGTCGCGCCGCTACCGATGAACTGGCCGAGCGACAGCGACAGTCCGGCGCCGCCGATGCCGGCGAGGACGCCCGACAGCAGGACGCTCGCGTAGCGCACCTTGCGCACGTCCACGCCGGCGGTGTCGAGCGCCCGCGGGTTCTCGCCGCTGGCGCGGACCCACCGGCCGAACGGTGTGTTCCGGAGGACGTACCACGAGAGCGGGACGGCCACCAGGAGCATGTACACCGTCGGGTTGGCGTTGAAGAACACTGGACCGACCACCGGAATCTCGGCGAGTCCGGGGACGACCCAGTTCGACAGCGTCGGCACCGTGCTGCTGGTGGTGCTCCCCCAGAGGACCCGGGTGGCGAACGGCGCGAACCCGAGCGCGATGAGCCACACCGCCAGCCCCGCGATGACCTGGTCGGCTTTCAGGTCGATGGTGACGACCGCGAACAGGAGCGCGAGCAGCGTGCTCGCGGCGACCGCCGCCAGGAAGCCGAGCCAGGCGGCCGTCGCCGGCGAGGCGAGCGAGGACGACCAGCCGCTGACGGCGACGCCGGTGAACGCGGAGATGATGAGCAGCCCCTCCAGACCGATGTTGATGACGCCGCTGCGCTCGGCGAAGATACCCCCCAGCGCTGCGAAGGCTATCGGGACGGTGACCCGGAGCGACGCCTGGAAGTAGCCGACGTCGAGGACGCCGATGACGGCCGCGGTCGGACTCGCCGGGAAGAACGCCTCGACGACGAGCGCGCCGGC
The DNA here is from genome assembly GCF_050954125.1 of Halomicrococcus pelagicus. Lineage (NCBI taxonomy): Archaea > Methanobacteriati > Methanobacteriota > Halobacteria > Halobacteriales > Haladaptataceae > Halomicrococcus > Halomicrococcus pelagicus. The sequence continues at coordinate 167,134 of NZ_JBPBWC010000005.1, read as the reverse complement.
GACGGCCAGCACGGCGAACGCGGCGAGCAGGACGTGTTTTCTACGCATCGTCACCACCCCCCGAGTCGGCCTCGACGTCGTCCGGTTCGCCGCCGTCGGTGGCGACGGGGTCGCGGTCCGCGACGCCCGCCCAGCCGCCGAGCATGCGGAAGAACTCCGGCATGGCGACGAACAGGATGATGAGACCCCGGAGCACGCCGATGAGCTCCGGCGGGACGTCCGTCTGGAAGCCGACCGTGAGCCCCCCGCTCTTCAGCACGCCGAACAGCAGCGCCGCCGGGACGACTCCGAGCGGATTGTTACCGGCGAGGATGGAGACGGTGATGCCGTCGAAGCCGAGTGACGGCGGAGCGATGTACCGCCCCTCGACCATCAGCACGTAGACGGCACCGGCCAGTCCGCCGATGGCACCCGAGAGCGTCATGCTCGCCACCGTCATCCGCTCGGCGTCGACGCCGGCGTAGGACGCCGCCGCCGGCTGGAGCCCGCTGGTCCGCAGTTCGTAGCCGAAGGATGTGTTCTTGAACATGTAGTAGACGCCGAACGCGAGCGCGAGCACCGCGACGAACACGAGCAACGAGAAGCTCGAACTCGGGTGGAACAGAATCGGCTGCAGCTTCGCGTACCCGGGCACGTTCTCGGTGGCGACCGTCGAACTCACCCGGAAGTAGTTGTTGACCAGGTAGAACGCTATCCCGGTGGCGATGAAGTTGAGCATGATGGTGGTGATGACCTCGTTGGCGTCGGCGTACGCCTTCAGCGCGCCGGGAATCGCCCCGTACGCACCGCCGACGACCGCACCGACGAGCAGGCCGAGCGGGATCAGAACGAGACCGCCGACGAGACCCCCCGGGACCAGCGGCGCGACGGCGAGCACGGTCAGTGCGGTCGCCAGCGCGCCGAGCACGAGCTGGCCCTGCGTACCGATGTTGAAGAGGCCGGCCCGGAACGACACCGCGACGGCCAGGCCGGTGAGCAACAGCAGCGTCATCTGCTGTAGCGTGAGCGCGACGTTGAACGGGGTGCCGACCGCGCCGTAGAACAGGTAGTAGTACACGAACACCGGGTCGTACCCGGACGCCAGGAGCAGGAGTGCGCCGACCAGCAGCGACGCGAACAGCGCCGTCACGCTCAGTGCGAGTCGCTCCAGGACCGACGCGCCGACCAGGCGTTCCAGTCCGGCCGTCGCCCTCGCCCGCAATCCGTCGCTCATCGGCGCTCACCTCCGGCGGGCGTACCGCCGTCGGCCGCGCGCGCGGCCATCCGGGGGACCGACGCGGGTTCCTCGCCGGCCATCAGCATCCCCAGTTGCTCCTCCGTGACCGACTCGGGGTCGACCACGTCGGCGACCTCCCCACCGTGGAGGACGCCCAGACGGTCCGAGAGCGTCCGGACCTCGTCGAGCTTCGACGAGACGAGGAGGACGGCCTTGCCCTGCTGGCGGAGTTCCAGCAGGCGGTCGTGGATGAACTCGATGCTACCGATGTCCACGCCGCGAGTCGGATGGGAGGCGACGACCAGCGAGGGGTCGCGGCGGAACTCCCGGCCGACGACGAACTTCTGCTGGTTCCCGCCGGACAGCGAGTGCGCCTCGGCGTCCACGTTCCGCGGACGTACGTCGTACTCCTCGACGAGGTCGTCGACGTGGTCGCGGGTCGTCTCCCAGTCGATTCGGTCGTTTTCGGCGTACGGCTCGGTGTGCTGGTTGCCGAGCAGGCTGTTCTCGACGAGGTCGAACTCCATGACCAGCCCCTCGTCCTGGCGGTCCTCGGGGATGTACGCCATCCCGCGCTCGATGTGCTCGCGGCGCGAGCGGGCGGTAACGTCCTCCCCGTCGAAGACGACGCGCCCCCCGTCCGGCGACTGCATCCCGGTGATGGCCTCGACCAGTTCGGTCTGGCCGTTGCCGTCCACGCCCGCGATGCCGAACACTTCGCCCTCGCGAACGTCGAAGCTCACGTCCGAGACGCGCTCGTGTCCCGTCTCGTCGGTGACGGTGAGGTCCTCGACGGAGAGGACGACGTCGCCGGGCGTGCGCTCCTCTTTGTCCGCTTCGAGGATGACCTCGCGACCGACCATCAGTTCGGCGAGGTTCTCCCGGGTCGCCTCGGCGGCGGCCACGCTGCCGACGTTCTCGCCGTCCCGGAGGACGGTTATCTCGTCGGCCGCGTGCATCGCCTCGCCGAGCTTGTGGGTGATGAAGATTATCGTCTTGCCCTGGTCGGTCAGTTCCTCGAGGACGGCGAACAGGTCCTCGACCTCCTGGGGCGTGAGCACCGCCGTCGGTTCGTCGAGAATCAGTACGTCTGCGCCGCGGTACAGCGCCTTCAGTATCTCGACGCGCTGCTGAACGCCGACGCCGACGTCCTCGACCTTGGCGTCGGGAGACACGTCGAAGCCGTAGCGCTCGCTCAGTTCGACGACCTGCTCGCGGGCGCGGTCGTGGTCGACCGCCAGCCCGCCCCACTTCCGTGGTTCGTTGCCGAGGACGATGTTCTCCGCGACGGTCATCGTGTCCACGAGCATGAAGTGCTGGTGAATCATTCCGATGCCGGCGTCGATGGCGTCCCGGGGCGATTCGAACGTGCGCGGTTCGCCGTCCACCCGGACCGTCCCCTCGGTGGGCCGGTAGAGCCCGTAGAGGACGTTCATCAGGGTGGTCTTCCCCGCGCCGTTCTCGCCGAGCAGTGCGTGGACGGTACCGCGTTCGACGACGAGGTCGACGTCATCGTTGGCGACGACTCCGGGGAACCGCTTCGTGATTCCGTCTAGATGTACGGTAGGAGTGTTCATTGGATCAGGACGACGCGGTCCTCGCCGGTCGGCGCAGCGCGCCCGACTCGGCCGCCGTCTCCCGGCGTCGGCGAGTCAGTGGCAGGGGCGACGCGTGCCGACGATGGTCGCACTGCCGACCGCGAGTCCGCGTCGGAATCGCTTGTCAGACGTTCTTCGGGTCCGTCGGGACCGAGATGTCGCCGTCGATGATGGCCTGCTTCGACTTCTTCAGTTTCGAGTTAATCTGTTTCGGAATCTCGCCGGTGTACTTCTGTCCGATGACGGCCTCGACGCCGTTCTTCTCCAGGCCGAGGGCGTGCGTCGTCCCGCCATCGAAGTTGTCGTTGGCGACCCGCTTGACCGATTTGTACACGGCCGTGTCCACGTGTTTGACCATGCTGGCGACGATCCAGTTCGCGTAGGAGCTGGCGCTCTGGGACTGGTCGGAGTCGACGCCGATGGCGTAGCGACTCTCCTGCTTGGCCGCCTTGAACACGCCGTTGCCGGTCCCGCCGGCGGCGTGGTAGACGATGTCCGCACCCTCGTTGTACATCGAGAGCGCTATCTCCTTGCCGCGCTGTACGTCGCTCCAGGAGCCGGCGTACGCCGACTTGACCGAGATGCCGTCGTCGGCGTGCTTCGCGCCGGCCTTGAAACCGGCCTCGAACTTCTTGATGAGCGGGTTCTTCTTCCCGCCGACGAAGCCGACCATCTTGTCGCCGTTCGTCGAACCGCCGCCCTTGCTGAAGTCGGTGGTCGTGAGCAGGCCGGCCAGGTGGCCGACCTGGAACGACCCCTCGTGTTCCTTGAACACGTAGCTGGAGACGTTGTCCCGCTTGACCTCGCCGTCGACCAGCATGAAGTTCTGCTTCGAGAAGTTCTTCGACGTCTTCTTCAGCGCGTCCGTCTGTACGAACCCGATGCAGCAGACGAGGTCGTACTTGGGGTCCTTCGACGACGCGAACTTTCGCTGGAGCGCCTGGAACTCGCTCGCTCCGCCCGGTTCGACCTCGTCGTAGGCGACGCTCATCTCCTCTTTGGCCTTCTTGACGCCGTTGAACGCCATCTCGTTGAACGAGTCGTCGCCCTTGCCGCCGAGGGCGTACACCATCCCGACGTTCGTCTTGTCACTACCGCCGCCGCCGTTCCCGCCGCCCCCGCCGGGGCTGCTGAGGCAGCCCGCGAGACCGCCGATGGCCAGTGCGCCGCCCGTTTTCACCAGTCGCCGCCTCTGTTTGTCAACGTCCGTCATCTGTTCGTTATTCAGTTCGATTGTTCCTGATAAACGCTCCGCTTCGCGTCCAGAACATCGAAAATGCGGACATTCGACCTGGCGGGCCGCATCTATCGAACCTCCGATATCGCGGCGTCGACGGCGTCCCTCGTTTTCGCGACGAGGGCGTCCACGTCGTCGCTCTCGGCGTAGATGCGGACGTAGGGTTCGGTCCCGCTCGGTCGGACGAGCACCCACGAACCGTCCGGCCGTTCCGCCCGGACGCCGTACTCGGTGTCGGCCGACGCGTCCGGGAACGTCTCGGGAATCGCCGTCTCCAGTCGTGCCATGGCCGCCGTCTTCGCGTCGTCCGGACAGGGGACGCTCACCTTCCGGTAGGGGCGTTCGCTCACCGCTTCCCGGAGCGACGCGACGCCGTCGGCCGCCGCGACCAGGCGCGCGAGTACCGCCGCGCTCGCGACGCCGTCTATCCAGCCGCCGAACTGCGTGTGGACGTGCTTCCACGGTTCCGCCGCGAAGACGACGTCCGTGTCCTCGCCCCCCGCGTTCCGCGCCGAAGCGATACCCTCGTGGAGCGCGCCGAGGCGCACTCGCTCGACTCGCCCGCCGGCCGCGCGGACGCGCTCGTCGATGCGCGCGGAGGCGTTCGGCGTGGTCACCACCACGGGGTCGTCCGCGTCGCTGGCCGCCACGTAGTGTTCCGAGAGAATCGCGACGACCGTGTCCTCGTGGACGATAGCGCCGTCGCCGTCCACCAGTACGATGCGGTCGGCGTCGCCGTCGTGTGCGAGTCCGAACGCGAAGTCGCCGCTCCGGGTGAACTCCTGCAGGTCGGTCAGCGTCTCTGGGGTCGGTTTGCTCTCACGGCCGGGGAAGTGGCCGTCGACGTTGGCGTTCAGCGTGACCACCTTCGCGCCGAGCGCCCGGAGCACCTGCGGCGTGGCGACGCTCGCCATCCCGTTACCGCAGTCGACCGCGACGCGAACGCCGTCCAGCGGCGCGCCGTGCCGGCGGGCGTACGCGACGACGGCCTCGAGGTAGTCGTCGAGCACGCTCTCGCGGTCACAGTCGCCCCATTCGTCCCACGCGACCGGCCCGGGGTCGTCCGCGACCCGGTCTTCGACCGAGCGCTCCGCCTCGCGGTCGTACTCCTCGCCGTCGACGAACAGTTTGATGCCGTTGTCCGTCGGCGGGTTGTGACTCGCGGTCAGCATCACGCCCCGTCGCCCCTGCGAGGCGAACGCGAGCGCCGGCGTCGGGAGCTGCCCGGCGCGACGGACGTCAGCCCCCGCGCTCTCCAGGCCCGCCTCCATCGCGGCGGCGAGCGCTGCTCCCGTCTCGCGCCCGTCCCGGGCCAGCACGAACTCCGCGCCCGACTCCCCCGCGGCGCGTCCGACGGCGAGTGCGAGTTCGGGCGTCACTCGCTCGACAACGTCTCCGCGGATACCCGCGGTTCCGAAGAGGTCCATATTCGAGAGTTCTACCCGGGACACTTAGGTCCCCTCGATTCTTCGCCGACTGTCTCACAAAAGATAAGCCCCGGTCCTGCGTAGGCGGGGATATGAGCCTGCCAAGCCTGACGACACCGCAAGGCGCGTTCGACTACCTGATCGGCCTCATCATCTTCCTCGCCGGAGTCGGCACCCTGTACATGGTCGCCATCGCGTTCGGCGTCATCAATCCGCTGTTCTGAGAGCGACGGCGACCGGTCGTGGTGCGTCGAATCGCCGCATTTCGTCGGAACTACCGCTCGACAGTACGTTCCTCGGTGAGACGACGTCGACTCGCGAACTTCCGTGCCGACGCCTCGAAGTGAGAAGAGCGAACGATGGAGCGTGCTGTCCGCTCAGAGTTCGACGCCGCTGGGGATGAGACTGTGCTGGCGGAGGAGGTTCCCTTCGTCGTTGTAGACGAGGAACGTACTCTTGTCGTACTCGACCTCGTCGTCGCCGTTGATGGCGATTTCGACGTGATAGCGGCCGTCGGTGTCGCTCGTCTTCTGTCCGTAGGTGCGGGCGGCACGGATGAACTTGAGGACGTCCTCGGCCTCTTCGTTCAGTTCGAGGATGAAATCGCCCGTCGTCCGGTTCGTGACGCTGACCACTCCGGTCGCGTCCGGTTCGTCCACGCTCTCCTGGAGACGAAAGGTGACGTCGGTCTCGTCAGCGGTGAGCAAGTCGCCGTCGGGACCGGAGAGGCGCTCGCGAAGGGTCGAGGACGGCCCCTCGAAATCGATGATTACCGTCGGCTTGCTGGGGGAACCGTCCTCGTCGACCCAATCGATGTTTTCGACGTCCAGTGTGAAGTAGTCGCGCCTCATTCCGTGCTACCGTCTACGTTCTCGCGTGTCATGAACGTAACGCCACGGTACGAGACGAGAGACTTTTCCGACCGGGTCCTCCGGGCCGACGACGTATCACCGAACTGTCGTCTCGCGGTTCCGGCGACCCCCCGCGTGCGGGGTCCGGAACCACCGTCGGACTCACCGCGGAACGGACCGTCCTCGCGTCGGGCCGACACGTCCGGGCGTCGCGGCAAGCGTCCGTCCAATCAGACGGCTTTTGACGACAGGTCACCAAGGTTCGGTCACCGAATGACCCTCACGAAGCGCATCATCCCGTGCATCGACGTGGACGTGGACGAGAACGGCGACGCGGCGGTGTACACGGGCGTCAACTTCGAAAACCTGCGGCACACGGGCGACCCCGTGGAGATGGCCCGCGAGTACAACGAGGCGGGGGCAGACGAGTTCGTCTTCCTCGACATCACGGCCAGCGCCGAGGGTCGGGAGACGATGCTCGACACCGTCTCGGCGGTCGCGGACGAGGTGTTCATCCCCCTGACGGTCGGCGGCGGCATCCGAACGCGCGAGGACATCAAGGAAACGCTGCGGGCCGGCGCGGACAAGGTCTCCATCAACACCGGCGCGCTGGAGCGCCCCGAACTCATCACGGAAGGCGCGGCGGCGTTCGGCAGCCAGTGCATCGTCATCAGCATCGACGCCAAACGCCGCTTCGGCGAGGGCGGCGAACACTACGCCCAGGTCGACGGCGAGTCCTGCTGGTTCGAGTGCACCGTCAAGGGCGGCCGCGAGGGGACCGGCGTCGACGTGGTCGAGTGGGCGCAGGAGGCCGAGCGCCGCGGTGCGGGGGAACTGTTCGTCAACTCCATCGACGCCGACGGAACCGAGGAGGGCTACGACATCCCACTGACGAAGGCGGTCTGCGACGCCGTCTCGACGCCGGTCATTGCCTCCTCCGGCTGTGGCGGCCCCGAGGACATGCACGAGGTGTTCACCGACGCGGGCGCGGACGCCGCGCTCGCGGCCTCCATCTTCCACTTCGACGAGTACACCATCCGCGAGGTCAAGGAGTACCTCGACGAGCAGGGACTGCCCATCCGGCTGTAATCCTTCGACAGGTAACTGAAGCCAAAATTTCGAACGACTCTTGATTTTTCGTACGTCTGATGTAGACGAGCAGTAACGTTCCGTTGAAACCGGGCGTTTCGCTCTCACGCGCGATACGTCTCGTACAGCGCAGCGAGTCCGCCGGCGGCGAGCACGAACCAGTAGCTCGCGACGCGGTAGACGAGCGCGATGACGCCTGCAGTGCCCCAGGAGACGGCGGCTCCGCCGGCAGTCAGGGCGACGATCAGCGCCACGACGGCGAACTCGACGCCGCCGAGACCGCCCGGGGTCGGGGTGAGTCCGGCGACGGTGCTCGCGGGAACGACGAAGAAGACGACGAAGGGGTCCAGGTGAACCCCGAACGTGAGGCCGGCGAAGTACAATGGCAGCGCGAAGAAGAGCCAGCCGAGGAACGCGTACGGGAGCGTTCGCTTGACGGCGTCCGGATGGGTCGCTATCTCCTCGACGCCCTGGAAGAACTCCCGGACGCGGCCGCGAATCGAGGTCACCTCGACGCGGGAGGTGCGGGCCGCGACGGGCGAGACGACCGTGACGACGAGCGTCTCGACGAACCCCTGGTTTCGCCAGCCGGCGTACACGAGCGCCGGGACGAGGATTGCCATCCCGGCCAGCCCCCAGACGAGGTACCGCGCCTGGCCGGTGATGTCGCTCCGGAACGCGAGCGCGAGGCCGCCGATAGCGGCGAACGCGAAGAAGGGGACGAGGTTCAGGAGTTCGGCCATCAGCACGCCCGCCAGACTCTCCTCGTAGGTCGCCCGGTCGTCCGTCGAGAGCACGAACGCGACGAACGGGCTGCCGCCCGCCTTCCCGAACGGCGTCACGTAGTCGCCGAACGTCGCCGCGAAGTAGGTGACGACGAGCGACCGCAGCGGGATGTCGATGCCGAACACCGAGAGGATGACGTCCCAGGCCTTCGACCAGAAGACGAGGCTGACGACCGTCGAGGCACAGGCGACGACGACCCACTTCGGGTCCGCGTCGGCGAGCGCGGCCTGGAGTTCGCTCCAGCCGATGACGCGCCCGAACAGGTACAGTATAGCGCCGGCGACGGCGAACCCGACGAGTACCTTCGCGACTGTGCTACGGTCGACCCCCTCGCTACGTTTCTCGGTCGTTGACATGGCTCGTTCGCGCGAAACGGCAGTGGTGGTTCGTAGTTGCAGACCCTGGTAGCCGATAACTGGTGGCAGGTCGCCGGTTCGGCACACCGACCGTTCGCCTTGCGAGGGTACGTCCCGCTGACTGTTGTGTCTGCTGGCGGGCGTCGGCGAGAGAATCAGGCCGCAGTCGCGAACGCGTCGCGGAAGTTGGACGTCTTCTCCTTGACGCGACCGACGGCGGCTTCGAGCGCGTCGAGGGGGTCGTCGCCGTCCGTCTTGACCGTGAGGATGGGGTCGGTCTGGCCGCCCGACTGCTCGGGGTTCACGTCGTAGGTCGCGGCCGCGACGCTCTCGGTCTCCAGGAGCGCGCCCTTCAGCACGTTCATGAACGTGTGGTCCTCGCCTCCGATCTCTATCTCGAGTTCGGTGTCGGTCTTGTCGATGACCCGCAGTTCCATACTCCCGGATTCGCCACTCTCGCGTTTCAATCTTGCGAAGCGTAGGTTTTCGAACGCACCGACGAGTCACGGCAGTGCCAGGAAGACGACGTAGGCGACGGTCACGAGAACGGCGGCGTGTTTCGCGCCGTCGCGGACGCTCCCCTCGCCCATCTTCCCGGCGACCACGCCCGAGAACAGCCCCTGTATCAGTGCAGTGTGGAAGAAGACGAGGGTGTAAGCGTCGACGGACACCGACGAGACGCCGCCGGTGCCGGGGACCGCGGCCGAAGCGCTCCCCCCGGTTTCGGTCTGCGGGACCTGCTCCAGCGCCGGGATGAGGATGCTGTTCAGCGCCGCGACGATTATCAGGAAGACGAGGAAGGCGAGGTAGACGATGACGAGGTAGGTCAGCATCTCCTGGCGGCGCTGTCGGCGCAGTCGCCGGGTCGCCTGGGCGTCGTCGGCGGCGATGCGGAGCACGCGGCCGATGTCGTCGCTGGCGTGCATTGCGTTCGTCACGAGCGTGACGATTCGCGTGACGGTGGGGCTGTCGATGCGGTCTTCGAAGCGGTAGAGCGCGGTCGCGGCGTCCGTCCCCCACTCGATGTCGCGCCACGTTCGCCGTATCTCCGCGTCGAGCACGCCGAGGTCGCTGTCGGCCACCTGTTCTATGCTCTCGACGACCGTCATCCCGGCCTCGTTGACGCTGGCGAGGCGGTCGAGCAGGTCCGGGGCCGCCGCCTCGATGGACATCAGTCGCCGTCGCCGCAGTTCCTGGACGACGGCGAACGTCGCGAGCACGAACAGCGCCGCCTGGACGACGGCGTCGTCGACGGAGCGGGGGGTGGCGGTGCCGGCCGCGACGGCGGGGCCGACGCGCACGACCAGCGAGACGACCGCCAGCGGCACCGTCGCGTACAGGACGACGAACGGGTCGGCGAGCACGGTCCGGACGGGGTTCTCCAGCCCCGACCGGAGGTCCCGGAAGCGGTCGTACAGCGCCAGTCGTTCGGCGTTGGCGAGCCGGTCGTCCCGGGACGCGCTCGCCGCGACGCCGCCGTCGCCGAGCACGGACCGGGCCGCGTCGGGGTCGCCGGCCCGCCGGACGTCGGCGATGGTCGGGTCGTCGACGTCGCGGTCCCGTCCCCCGGCGGTGAGAGATTCGGTGATGCTGTCGAGGTAGACGACGAAGCCGACGTTGCCCAGCGGCACGAGCAGGTACGTCATCAGGTGCAGGAACTCCAGCGTCTCGGCGATGCCCATCAGGCCGACGATGACCAGCAGGGTGACGAGTAGCAGGGGACCGACGACGAACAGCGAGACGTACCCCTCCGCCAGCGTCGCGAGCAGTTCGAGGAACGCCTCCTGTTCCGCCTCCGCGTCCTCCTGGTACCGCTCGTACTGGTCGTGGAGGTACGAGGGGAGGCTCTGGCCGCTCTGGAGAACGCTCGTGAGGTTCTCGGCGAAATCCTCGAACTTCTCGCTCGGCGACTGCTGGGCCATCTGCTGGATGGCGGTCAGCATGTCCAGTCCGAACAGGTCCATCGCCTTCACCGCGACTTCGACCTCCTCGGCCGCCTCGCCGTACACCGCCCGGTTTCGCGCCAGCGTCCGCAGTATCTCCGGAAACGCCATCCCGCTCCGGGAGAGGGCGTAGACGAACGCGACCGTCCGCGCGAGGCTCGCGTCTATCCGGCGCTCCCGGACGTCCGCGCGGTGGGACAGCGTCGCCCACCGCAGCCAGTAGGTGAGCCCACCGGCGGCGAGGCCGAGCGTCGCGCTGCTGAACAGGAGGGTGACGAACAGCTCCGACATCGACAGCGTCGGTACGGCGTGGAGGTTCGCGAGGAAGCCGAGCCGCGAGGGCAGGGTCTCCCGGAGCGTCGCCGACGAGACGGAGAGGACCGCGAGCACGAGACCGACGAGGTAGACCCCGACGACGCTGCCGGCGACGGCGGCGAGTCCAGCGTACACCCACGTCTTCGAAGCGTACAGCCGGTAGGTCGCCGACGTGCGCGGCCCGGAGCAGGCGCCGTCGACGGGCCCGCCGCCGGCCGCTCTCGCGGACGTACCGGCCGAACACCGAGAGTGAGACGCGCGTGACGACCCGGTTCGCCCTCGTGCTGACCGGCGACAGCGCGACCGGCGCGAGCAGCGCCAGCGCACACAGGAGCGGCAGGAAGTTCAGCAGGGACATCAGTCGAACTCCGAGACGGTCGACTCGATGTCGTCGGACACCCGCTCGACGACGCGCTCGGGGTCGGCGTAGTACTCGTTGACCATCGCGGTGAACCGGCGGTAGTCGGTGACGTCGTTCTCCCGGAGGTACTGGAGGACGAGCTTGCGGTCCCGCAGCTCTTCGAGCAGTTCCGACCGCGACCAGCCGTGACTCTCCCGAATCTCGTCGAGCACCTCGCTGTCGCGCTTGCGGAACGTGTCCTCGCCGGGGTTCCACGAGAACGTCGTCGAGTAGTCCAGGTCGCCCGTCCGCTGGTCGATGCCCTCTATCTCGGCGATCACCTTGTTCCGGCGAACCCGCTCGTCGCCGACGTGGGTGAGCGTCTGGATGGAGAGGATGTCGAGGCTCTGTATCATCGCCCGCGGCACGTTGATGGGGTCGTTCTCCAGGCGGTTGATGACCGTCTGCACGCTGTCCGCGTGCATGGTCGAGTACGTCGTGTGACCGGTGTTCATCGCCTGGAACAGCGTCATCGCCTCCTCGCCGCGCACCTCGCCGACGGCGATGTACTCGGGGCGGTGGCGCAGCGCCGACCGCAGCAGGTCGTACATCGTGATGTCCGCGCCATCGTCGAGGCGGTCCCGGGTGACCGACGAGAGCCAGTTGTCGTGATAGAGGGTCAGCTCGCGGGTGTCCTCGATGGTGAGTATCTTCGAGCGCGGCGGGACGAACATCGAGATGGCGTTCAGGGAAGTGGTCTTGCCGGACGCCGTCCCGCCGGCGAAGATGAGCGACTTGTTGTTCTCGATGGCGAGCCAGAGGTACGCCATCTGATCGAGCGAGAAGGTGCCGTAGTCGACGAGGTCGACCGGCGTGAACGGTTCGTCGGCGTACTTCCGGATGGTGAACGCCGACCCGCGCGGCGTGACCTCCCGGCCGAGCGCGAGTTCCGCCCGAGAACCGTCGGGTAGCGTCGCCTCGACGACGGGCTCGCCGACGCTGACGTGCTGGCCGGACCGCTGGGCGAGTCGCACGACGAGGTTGTCGAGTTCGTCCTCGCCGTAGACGACGTTCGTCTCCACGTCGTCGTACTCGTCGTGGTAGACGAAGATGGGCAGGTCGTACCCGTCGCAGGAGACGTCCTCGATGCGCGGGTCGCACATCAGCGGGTCGAGTTTCCCGTACCCGCGGAAGGCCCGGTAGAGGTAGTAGAACAGCCGGTAGAACGTCGCCATGTCGACCTCCACGCCGTACACCTCGAGCAGTTCGCGCAACTCGTCTTTCAGCACTCCCTCTGGCGGTTCGTCGCCCATCTCGCGGCGGTAGATGAGCGACTGGCGGATGTCGGCGAACAGCTTGTCGAGCAGTTCGCTCTCCAGTTCGTCGAGTTCCGGCTCGACGACGTAGTAGAGGTGTTCGTTCGCCGACGGGTCGTAGTTGACCGAGACGAAGGCGAAGGGGGCGTTCACCCAGTAGCGGTCCACCTCGCGGTAGTCCGACAGCCCCGTGAAGCTGATGAGCGAGCCGTGCTCGTCGGGGTCGTAGTTCTCGACCGATATCGTCGACCCCCGGAGCATCTCGGCGGCGCGGCTGAGCGTCCGCCGGAACTCCCGGATGCGGATAGAGACGTCGTCGGCTAGCTCGTCTATCTGGAGACTCGACATGGGTCGTGTCGTCGTACCGCCGCGGTGCGCCCGGCCGCCGGTCCTCCGGCCGCGACGGCGTTCCTCGTCCCGGCAATTGCAGTCAGGATACTTAAATCAATGGCCGGACAGTTTCACGGAGCGCGGTCGGCCCCGACCGGCACGGTTTAGTTCGGCCCCGCCGTCGATTTTCGCAGATGCTCTCCGGTCTCGACGTCTCCCGCAGGTCCCTCGGAGCTGCGCTGATGACCGGCTCCGTCCTCGTCGTCACTGTCGCGCTCGTCGCCAGCGCGGCCCTGGCCCCTCCCATCGCGTCCACGCCGGCGTCGAACGGTTCGGCGACGACGCTGGTCGGCGTCCAGTCCACGACGACCGACGGCCGAGTCGCCGCGCTCGGCCCCAGGGGCGGGGAACGCTGGTCGTACGCCAACGCCGCGAGCTACCACGACGTAACGCCGCTCCCGAACGGCACCGTGCTGGCGACGTTCGTCGCCCACGACGCCCGGCCTTGCGGCCCCTACGAGGCGCCCTGCTCGCGGACCGGCGTTCGCATCGTCGACCCGAAGCCGGAACCGCACGTCGTCTTCGAGTGGGCGTTCCCCGTCCGGACCAGCAAGAACAGCGAGGTCCACGACGCCGAACTGCTGCCGTCCGGCGAACTGCTCGTCGCGGACATGGACCGCGAGCGCGTGTTCACGGTCGCGCCGAACGGCACCGTCACGTGGCAGTGGTCGGCGAGTTCGTTCTACGACGCGCCGCCCGACCCCACGAAGACCGACTGGCTCCACATCAACGACGTGGACCGCGTGGCGGAGGGCCGATATCTCGTCAGCGTCAGGAACGCGAACCAGCTGGTCGTCGTCGAGCGCGGCGAGGGCGTCGTCGACGTCATCAACGAGGACGGCGACCCGCGCGTGCTGAACAAGCAGCACAACCCCCAGATGCTCGGACCGGACGCCGTCCTGGTCGCGGACAGCGAGAACGACCGCGTGGTCGAACTGCACGAGCGGAACGGCGAGTGGGAGGTTGCCTGGCAGGTCGACTCGGCGGGCGGCGTCCGGTTCGACTGGCCGCGGGACGCCGACCGCCTGCCGAACGGCAACACGCTCGTCACCGACAGCCGGAACAACCGGGTCGTGGAGCTGAACGCCTCCGGCGACGCGGTCTGGAGCGCGCGCGTGCCGACGGTCCCCTACGAGGCCGACCGACCGCCCGGCGAGTACCCTGCAGGCGACCCCTACGAGAGCGACGGCTCGACCGGCGTCGGCGCGGAGGGTGCCGGCTCCGCCGGAGGCCCGCTCGGAAGCGGCGACCTCCCCGTGTTCTCCTACCTCGTCGACAGCGCGCGCCACGTCGTCGCGCTCCCGTACTGGCTCTCGGGGTGGCACCTCGCGCTCGGGTCGGGAGCCTCCGTGGCGTTTCTCGCGGGACTGGTGCTGTTCGTCCGCAGCGAGTGACCGGGGCCGCCCGGTCCCGGTAACCTGATGGTTCCGGGGTTTCCTGTCCGAACTATGACTGGCGGCAGCGACGCGGGTGGCGGAGACGACCCCGACGGAGAGGACGAGAGCGACGTTCACGACGGCGCTGACTGCGGAGAGGGCGACCACGACGCGGGCGTCGAGGAGGGTAGCCACGCCGAGGAGGACGGCCACGGCGACGACGAGGACGCCGGAGGCCACGGCGCGCTCCCGCCGGAGGATCTCCGCTATCCGGAGTTCGTCTTCGAGTCGGGCGACGTCGCGTCGGACGGAGCGTTCGACCTCCGGCGGGATCTCGACCGGGAGGAGATGGCGGACTGGCTCCAGGACCTCGCGGGCGGACTGGCCAGCCACGACGTGGCGGTCGAGTCGCCGGACGGGTACGTCACGTTCGGCGTCGGTGCAGAAGACGTGGCGATGTCGTTCGACCCGGGCGAGGACGTCGGCGAACTGTCGGTGACGTTCTCCCTCCGCGCGAAGCCGATGTTCGTGGCGGACGACCCCGACGGTCGGAAGGTCGGCGCGCGCGGCGGTCGCGGGTTCGTCCCGGTCGAGATGCTGACGGGCGAGCGCGAGACGTTCCGCTGTTACAACTGGATAGACGACCCCGACGCCGAGGGTGACGAGGGCTGACCGGGGAGCCGGCGTCGAAGGTGCGACCTACTCCAGGCAGGCGGCGACGACGCGCAGCATGGCTTCGCCGCGGACCTCCTCGGCGAAGAGGGGGACGCGCTTGATGTCGTGGCCGCGGAACACGTCCTGGGCCTCCCGGAGGGCGGACTGCTGGACCTCCCAGCGCTGCTGGCAGAACTCACAGGCGTCGAGGTTCGGGGTGACGAACTGGTCGGAGTCGACGGCCGGCGTCACGTCCGCGAGGTCCTCCATCACCTTGTTGACGACGACGGTGCCGACCGGGATGTCGAACTCCGAGAGCTGTGCGAGCAGGCGCTTCGACTCGAAGACGCTCATCTCTTCTGGAACCATCACGACCCGGAAGTCGGTCTTGCCGGGGTCGCGCAGGGTGGCTCGCAGGCGTTCGATGCGCTCGCGGAGCACGTCGAGGTCGTCGACGCCCTCCTCGGCACCGTCGTCGTCGCCGCCGAACACGCCCTTCACGCCGTCCATCATGCCCTGGAAGCGCTGGCGAAGGGTGGCGATGCGACCGACCATCGTGTCCATGATCTCGGGGAGTTCGAGCAGCCGGAGGGTGTGGCCCGTCGGCGCGGTGTCGACGACGACGCGGTCGAAGCGGTCGTCGTCCAGGAACTCGAGCAGCTTCTGCATCGCCGCGGCCTCGTCGGCGCCCGGCATCGCGCCGCCGAGCAGCGACGACATCGGCCCCTCTCCGTCCTCGCCGAGCATGGCTCCGAGGCCGCCCAGCGGGTTCTCGCCGCCCTGGCCGAAGACGCCCGCCTGCGCCTCCAGTTCGGCGTCGGGGTCTATCTCGGACCCGAACAGCGGGACGTCCTCGCGGATGCGGGTCGGCTCCGCCGGCACGTCGGTCTCGAAGGTGTCGGACAGCGAGTGGGCGGGGTCGGTCGAGACGACCAGCGTCGCCGTGCCGTCGCGGGCGCTCGCCAGCGCCGTCGCGGCCGCCATCGTCGTCTTCCCCACGCCGCCTTTGCCGCCGTAGAGGACGTACTCCGGCGCGTCGACGCCCGTCGGAACCGCCGCCTCGTCGATGCTCTCGACAGTCTCCACGTCCAGTTCGGTCATGCCCCTGGGTTGCCGACGGGCGCTTGTGTACCCGTCGGTCCCGCGTTACGCGGTCGCCGTCGATGACGGGTTCCACCGCCGCCGACGGTGAGCGGCCGCATCGCGCCGGGAGCCGTCACCGTTCGAGCGCGTCGAGCACGGCGAAAGTGCGGTCGCGGAGCGTCGCTCCGTCCGCGGCGAGCAGTTTCACGATGGCCTCCTTGCCGACCTCGCCCCGGTCGACGACGGCGGCGGGCGTCTCGCCTGCCGACTCGAACGCCCGCTTCGCACCCCACTGCATCGTACTGCCTTCCTCGGCCTTCACGCTCTCCGGTTCGGCCGCCCGGTCGAACTCCGCGACCGGACCGTCGAGCGCCGCGAGGGCGGCCTCCACGCTCCCGTCGAACCGGCAGTTCACCGCGAACCGGAGGGTCGGGTCGAACTCGCGTGCGGCGAGCAGGAAGCGCGCGACGTGGCTCGACGCGCCGAAGCGAACGCCCCGGTTCGGCTCGACGCCCGACATGGTGCGGGTGATGCGTCCCTCGACGGCGGCCGTCTCGCCGACGCGCTCCGCGTAGGGGGTCGCGCCGACGACGTTCATCCCGACCTCCGGGACGAGGGGGCTCACGTCGCGCTCGACGAACGCCCGGACGACGGACTCGACGGCCTCCTGGGTCGGCTGGCGGTCCGCCCGTTCCCGGAGCGCGACCAGGTGGTGGACCGCGCCCGGCCCCTCCCCCACGTCCAGCGAGTAGCGCACCGCCCGCTCCATGAACGCCGTGCTCGCTTCCACCGCGTCCCGGAGGTCGTCGCCCCGGGCGAGTCGGGCCGCGACGGCGCTGGCGAGCGTGCATCCCGACCCGTGAGTCGCCTCGGTGTCGATTCGGGGATGCTCGAAGGTCACCGCGTCGTCGCCGGCCACGAGCACGTCCCGGACCGTCTCGCCGCCGACGTGGCCGCCCTTCACGAGCGCGGCGTCCGCACCCATCTCGACCAGTTTCTCGCCGGCCTCGCGGGCGCTCTCCTCGTCGGAGGGTTCGACGCCCGTCAGCACCGCGGCCTCGTCGGCGTTCGGCGTCACGAGCGCGGCGCGGGCGACCAGGTCCTCGTAGGCGTCCTCGCCGTCGGGGCTGAGCAGGCGGTCCCCGGACGCCGCGACCATCACGGGGTCGACGACGACCGGCGCGTCCAGTCCGGCGACCCGCTCCGCCACCGCCTCGACGACCGGTGCTTCCGCGAGCATCCCCGTCTTCGCGGCGCGCACGTCGAAGTCGTCGGTGACCGCGTCGTACTGCGCCTCGATCTCCTCGACGGGGAGCGTGAACGCGCGCTCGACACCCCGGGTGTTCTGGGCGGTGACGCTGGTGACGACGCTGGTCCCGAACGCGCCGTGGGCCTCCATCGTCTTCAGGTCGGCCTGGACGCCCGCACCCCCGCCGGAGTCGCTGCCGGCGACGGTCAGCGCGACCGGGCGTTCGACCGGCGCTGCCTCCCGGGTCATGCGTCCAGCCTCCCCATGTACTCCTCGAACGTCCCCCAGAACGGGTCCTCTTCGGGGTGTTCGACGCGGTCGCCGTCGACGTAGACGCCCTCGCCCTCGGCGACTTCGCCAACGTCGGCGGCCGGAATCCCGGCGTCGGACAGCGCCGCCAGCACGTCGGCCGCGTCCTCCGGCGCGACCGTGGCGAGGAGGGTACCTTCGCTGATGGCCGACCACGGGTCGACGTCGAAGAACTCGCAGGCTTCGCGCACCCCCGGCTGCACCGGAATCGCGTCGCGGTCGACGTCGAGGCGGACGCCCGCGGCGCGGGCCATCTCGACGAGCGCGCCGTGGACGCCCCCCTCCGTCGCGTCGTGCATCGCCGACACCTCACCCGCCCGGGCCGCCACGAGCGCGTCCTCGACCGGACTCATGTCGTAGAACCGCTTCTGGGCCGCCTCGACGGTCGCTTCCGGGAGGTCCAGCAGTTCCTCGAACTGGATGGAGAGCAGTCCGGTCGTCTCGATGGCTGGTCCCTTCGTGATAAGGAGGCGGTCGCCGGGGCGAGCGCCGTCCGGCCGCACGACGTCGTCGAGGTCTCCCACGGCCATCGCGGTCGCGCCGCCGACCATCGGGTACGTACACCCGGCGTAGCGGGCGGTGTGACCCGTGACGACGCTCACGCCGAGGTCGCGGGCCTCCGCGTCGAAGGTCTCCCAGACGGTGGCGAACTCCTCGTCGGTTATCTCCGGCGGCAGGTTGAGGTCCACCGCGAGGTGCGTGGGCGCGAGGCCGCTGACCGCCACGTCGCTCATCAGTATGTGGAACGCGAACCACGCCGCACGTTCGAACCCCAGCGACGGCATGACGAACACGGGGTCGGACGCCAGCACGAGCGCCTGTCGGTCCGTGTCGGCGCCGTCGGACTCGGCCCGACCGGCCGCCCCGAGGTCGCTGACGCCGTCAGACTCGGTCTGACGAGCCATCGCCCCGAGGTCGATGACCCCGAAGTCGACGCCGTGCTGGGGCCCCAGCGCCACGTCCGCGCGCTCGGCCCCGAGGTTCGGGTAGATGTACTCCTCGAAGAACTCGCGGTCCACCTTGCCGAGGTCAGCCATACCCGGAGGTACAATCGAGTGGTATTTGTCGATGTTGGTCGTGGGACGGCGAGAACGGACTCGGCCGTCGACGGACGCGACGAACCGTCCTCCCGAAAAAGGACCGCTCTTCGCCCCCGCGAACAGGGGGGCTCGTTCTTCCCGAGCTCCTATTAGAATGTTTTCATTATGGTCGCGAGGGTCATCGTAACGGTGATGCCCGTGACGGAGATGATGGTCGTCAGGGCGGTCCACGTCATCAGCGTCTCCTCCTGGGTCAGACCGCCGATCTCCTTGACCAGCCAGAAACCGCTGTCGTTGTACCACGAGAAGATGTTACCGCCCGCGCCGATCGCCATCACCATGAACGCCGGGTGGACGGACAGTTCCGGCACCTGGGGCGCAATGATGCCGGCGGTGGTGAGCATGGCGGCCGTCGCCGACCCCTGGGCGATGCGGACGATGGCGGCGATCAACCACGCGCTGAGCAGGAGCGGGATGCCGACCTCCGCCATCGCGCCGGTGATGTAGTCGCCGATACCGGAGGCGGCGAGCAGCGCACCGAACGCGCCGCCGGCCGCGGTGATCGCTGCGATGTTTCCGCCGCTCTTCAGGGCCTCGGTCATCTCCTCGGTCCACTCCTCCTGCGTCATGTCGTTGTGCTGGTAGAACGTCCACGCGGCCGCCAGTGCGGCGATGGTCAGCGCGACGTTCTTGTCGCCGATGAAGGCGACGTACGGCCTGAGCGCCGACAGCGCCGGGACGACTTCCTGGAAGGTGTCGACGACGGTGAAGGAGGCGACCAGCACGACGGCGAGGACGACCGGTGCAGCAGATTCGAGGACGCCCGGCAGGTCGCTCGTGTCGCGGTCTGCGAGCTCCTCCAGTTCCTCGGTGGACGTGGCCATCGCGTCACGGAGTGGAATGTCCAACCGACTGTTCAGCCAGCGTCCGTACACGATACCGGCCACGAGCGCCGCCGGGATAGCCGTCGCGACACCGAGCAGAATAGTCATGCCGAGATTGACGCCGATCTTGTCAGCGACGGCGAGCGGTCCGGGCGTCGGTGGCACGAACACGTGCGTCGTCGCCGCACCTGCGCCGACGACGACGATGAAGAGCGTGTAGTCGCGGCCGACGCGTGCCCGCATCGAGCGCGCCAGCGGCGCCATCAGGTAGAAGACGCTGTCGAAGAACACCGGAATCGACAGCACGGAACTGCTCCCCCACAACGCGTAATCGGAGTTGCCCTTGCCGAGGATGTTCTGGAACCAGCGGACGATTCGTTGCGCCGCGCCGCTCTCGAGCATTCCCTTCCCGATG
Source organism: Halomicrococcus pelagicus (assembly GCF_050954125.1). Taxonomy (NCBI): domain Archaea; kingdom Methanobacteriati; phylum Methanobacteriota; class Halobacteria; order Halobacteriales; family Haladaptataceae; genus Halomicrococcus; species Halomicrococcus pelagicus. The sequence continues at coordinate 147,260 of NZ_JBPBWC010000005.1, read as the reverse complement.
ACCGCGGCCATCAGGATCGGTATCCCGATGCCGGCCATCCCTTCGCCGAACGCCGTCGCGACCGCATCTGCGGCCTGCGACGCGCTGAAATCCGGCACGAACACCGTATTTATCGCTCCGACGAAGAACGCCGAGATTATCAATCCGACGAACGCCGGCAGGTCCAACACGACCAGCAGCAGTATCACTACCGCCAATGCGAGTACGAACGTCACCAGCGGACTGTGTGCGAATTCGATTGCCATTGTTTTACAAACGCCTACCCCAGGCTTACCGAAACTAAGCTTAAATATTTAATGTTTATTCGTAGTTTCTACTATGATTATACGGTATAGTACGGTGAAAGACGATGATATAAATATCCATTAAAGTATATTGGCTAGTATTTTTCAGCAGTCGAGTGCCTCCAACGCGGGTTACATAACTGTGGGTCCGCCAGTTCGTACGGAAGTCGGTGAAAGAAGTGTTCGTGCGGAGTTCGGTGAGAAGAGACGGGAGACGGGCGAGTATCGAACGCTCGAACGGACGGCGACGGTCGAAGCGACCGCCGTGCGTCTCACCCCTGACGTGACATGAACTCGGCGAAGACTTCCCAGGAGGGGTCGACTTCGGGGTGTTCGACGCGGTCGCCGTCGACGTAGACCCCTTCGCCCTCGCCGACCTCGCCGATGTCGGCGGCCGGAATCCCGGCGTCGGACAGCGCCGCCAGCACGTCGGCCGCGTCCTCCGGCGCGACCGTCGCCAGTAGCGTCCCCTCGCTCGTCGACGCCCAGGGATCGATGTCGAAGAACCTGCAGGCTTCGAACACTCCGGGGAGGACGGGAATCGCGTCGCGGTCGACGTCGAGGCGGACGCCCGCGGCGCGGGCCATCTCGACGAGCGCGCCGTGGATGCCCCCCTCCGTCGCGTCGTGCATCGCCGACACCTCACCCGCCGCAGCGGCGACCAGGGCGTCCTCGACCGGACTCATGTCGTAGAACCGCTCCTTCGCGGTCTCGACGGTCTCCGCGGGGAGGTCGACCTGGTCCTCGAACAGGGTGACCATGAACCCCGCCGCCTCGACCGCCGGTCCCTTCGTGACCAGGACGCGGTCGCCGGGGCGAGCGCCGTCCGGCCGCACGAGGTCGTCCGCGTTACCGACCGCGAGCGTCGTCGCACCGCCGACCCAGGGATACCGACAGTCGGCGTAGCGGGCGGTGTGGCCCGTGACGACGCTCACGTCGAACCGTCGGATCTCCCGGTCGAAGGTCTCCCAGACGGTGGCGAACTCCTCGTCGGTTATCTCCGGCGGCAGGTTGAGGTCCACCGCGAGGTGCGTGGGCGCGAGGCCGCTGACCGCCACGTCGCTCAGGACGACGTGGACCGCGAACCAGGCCGCGCGCTCGAAGCCGAGGCCGGGGGTCAGCGAGAGCGGGTCGGTCGCCAGCGCGACGACCGGACCGCCCTGGTCGGTGGCACCGTCCGACTCGGCCCGACCGGCCGTCCCGAGGTCGATGACCCCGAAGTCGACGCCGTGCTGGGGCCCCAGCGCCACGTCCGCGCGCTCGGCCCCGAGGTTCGGGTAGATGTACTCCTCGAAGAACTCGCGGTCCACCTTGCCCAGGTCGGCCATACCCGGGGTATCTCCGGGGCGTACTAAGCGGTGGTGGTTCCTCCCGGTCCTGGGAGGTATCGACCTCCCGTCGGCCGGGGCCGGCCACGAACTATACGGCCCGAGAGCGTCCACACCCACCCATGGCGAGGATAGCAGTCACCGGCGCGGCGGGCAACGTCGGACGGCAGGCGCTCCGGGCGCTCGACGACCACGAGGTGACGCCACTGGTCCACCACGAACAGGAGGACATCGACGGCGTCGTCACCGACGTGACCGACTACGAGTCGCTCGCGGACGCGTTCGCCGGCCACGACGTCGTCGTCCACCTCGCGGCGAACCCATCGCCGGAGGCCGACTGGAGCAGCGTCGTCGACGTGAACATCGAGGGCACGCACAACGTCTACGAGGCGGCCCGGGAGCAGGACGTCGACCGCGTGGTCTTCGCCTCCTCGAACCACGCGGTCGGGATGTACAACGCCGACGACCCGATGGAGACCGAGTCGATGACCACTGGGTTCGCCGCCCCCGTCGACCCCGACGACCCGCCGCGCGCCGACTCCTTCTACGGCGTGAGCAAGGTGACCGGCGAGGCCGTCGGCAACCTGTACGCCGACCGTCACGGCATCGAGGTCGTGAACCTCCGCATCGGTTGGCTGTTGGACGAGGAGGAACTCGCCGAGGAGCAGGACGCCGACCCCGGCCACGCCCGGTTCGCGCGGGCGATGTGGCTCAGCCCCCGGGACTGCCGGAACGTCGTCGAGGCCGCCGCGACCGCCGACCTCCCCGAGACGAGCGTCACCGCCCACGCCATCTCGCGCAACCACGACCGATTCCTCGCCCTGTCGTGGACAGAGCAGGCGCTAGGCTACCGACCGCGCGACGACGCCAGCGAAGTGCTCGCCGACGACTCCTGAGCGCCGGGCGACTGCCGCCGGCGAAACAACGATGTGGTACGAATACGCAGGGAAAGCATGGACACTGAAGTCGTCGCCGAGTTCGAGTCGTCGCTCCGTCGACTCGACGTCGGTCGGACGAAGACCACGACCGACGAGTTCGACGACGCGCTGGCGGACGTCGTCTCCCGACCGGCGGTCGGCGCACCGCTCCCGTTCGACCGCGTCTCGCTGCCGGACGAAGTGACAGTCTCTCCGACGCCCGCCGAACTGGAGGCGTCCGCGACGGGCGTCACCGCGGCGAATTTCGCCATCGCCTCGTACGGGAGCGTCGTCATCCGGGCCACGCCGGAGGGAACGGAACCAGTTAGCCTCTTCCCGGACCGGCACGTCGCCGTGGTCCGCAAGAGCGACATCGTGCCGGGGATGACCGAAGCGTTCGAGCGACTCGGCGAGGATATCCGGGCCGGGCGGGACAGTGCCGTCATCGCCACGGGGCCAAGCGCGACCGCCGACATGGGCTCGCTCGTCCGCGGTGCACACGGACCGAAGGACGTCCAGGTCGTCGTTCTCACCGACCGATGAGTTCGAAATCGCGCGAAGCCAAGGCGGAGAAGATTCGCCGCCTCATGGCGTCGGAGGGCGACGCCGTCGGCGAGAACACCCGCGGGTTCAACCAGGGTCGCTACGAGGCGGTCGCCCGCCTCGACGACTACGAGGAGCTGAAAGACGAGGCGCGCGCCATCAAGGAGGACGCCATCGAGCGCCTGCCCGACCTCGTCGAGCAACTGCGCGAGACCGTCGAGGCGAACGGTGGAACCGTGTACCTCGCCGACGACGCGGCGGACGCGAACCGGTACATCGCCGACCTCGCCGACGAGCAGGACACCGACACCGTCGTCAAGAGCAAGTCGATGACCTCCGAGGAGATCGAGGTCAACGACAGCCTCGAAGCGACGGGGGTGGACGTCGTCGAGACGGACCTCGGGGAGTGGGTGCTCCAGGTCGCCGACGACGCCCCCTCTCATCTCGTCGCGCCGGCCATCCACAAGTCCCGGGAGGGCATCGCGGAACTGTTCAACGAGCAGTTCGACCCGGAGGAGCCGCTGGAGACGGCAGAAGAGCTGACGGCGTTCGCCCGCGAGCGACTCGGCGAACGAATCGAGGACGCCGACGTGGGGATGACGGGCGCGAACTTCGTCACGGCCGACACGGGGACCATCGCGCTGGTCACCAGCGAGGGGAACGCGCGCAAGTCCACCGTCGTCCCGGATACCCACGTCGCCGTCGCAGGCGTCGAGAAGATAGTTCCGAGCGTCGAGGACCTCCAGCCGTTCGTCGAACTCATCGGTCGCTCGGGGACGGGGCAGGACATCACCTCGTACATCTCCCTGTTCACGCCGCCGGTCGACTCGCCGACCGTCGACTTCGACGACCGCGACGACCCCGGGTTCGGCCACGGCGACGACGACGGCGCGGCCGACCGCGAGTTCCACCTCGTGCTCGTCGACAACGGCCGGATGGACATGCGCGAGGACGACCAGCTCCGGGAGACGCTGTACTGCATCCGGTGTTCCGCCTGCGCGAACTCGTGTGCGAACTTCCAGCACGTCGGCGGTCACGCGTTCGGCGGCGAGACGTACACCGGCGGCATCGCCACCGGCTGGGAGGCCGGCGTCGAGGGACTGGACAGCGCCGCCGAGTTCAACGACCTCTGTACGGGCTGTTCGCGGTGCGTGAACGCCTGCCCGGTGAAGATAGACGTCCCCTGGATAAACACCGTCGTCCGGGACCGGGTCAACCGCGGCGAGGACGGCGAACTGGACTGGCTGGTCGAAGGGTTGACGCCGGACGAGGAACCCGGCGGCGTCGACCTCCAGAAGCGCCTGTTCGGCAACTTCGAGACGCTGGCGGAACTGGGCAGCGCGTTCGCCCCCGTCTCGAACTGGCTGGCCGACACCGGGCCGGCCCGCACCCTGCTGGAACGCGCGGTGGGCGTCGACCGGCGGCGCGACCTCCCCCGGTTCCGGCGCGAGACCCTCGTCGACTGGTTCGAGGACCGCGACGCCGAGGTGCGGAACCCGACCCGCGAGGCCGTCCTCTACCCCGACGTCTACACGAACCACGTCCAGGTCGAACGCGGAAAAGCCGCCGTCCGGGCGCTCGAAGCGCTCGACGTCCGGGTCCGGATTCCCGACGTGCGCTCCAGCGGGCGCGCCCCGCTCTCGCAGGGGATGATAGCGACCGCCGAGGAGCACGCCCACGACGTGTACGCGGCCCTCGCGGAACACGTCGACGCGGGCCGCGACGTCGTCGTCGTCGAACCGAGCGACCTCGCCATGTTCGACCGCGAGTACGAGAAGTTCCTCCCCGAGCGCTCCTACGAACGCCTCTCGGGCAACAGCTACGAGGTCGTGGAGTACGTCTTCGGCCTGCTGGACGAGGGGGCCGACCCCGGAGCGCTCTCGTCCGGCGACGGCGAGGAGGTCGCGTACCACAGCCACTGCCAGCAGCGGACGATGGGCCTGGACGCCCACACCGTCGCCGTGCTCGAAGACCTGGGATACGACGTGCTCCTCTCGGAGGTCGAGTGTTGCGGCATGGCCGGGAGCTTCGGCTACAAGCAGGAGTACTACGAGCTGAGCGTGGACGTCGGCGACGACCTCCGCGAGCAGTTCACAACGCCCGACGCCAGCGGCCGAACCGTCGTCGCGAGCGGAACGTCCTGTCTCGAACAGCTCGACGCCCTGCTCCGGCGACCGACGCGCCATCCGGTCGAACTCGTCGCTCCGGAGTGACGGCCGTGTCAGCGCCCGGCGAAGAAGCGGCCCGGACGTTTTCGAACTGTCCGCGACCCGGTGGAGGCGGCTATCCCCTCGAGGCCACCCCGTTATCGTCGAACCGCGATACCAAGGGGAACATTCATATCACCCCCTCGACTGGAATCAGAGTATGGCACGCGGGACGAGTCAGGGAGGCCTCGTGGGCGCGATCCGATACGACCTGCGTCGACTGCACGACGGGTGGATGGCGCTGTACTTTCCCCGACAGCGGACGGGCGAGCACTCGGTCCTCGGCAAGTGGACGCCACAGAGCACGGCCGGGACGGTCGCCTACCGCTCACTAAGGGCGCTCGGCGCGCTGGTCGTCGGCCTGCTGTACCCGTTCGTCCTCCTCGGGTTCGCGATACGCTACCAGACCCGGCGCATCGACCGCACCGCGGCGAGCCTCGGCGTCCTCGGCGTCGTCGTCCTCTCGCTGGTCGTCTGGGGCGCCCTGACCGCCGTCGCGTGGCGGCGCTTCTCCGACGCGGGGGTCATCGCCGTCGCCGCGTCCGGGGGCGTCGCGACCGTCGCGGCAGTGCTGTCCTACCTCACCAGTCGGTTCGGCGGTCGGTTCACGACCGTGCTCTTCGCGTACCCGTTCGGTATGACGGCCATCTTCCTCCCGCCGGTCGTCGCCGCGCTGTACTCGCCGGCCCTCTCGGCGGTCGTCTTCCCGAACAGCGAGTCCATCGCGGTGTGGCTCCTCGACAACGTCCTCACGTACCGGAACGTCGACGAGTATCTCCGGTCGCGTTACGACCTCGAAGGACTGGCGTACGTGGGAATGTGGTTCGGTATCGCCGTCCCGGTCGGCTGGGTCGTCGGCCTCTTCGTCTCGCTGGCGAATCTCGTTCGCCCGAAATCGGAGTAACCCTTAATCCGGTTCCGTCCTACCGTCCCCGCATGGAGTTCGACACCGCAACGACGGCGGTCGGCTTTCTCGTCCTGTTCGGTATCATCGCGGTCGGGACGTTGATGAGTCCGATGACGACCAGTACGGTGATGATGGTGCTCGGCGGCCTGGCCGTGTTCGGCCTTCTGACCCTGCTGCTCGGCGTGAAACACGGCGAGTACCGTGCGGCGCGCTGACCCACCGGCCGCCGACCCCGACGCCCGTTCTCGAACCGCCTCCGCGCTTCGACATCTCTTTGCCCCCGGACGCGCGAGTACCGTCCGATGACGGACCGCGACGGCCGTGACGCCCGCGACGTGCGCGAGACGTACGACCGCATCGCGGACCACTTCGCGAAGACGCGCGAGTACCCCTGGCCGGAGGTCGAGTCCTTTCTCGCCGACCGGGACGCCGACGTGGCGCTCGACGTCGGCTGTGCGAACGGACGCCACGCCGAACTGCTGGCCGAGCGCGCCGGGACCGTCGTCGGTATCGACGTGAGCCGCGAGTTACTGGCGGAGGCGCGGGCGCGCGCCACCGAGCGGGCGTTCGACCTCGAGTTGGTACAGGGGGACGCTGCGGCGCTCCCCGTCGCCGACGCAACGGTCGGGCTGGCGGTGTACGTCGCGACGCTCCACCACCTGCCGACTCGCGAGGCTCGCGTCGCCAGCCTGGACGAACTAGCGCGGGTGCTCGGCCCCGGCGGCGCGGCGCTCGTCAGCGCCTGGAGCACGGCCCACGACCGCTTCGACCGCGAGGAGGGGTTCGACACCCGGGTCGACTGGACGCTCCCCGGCGGTGAGACGGTCCCCCGGTTCTACCACATCTACTCGCCGGACGAGTTCCGGGCGGACGTGGACGCCAGCGCGCTGGTCCCCGCCGAGGTGTTCGTCTCCAGCGGGAACTGCTACGCCGTCGTCCGCGCCGAGAAACAGTAACACCCTTAAGCCGGGGACCGCAACGTCGGAGTGCGAATCGAGCGAGCGAAGTGAGCGAAACGCGCCGATGGTCTAGTGGTAGGACCTGAGCCTTCCAAGCTCATGGCCCGGGTTCAAATCCCGGTCGGCGCACTTCTGCGACGAACGGACGTGAGGAGCGAGCGCCTCGGAAGGATTCGAACCCTGCCAGTCGCAACGCGAGCGAAGCGAGTGTCCGTCTGGCTCCGGTTCAATCCCGGTCGGCGCATTCTGGGAGAACCCCGTTCGTAGTTCTGGCGCTCGGTTCCACGCGACGGATTGCCGCACGCTACCGTTCACCGTCGGAGCGAAGGAACGGAGGGTTCTCGAAGGCCACGGGGTTCCACGACCGAAGGTTGACAACCGAGAACGGGGAAGTCTGGACGAGATGGTTGGCCCGGCTACCGATTCGCTACTCGCGCTCGTCTTCCGCGTCTTCGTTGCGTTCGGTATCGGTGCGCTCGTCGGGCTAGAGCGAGAACAGAGCGAATCGGGCGGCACGTTCGCTGGAAGTCGTACGTTCCCGCTGTTCGGTCTCTTCGGTGCACTCGTCCAGGCGTTCTTCCCGGCGATGCTACCCGTCGCACTGATCGCCCTCACTATCCCGCTGACCGTCGCGTACGGAGGGAAAATCCTGGTCGAACGCGACATCGGACTCACGACGCTGACTGCAGCCCTCCTCACCGTCCTCCTCGGTGCGTTGACGACCCATTCGGAGCGCGGGACCGTACTCGCTATCGTCGTCGGCGGCGTCGTCACGATCCTCCTCTCCGCCAAGCGGACCATTCACGGGTTCGTCGGCCGAATCGACGAGGACGAACGCCGTGCGTCCATCAAATTCATCCTCGTCGTGGTGGTCGTCCTTCCGCTCCTGCCCGACAGGGAACTCGACGCCCTGTACGGGCTCAACCCGCAGTTCGTCTGGCTCATGGTGGTGTTCGTCACCGGGCTGAGTTTCGTCGCCTACGCCTCGAGTCGCGTCGTCGGGGCCAGGCGAGGAATCGCCCTGACCGGCGTACTGGGCGGGTTCGTCTCGTCGACGGCGACCACGGTCTCGATGGCCGAACGGGCGACGGAAGACCCGCCGCTCTACGGGATTTGTACGTTCTCGACGGTCGTGGCGGCGACCGTGATGTTTCCGCGAGCGCTCGTCGAGATAGCCGTCGTCAATCCAGCACTGTTGCCCTACGCCGTCGTCCCGCTCGGGGCGATGACGGTCACAGGAGCACTCGCCGCCGGCGTCGTGTACTGGCGGTCGACCAGGGAGGACGAGGTCGAAGCCGACATCAGGAATCCGTTCCGACTACGACCGGCGCTGTTCTTCGGTGCCGTCTTCGCCGTGGTCCTCCTCGTGTCCGAGTCCGCCAACTCGTGGTTAGGCGCGTCGGGCGTGTACGCGACGGCATTCGTCTCCGGTCTCGCCGACGTGGACGCGATCACGCTCACGCTGAGCACGCTCGCAGCCGACGGCGCGATTCCTCCGGAGGTCGCGACGACCGGTATCGTCATCGGTGCCATCGCGAACACCCTCGTGAAGGTCGGGCTCGCGTGGCTTTTGGGGACGCGACGACTCGGGCGACTGGTGACGGCAGGACTCGGAATCGTCTCGGTCGTCGGCGTGGTGTTCGTCGCGATGTGAGTGGCCGTCGAACGTCGTGACCCTCCGCGTGACAACGTTCGACGCTTCGGCACCGTTGAGTCGCGTCACGTCGGCGTTCGGGCACAGCCTTCACTACGGTACGGCCAGTAGCAATCGGACCACGATGCCCGTTCAGGAATTTCTCGACGAGTTGTTCGTCGACTCGGCGCGCCTCCTTCGCTCGGCGCTCAAGTTCGGAATCGGCTTCCTGGTCGTGTACGTCGTCGGCCGGGTGGTCGTCCGACCGGGCGTCGAGCGAGTGCTGGCGCTCCGGAAGATCGAACCGACGCTCGAACGGGCGCTACAGAAGGTCGTGGGACTGGCGGTCGTCCTCCTCGCGGTCATCGTCGGACTGGCGTTCGCCGGGTTCACTCGATTCCTAAGCGCGTCGGCGACGATAGTCGCGGCGGTCACGCTCGCGGTCGGCATCGCGGCCCAGGACCTGATAGGGAACCTGGTCAGCGGCGTGTTCATCGTCGGCGACAACCGGTTCAACATCGGCGACTGGATAGAGTGGGACGACAGGGCGGGAACCATCGACGACATCGGGTTCCGAACCACGCAGATTCGAACCGCCGACAACGGCATCGTCACCGTCCCCAACTCCGAACTGACCTCGACGGCGGTGACGAACACCGTCCTCGCGGACAGTCGTCGACTCACGTACTCCGTCGAGATCGGCTACGGCGACGACATCGAAGCGGCGAGCGAAATCCTGCGCGACTGCGCCGACGAGCGCTCCGCCGTTCTCGCGGACCCCGCACCCGAGATACGGCTGACGAACCTCGGGGACTCGGGCATCGAGCTGATGGCTATCTTCTGGATTTCCGACCCGGACGAGGCCGACGTTCTCGAACTCCGCTCGGAGTACGGCCGCGACGTCAAAGAGCGGTTCGACGCCGCGGGCGTGGAACTGAGCCCGCCGTCCCAGCACGACCTCTCCGGACGGGTACAGGTAGACGGCGCGTCGTCGGAGTACGGACGGTAGTATCCGCGGCTCACCCGCGGTCGCTGGCGTCCTCGATGGCCGACTGGTTCACCGCGTAGATGCGGACCGCGTCGAAGTGGTCGACCTTCCGGACGTGGGGGTACTTCTCGAAGTTGGTGTTCCCGTACCGGTCGCGCTCGCGCGGGCCGAGGTAGACGTAGCGCACGTCGTAGCGGTCGAGCAGACGCTTGCGCGTCTCCCAGCCGGCGGTGTACATCAACTCCACGTCTCGCTTGCGCTCGCGGTAGGCGTCCCGGCCGCGATAGATGCCTTCCTGGTACCAGCCGACGACCGTCGGAAGTCCGGTCAGCGAGGCGACGGGACTCCCCCACTGGTAGGGTTTGCCCGGCGCGGAGACGATGTGCGGTCGCCCCTCGCGCGCGTCCATCCACGCGATGGCCTCCGCCTCGGTGGGATGGTGCGTCCAGACGAACGCCTTCCCGTCGAGCGTCGGGTCGTCGGCGCGGTTGCGCTCCGAGCCGACGTGCTGGCCGAGGGCGAACGCGCCGTACACCGAGGTGGTGAGCAGGAGGACGACCGCGAGCACCGCACTGACCTGCCGGCGGGACGCCGGGACGGCGGGGACCGACCACTTCGGCCCGCGGGCGGAGAGGAGGCGGGCGAGCGCGATTCCGGCGGCGGTCCCCCAGAGCACCCACACCTGCATGTACACCTTGAACACCGTGTTGAACCGGCTCGCGACGGCGTTGTCCTTCACAAAGACGAACTCGACGAGGAGCACCAGCCCCGCGCCGCCGACTATCAGGACCGTCTCGAAGTCGAGGTCGGCCCCGGAGCGCAACAGCGCCCACCCGCCGACCAGCAGCGGACCGACGAGGACGACGGCGGCGACGTTCCCCTGCCAGCCGACGACGAGGAGCGCCGCGCCCGCGACGCCGACCGCCGTGGCTCTCTCCGTCACGGGACGTTTCGCGTGCGAACCGAGATACAGCGCGAACACGGCGAGGAACGCGCCGTGGACGACGAGCAGTCCCACGAAGCTGCTCCGGTCCGGCAGGAACCCGATGCCGCGGGAACTCGCCGCTCCCAGCAGGATGTTCACCACGAACGGGCCCGCCCAGACGAGCGCCAGCGCACCGACGACCGCGGTGACCGCCGCGGCGCTCGCGGTCCGGTCGAGTTCCCGTCCCAGCCGGTCGTCCGACTCCGGTGCGGAACGGCCCGGGACGAGCGTTCGCGGGTGTCCGTCCGCGAACGTCAGCGCGAGCCACGTGACGCCGAGCGTCGTCGGAAAGCTCCAGAAGCTGATGGTGGCGACGAGACCGCACGCGACGGGGAGCGCCCCGAAGACGAGCGCGCGCCGACGGCGGCGGTTCTCGGGGGGCGTCCGGTAGACCGCGTACGCCAGCGCGGCGACGACGAGCAGGAACGGCTGGCTCGTCATGTGGGCGTGGAGGTCGCCGTTGACGTACGCGAACAGCGGAAACTCGTTGATGGTGCCGGGGATGACGCGGCTGGCGTCCCAGTAGTGAAACTCCTTCGGGGCGAGCGCGAGCGGTTCGTCCATCTCCAGCGCGCCGGCGACGGAGGCAGCCAGCGATTCGGGGAGGACGTTCGCGACGAGTCGGGTCACCGTGAACAGGTTGCTGGCGAACGCGACGAAGAACGCGGCGAGGCCGCCCGCGAGCCGAGGAGACGCACCGCGACGGTCGGCGACGGCACCGGCGAGGCCGTAGACCGTCACGACGAGCATCCCGTAGAACCCCGCCAGCGCGAGGTTGAAGGCGAATCGCGGGGCCGTCGCGGTCAGCTTCGTGAGCACCGTCGCCATGAGGATACCGCCGTAGTAGTACAGGACCGGTTCGCCGGCCCACCACATGTCCTCCGGCGGGAGCGCCGGCGCGCGCATGAGCGACTTCATCAGTCCGAAATCGAGGAACTTCTCGCCGCCGCCGGGGACGATACCCGGGTCGACGGCCCGCACCGCGACGAGGAAGAGAAACGCCAGCGTGAACACGGCCATCGACTCGGCGTAGGCTCCGACGTCGAGGTCGTAGTCGCGTGCGAGGAACACCGACACGGCGGCGAAGACGGCGAACGCGACGGCGACGGTCAGTGTGGTGAACGCGACCTGTCCGAGCCAGTAGGTGAGAAGCGTCACGAAGCCCAGCGCGACGGGGAGCGCGTAGGTCGCCCCCCGGCCGGGGAAGCGAGCGAAGAGCGCGGCAGCGACCGGCAGTCCGACGAACGCGAGGACGTAGTAAGCCGCCAGCCACAGAGCGACGAGCGCGTACTCCATTCTGTTGGGCGTGGAGCGCCCGAGCGGTAAACGTCTTTGGGTCGTGAAACGTTACAGCGAAGTGACGAGCGGACAGGGAGATGAATTCCCACGCGGTCTTCGAATCACAACCCTTAACTGCAAAACCGCGCTACCGTGTAGTAGCGGGATGGGATAGCCAGGAGATTCCGGCGGGCTCATAACCCGCAGATCGGTAGTTCAAATCTACCTCCCGCTACTCCTGCCGCGAACGTTTTCACGCTCTCGAAACTTCCCCCGTTACTCGTCCCTGCGTATCGGCTCGAAACCTCGTTACCCGTTCTCGTCCGGCGGTTCGGACGGTACCCGGTTGCGAGCGACGCGACTGCGGCCACGCGCCTTATTGACTGTGATGGAGTAGCCAGAAGCGATGACATCCGTACTGTTCGTCGTGAGCGAGGAAGGGTACTGGGGAGAGGAGTGCGTCGACCCGCTGGAGACGCTGTCGGAGGAGGACGTCGACGTAACGGTGGCGACGCCCACCGGGGAGAAGCCGGTCCTCGACGAACGCTCCGTCGACCCCGACAGCGTCGGCGAGGAGACGGCCGAGCGGGTCCGCGACGTTCACGAGAACGACCAGCGGTTGCAGAACCCGACACAGATTGCGAGGACGTCCGCGGACATGTACGACGCGGTCGTGTTCCCCGGCGGTCACGGCACGGTGTGGGACATCAACCAGGACCGTCACGCCCGTCGACTGCTCCGGAACGTCGTCGAGCGCGACGACGGCAAGGCGCTCGTCATCTGTCACGCCGTCGGTCTGCTCGCGTTCGCCCGCGATAGCGACGGCGAGTTCCTGGTCGACGACCGCGACGTCACGGGATTCCCCAACGAGTGGGAAGCGGACATCGTCGACGAGAACGACATGATGCCCGACGGGCGGAAGCTCCCGTACTACGTCGAAGACGAGGTGAAGGCGGCGGGCGGGAACTGGGACGCGGAACTCGACGCCGACACGAGCGTGCGGATGGACGGCGACCTCCTGACGGGCCGCGGTCCGGAGTCGTCGCACGATGCAGCGGTGACGCTACTCGAAGCGCTCGGCGTTCAGACGCCCGCGTAGACCCGGGACGCCGCCCGGACCTCCGTCGAATCGCAGACGAGGGCGGCCGTCGTCGGAGGGAAGCGTTTGATTTATTCGATTGGTCCTCTCACGGACGAGAGAGGTATCCACAGTGCTAGGAACTCGCGGCGTGCTCGCGATACTGGCCGGCATCGCGATGACGTTCGGCGTCGTCGCGCTACGCACCGGACGAAAACCGCTCGGACTGTGGCTGTTGACGGCGGGGTTCGGGACCGCGAGCCTGTGGTCGGGGCTGAGCATCTTCTGGGCGAGGAACAACGCGAGCATGCTGTCCGCTGAGTCGCACCTCATGCTGGGAACGATGGCTGGCGCTGGGACCATCTACTACGGCGTCCTGGCTCGGGAAGCGGTTAGCGAAAGGGAATAACGCTTCGCACGAGAGGACGGCTCGTTTCGAGTACGCACTCGAAATTGGTCTATATCTACTCTCGTCTTCTATGAAGCCACGAAAATAAAAACCTTCTGTCAATCAGTAGTTTTAAATACATCTTGGCCAAGTCTTTGGTATGCCACGGCGACGCAATGGAAGTGGTGCAGACGACAGCCGACGGAAGTTCCTGAAGGCGAGCGGTGCTGGTGCGGTGGCGCTCTCGCTCGCTGGTTGTTCCGGTAACAACAATAACAACAACGACAACAACGGGACCGACGGTACCAGTAACAGTCCGGGCGGGACCAAGACGACGGAAGTGTCCGGGTACGACATCGGTCCAGACCAGATCGAGGCCGGCGGTACGCTTCGGTACGGGATGCACACGCCGCCGGACAGCCCGAACTACATGCTCGCAGGCAGCGTGTACTCGGCGGTCGCCCTGGACCCGGTGTACGACTTCGGTCTGACCCAGGACCCGGTCACCTTCGAGTACAAGCCGGGCGTGTTCACCGACTGGACGGCGAAGAACACCGACAAGGAGAACCCGGACATCTACGCCAACGTTCGGAAGGACGGCCTGGAGTGGAACGACGGCGAGAAGTGGAAGCCCATCGAGGACACCCTGTTCTCCTACCAGTTCCAGCTCGACAACCAGCCGGGCGAGTGGTCCGTCTGGAACTACTTCAGCAAGGTCGAAGAGGCCAGCAACGACTGGGACCTCCACATCAAGATGGCCGGGAAGATCGGAACGTGGGAGTCCTCCATCCTCGCCGGCGCCCCCATCATCCCGAAGCACGTCTGGTCGAACGTCGACTACCAGAAGTACAACCCGGTCGAAGAGCAGGACGAGGGTCCCGTCGGGACCGGTCCGGCCAAACTGGTCAAGTACAAGCCGGACACGGCGATGCAGCTCCAGACGCGACGCGACTACGTCGAGAACACGTACGCCCTCAACAGCCTCGAATGGCAGAAGAACCACGACGCGGTCATCCACGGCGGTCCCTTCCTCGACAAGGTGAACTTCAAGGTGTACGGCGGGAAGACCCCGATGACCCAGGCCTACCTGAACGGTGAGGTCGACACCCACTACGGGAGCCTCAGCGTGGAGAAGATACCGAAGGCCCGGAACAAGTCCGGTATGGGTCTCGTGAAAGGGTTCGACAGCGGGTTCACCTACCTCGGGTACAACTGTCGTCGCCAGCCACTCGACGACGTGGCGCTCCGCCAGGCGATGGCGTTCCTCTTCGACGACAAGTTCTGGGTGCAGAAACAGAAGACCAACTTCGTCATCAAGGGCGACTACGCACAGGCACCCGGATACAAGGCCGTCCGTCCGGAATCGGTCTGGGACGGCAAACTGCTCGAAGCTCCCGAGACGGAGGCGTTCAACTTCCGCAGAAAGCAGGGTAAAGAGCCCGACCTGCAGGGCATCCGGAACTTCCTGACGAACGGAAACGTCATCAGCGGCTCCGGCGACTACGTCGGACAGCAGTTCCCCGGCACGTTCTCGGGCGTCGAGGCGAGCAGGTCGAGCGCCAAGCACAACTACAGCTTCGGCTCGCCCCAGACCCAGGTCATCAGGGACCAGCAGGGAGCCGACAAGGAGATTCGCGTGAACGGCCAGACCATCCCGGAGATGATGGACGGCGACGCGATCACCGTCCTCATCGACCCGCCGGGCGAGAAGCCCAAGGAGGCGAAGGCCATCAACCAGTGGGTCACGAACCTCAAGAAGGTCGGTATTCCGGCCAAGACCAAGCCGATCGCCTTCAACACGATGAAGGCGAAGGCGTACGTTCAGGAGGACTTCGACATCTACCCGATGGGCTGGGGCGGCACCAGTCCGCTCGGGACGTCGATGCGCGTGTTCTTCCACTCGGAGAACGCCGGTGGCGACACCGAGAAGACCGCCTACAACTCCACCGGCTACGGCGTCTCCGGCGGCAGCGCCGACGACCTGCTCGACTCCGCGCAGAAGGAGATGGAACCGAAAAAGCGTAACAAGAAGTGGGCGAAGGCCATCGAGAAGGTCTACCTGGACCAGCCGTACATGGTCTGGGACTACGCGAAGTACCGCTGGCCGATGAACACCAAGAAGTTCGACGGCTACATCGAGGGCATCGTCGACCCCGGCTACGCGACCTGGGGAGACCAGTTCAACAACATCTACCTGAAGAAGAACGTGAAGAAGTAACGTCGCCGTTTTCGCTCGGCGTTCGTCTTTTTTCGCCCGATTGCGGCTGGTGACACTGCGAGAGAATCACTACATTGATAACGAATGTGTACCATGCACGTCATGGACACTCAAAAGTAAGCGATATGGAAATCAAGACAATGGAACTAATCGACGCCGAACCATGACACGTATTAGCGCACGGTATTTAGGAAAGCGGCTGGTCGTCTCCTACCTGACCCTGCTCGTGATCATGACGATCCTGTTCGTGCTCATCAGGAGCATGCCGGGGTCGATAATCACGAACATGATTACGCCCGAGATGGAACCCGCCCAAATCGACCGGCTACGGGAGCAGTGGGGACTCAACGAACCACTGTGGCGGCAGTACATCGAGTTCATGATTAACTACCAGACCGGGGACTTCGGACGGTCGCACATATACAAACAGTCGGTCTGGAGCGTCATCGTCCGGCGGTTCCCGCGGACGATCATCCTGTTCGGCGCGGGGTTTGTCATCGCGTACACCGTCGGTCCGCTCGTGGGCATGTATCTCGGCTGGTGGCGTGGGACCTTCAAGGACAAGAGCGTCTTCGCCACCGGTCTGACGATGTACTCCATGCCGGCGTTCTGGATCGCGTGGCTGTTCATCTGGCTGTTCAAGTTCGAACTGGGGTGGCTCAAGAGCACGTACATGCTCGACCAGTTCCCCAACTTCGAGTGGACGGCGGTAACAGCGATGACGAACATCTTGCACCACATCGCGTTACCGCTCTTGAGCATCTCGTTCGTCGGCTGGGTCGGCGCGATGCTGATCATGCGACCGTCGATGAACAACGTCACCAGCCAGGATTACGTGTTCCTGGCGCAGGCGAAAGGGCTCAGCGAACGGACGGTGATGATGAAACACGCGGCCCGGAACGCGCTCATTCCGGTAACGACGCAGGCCATCGTCGGTCTGGCGTTCCTCATCGACGGCAGCGTCCTCATCGAACAGGTCTTCAGCTGGCCCGGTATCGGACAGCTGATCGTCAGTGCCGTCTTCCGGCAGGACTACGCCGTCGCACAGGCGGCGTTCTTCATGCTGGCCGTGCTTATCGTCGCCGCCCGCCTGCTGACCGACATCGTCTACACGTATCTGGATCCGCGGATCAAGTTCGGGGAGGAATCATAGATGTCAACGCAATCCGAGCAGGCTTCGAGCTTCAGTTCGATAAAGGAACGCTGGGAACCGCGCATAGAACGATTCCGCCGAGGATGGGACCGGTACACCCGTCACAAGATGGGCGTCATCGGGCTGGCCATCATGGTGATGTACATCCTCTGGGCGCTGTTCCCGTCCGTCTTCGCCCCCCACCGGCCCGAGTGGCAGGCGTACATCGGGTACACCAACGGATACATGCCGTCCGACGCAGTGCTGCCCCACCCGCCGGCGTTCGGGGACCCGTTCTTCGCTCCGCTCGGGACGAACGAGGCCGGACAGGGGGTCTTCACGCTCATCGTGTACGCCACCAAGGACGCGCTGTACATCGGGTTCGCGGCGGGCCTGCTCTCCAGTCTGGTCGGCGTCCCGCTCGGACTCATCAGCGGATTCTACGGCGACACCTGGATCGACGAGGCGATCCAGCGCATCGTCGACGTGATGTACGGCATGCCGTTCCTGCCGTTCCTCATCGTCCTGGTCGCCATCCGGGGCATCAGTACGACCAACATCATCCTCGGCATCGCCATCACCTCCTGGCTGAACAACTGCATCCTCATTCGCGGAGAGACGCTCTCGCTGAAGGAACGGGCCTACGTCGAGTCCGCGCAGGTCGCGGGCGCGAGCGACACGCGCATCGTGTTCAGACACATCATGCCGAACGTCGTGCCGCTGGCGTTCGTCTACCTCGCCCAGGACGCGGCAGCGGCGATCATCGCGCAGGCGTCGCTGGCGTACCTCGGACTCGCCGATTTCACCAAGATTTCCTGGGGTACCATGATCGAGAGCGTCAAGGCACACAACATGATCTACTCCGCGCCGTGGTGGCTCATCCCGCCGGGGCTGGCGATTACGGCCCTCGCAGCGGCGTTCTACTTCATCGGGTTCTCTATCGAGGACGTCGTCAACCCACAGGACTAACCATGACACTGCTAGAGGTAAACGACCTTCACGTTCGGTACGACGCGGGCGAAAAACAGGTCCACGCCGTCGACGGCGTCGAGTTCGGCGTCGATTACGGCGAGACGTACGGTCTCGTCGGCGAGTCGGGGTGTGGAAAGACCACGCTGGCGAAATCGCTGATGCATCTCCTCGACTCGAACGGGTACGTCGAGAGCGGCGAGATATGGTTCGACGCGACGCTTCCGCAGTGGGAGAACGACCGCGGCGAACCCCGTCAGGAGATAATCGACGGCGACCGGTATCCGGTGCGCGAGGACGGGATGACCGACCTCGCCAAACTCGACGACCAGCAGATACGCGACCTCCGGTGGCGGAACATCGCGTTAATTCCCCAGAGCGCGATGAACGCCCTCAACCCGGTGTACAAGGTCGGCGACCAGATAGTCGAAGCCATCCTGCGACACGAACCGGAGACGACGCGCGAGGCGGCCGACGCCCGGGCGCGCGACCTGCTCGAACGGGTCGGCATCGAACCCGAGCGCGCGGACGACTACGCCCACCAGTTCAGCGGCGGCATGAAACAGCGGGCCGTCATCGCCATGTCGATGGCGTGCAATCCGGACCTGCTCATCGCGGACGAGCCGACGACCGCGCTGGACGTCATCATCCAGGACCGCATCCTCGAAGAGCTCGAGGAACTGCAGGAGGAGTTCGGCGTCTCCATCCTCGTCGTCAGCCACGACATCAGCGTCATGGCCGAGATCTGTGACAAGCTCGCCGTGATGTACGGGGGGAAGATAATGGAGAGCGGTCCGAAGGAGGCGGTGCTGGACGAGACTGCGAACCCCTACACGCTGGGGCTGAAGAACTCCTTCCCGACCGTGGCGGAGGCGGACCAGGACCTCATCTCGATTCCGGGGACGCCGCCGACGCTGCTCGACCCGAGCGACGGCTGCCGGTTCGCGAACCGGTGTCCGTTCGTCGTCGACGAGTGCCACACGGCCCATCCACCGATGTACGACGTCGAGCGGGCCGAAGCCGGGAGACGCAGCGAATCGGACGAAGTACGCGCGCATCGCTCGGCCTGCTACCGGGTCGACGAACTCGACGAGATGCGAGCTGACGCAGGAAAGGAGGAAACATGGGAACGAGTGACTCAGAGCCACTGATAGAAGTCGAGAACGTTTCGAAGCTGTTCGGCCTGTCCCAGGGCGTCGTCGACCAACTGCTCGGCCGCGAGCCGAATCCCGTCCGGGCGGTCGAGGACGTCGACCTCACCATCAACGAGGGAGACATCATGGGCATCGCCGGCGAGTCCGGGTGTGGGAAGACCACCCTCGGCAAACTGCTGGTGAAACTGTACGAACCCACGAAGGGGTCGGTGCGGTTCGACGGTCGGGACATCACGGAGCTGTCGAGCGAAGACGAGAATGTGTTCCGCCAGCGGGTCCAGATGATATTCCAGGACCCCTTCGAGAGCCTGAACCCACGGATGACGGTGTTCCAGTCGGTAGTCGAACCCCTGAAGATCAACGACATCGGCGACTCCTACCAGGACCGCCGGGAGCGCGTCATCGAGGTGCTCAACGACGTGGGGCTCGCACCGGCGGAGGCGTACTTGAACGAGTTCCCGAAGGAGCTGTCGGGCGGCGAGCGCCAGCGCGTCGCC
Organism: Halomicrococcus pelagicus; assembly: GCF_050954125.1. NCBI lineage: Archaea > Methanobacteriati > Methanobacteriota > Halobacteria > Halobacteriales > Haladaptataceae > Halomicrococcus > Halomicrococcus pelagicus. The sequence goes on along the minus strand of NZ_JBPBWC010000005.1, from coordinate 127,795 downwards.
ATCGCCCGGGCGCTCGTCGTCAACCCGGACTTCGTCGTCTGTGACGAACCGGTCTCGATGCTCGACGTGTCCATCCGGGCGGGCGTACTGAACCTGATGAAGGAACTCCAGGACGAGTACGGCCTGACCTACGTGTTCATCAGCCACGACCTCTCGCTCATCCGGTACATGTGCAACCGGACGGCCATCATGTACCTCGGCGACATCATCGAGCAGGGACCGACCGACGACGTGGTGACGAACCCGAAGCACCCCTACACGGAGGCGCTGTTCGACGCCGTCCCGGAGGTCGACGCGTACGCGGAGCGCCAGCGGGCGAACGTCACCGGGGAGGTCCCCGACCCGCGGAACCCGCCGAGCGGCTGTCGGTTCCACCCGCGGTGTGCGAAGATAATCCCGCCGGACGACTGGACCGGGAGCCAGGAGGCGTTCCGCCGCGCGTTCCAGTTCAAGCGCCAGGTCCAGACCGGACAGCTCACGGTCGAGGACGTCGACCCCGACCCCGAGACGGCCGACCAGCGGACGGTCGTCGACGAGTTGCTCGCACACGGTCTCGCGCTGGAGGTCCCCGAGGAACACCGCGTCGCGACGGAGACGTCGACGACCATCGACGTGGACAGCCTCGAACTCCCCCGACGGGCCGAGAACGCGCTCCGGTCGGCTGCCCGCGACCTCGTCGAGGGGAACGACGAGGACGCAGGACAACAGCTCGACCGCGAGTTCCAGACGATCTGCGAACAGGAACACCCGGACCTCCGAGAGGCGGGCACCCAGCGCACCGCCTGCCACCTCTACGGTGAGTCCGCGTCGAGCGCCGAGCGCGTAGCCCCCGACCCGTCCGACTGACGGCTTCCCGGAATTTTTCGGCGGACGAAACGTTGGGACGCCGCGCGCCCGACGGAGTTTCTCCCGACGTCCGTTGTCGCCGCCAGATTCGACCCGACGGTCCCGAACTCGATGGCGACGGTAGCGGACTCTCCCTCGCCCGGTTGCGGCGGACGAATCGCCCGAAGGAAAGCCTTACCTTGTTGATAGACAAACGTTGGCTCGCCCCTATGTCAGCGAGCACTGCCCGTTCGGTCCTCCGCCCCGAGCGACCTCTCCTCGTTTTCGTCTTCGTCCTCGTGAGCCTCGTCACGGTCTGGTTGTTCGTGCCGACCATGCTGGGCCACGCAGCGGTGATGAACGCGGACAACGTCGACGTGACCGCGACCGACGCTCGGGTCACCGACGACGGTCGGACGCTCGCCGTCGCGTTCCAGATTCACAATCCGACCCACCGCGCTATCAGCGTCTCGACCGCCCTGGTGCACGTCTACGACGGCGACACGCGCGTCTCCGACGGAACGACGACGCCGTTCCAGCGGACGGTCGTTCCCGCCGGCGAAACGAGGACCGTCACCCTCGGAATCGGCATCCAGGACGGATACGAAGAGCGCGTCCGGCAGGATACCGACGACCGCGGATTCCGGTACAGCGGTAAGCTCCGCGGAACCATCGCCGACCGAACGGTCGACGTCTACGTCGACAGTGGTGAGGGGAAACGATGACCGAGAGCGCGACCGAGTGGTCGGGAGAGCACCCCGGTCGGCGGTCCTGGAGCGTCGCCGCCAGCCTGCTGAAAGGCGTCGGGACGGGCCTCGTCGCCGGGATGGCGTCGTTCGTCTACAACATGTCCGACCTGATGGCCGTGAACGTCGACCCGACGCTGCTTCTCGTCATCACGATGCTGTCCGGCGTGTTCGCCCACCTCCTGTCGAAGACCTTGCGCGAGAGCATCCGCGTCGGCCTCGTCGGCTACTTCTCCGGCGGAGCCACCATCGTCGCGGCGTGGATCGCCCCCCTGTGGATGGTGCCGTACTCGTCGGGCGCCCGTGAGATACTGCTCCCGAAGCTCGCCGGCGAGGCCGTGACTGCGGCGTTCCTCGTCTTCACCGCGACGTTCTTCGGTGCGTACCTCGCCGCGGTCATCGTCGAAGCGTACCTGTGAGACCGTGAACGTTTTATTTCGGTCCTGCTAGGCTTCCCTCGTGGCGAAAGACACTCCCCGGCGCGAGCGGTCGGTTCGCGAGCGCGGCACGTACGCGAATCACGGTGACGACCCGACGCTCGCCAGTTACGTCTCTTCGCTGTTCTACGTCCTCTCGGTCCCAACGTTGATTCTGGCGGCGTACGGCGGACACTGGTACGGTCTCTACGGAGAGACGACCATCGTCCCCGTGTTCGGCGGCCTGCTCGTCGCGAGCATCGCGGCGGCGTTCGTGGTGATGCACCTGCTCACGCGCTAAAAGGAGCTACTGCGGAGCGTGGCGTAGAAGACGACTAACATCGCCGCGACGAGGAGCACGAACTCCAGCCGCGTCGGCGAACCCGTTCCGCCCTGGAGGAACATCGCGAGGCTTCCGCCTCCGAAGAGGACGGCGACGACGAACAGTATCACGGTTCGGGTCGACTCGTCTGCGAGCCACTCGTACAGTCGCCGACGGAAATCCTCCATGCTAAGAACTCAGTACAGAATCTCTTCCCAGACGCACTCGACGGGGTCGACCGCGAGCCGCTGGGCGAGGGCGAACGTCGTCAGCGCCAGTTTCGCGTCGGCGGTGAACGACGTGTGCTCGTCGCGCCACTCGGCGACGCTCGCGCCGAGGCGGACGTGCGTGTCGTAGACGGTCATGAGCCACTCGTCGGGAATCTCTGCTTGGTCGCCCCGGTGGGTGGCTCGCAGGAGGTATTTGAACGTGTCGTCGGTTCGCCAGCTGATGTCCCCACCGGCTTCGTACTCCGGGAACTGGGGCGTTCCGAAAAGCTGGACGAGTCGGTACAGCGCGACCCCGATGTTTTCGCTCTCGCTGGCGTCGGGCCGGCCACTCAACTGGGCGACGACGTTCAGGTCCTTGCGCTCGCGAACCTCGTCTTCGACGAGCACCTCGCCGTCCGCGCGGCGGGACCGGATCTCCTCGCGCGCCACCGGTTCGACGACGATATCCTGGAGCGCGTCCCGGTCGGGAGCGTCGGGGTGGTTCCGTACGTCCATGTCAGTAGGCGAAGTAGTTGAATCCGCGCCAGCCGACGTAGCCGACAAGCAGCGAGAGAAGGCCAGTTCCGATGACGATGAAGGACTCGGTCGGGGTTATCGCCGACTTTTGCAGCGCGTTCATGTCGAAGTACAGCGTGATGCCGAACATCACGAAGATGTATCCGACGACGATACCCAGAATCGCGACGATTATCGACGCGAACCCTATCGGACCCCGTAGCCGTTTCGGAACGGAGTTTCGAAGCGCCATGGTTTGTGGTACAATGGTGCAAGCTTAAAACTTCTGCAACGTTCCCCGGACGACGGTCGGTCTGCGACCGTCGGCAGCGGTCTCACTCCTCGTCTCGTCGCTGCAGGTTGTCGAGACCCTCGTCGTCCAGCGGCGACATCCGTTCGTCGAACTCCGCCTCGGACCCGCCGGACTCGTCCCGGCCGGAGAAGTACTCCTCGACGAACGCGTCGTTGTGCGCCTTGAGCCGATAGCCGACCCCGATGAGCGCGAGACCGGGGAAAAACCGGAGGACGGCTCCGGGCGACGTGACGCCGTACTGCTGCGTGACGATGGACCCGTGGAGCGCGTCGCCGACGAGAAGCGCGCCGGCGACGAGCGTCGTCGTCGAGAGCATCGCCAGGAACTGTCTCGACAGCATCGTTCAGCCGTCGCCCTGGTCGTCCACGATGACGACCTCGCCGTCGACCACGTCGACGTTGACGAGCGTCTTCACGTCGTAGTCGGAGTCGTCGAGTTCGTTCTCGCCGACCTTCTTGATGACGGCGACGATGTCGACCACGTCGGCGCCGATGTACTCCAGTGCCTCGGTGACGGCCTTCATCGTTCCGCCGGTGCTGAGCACGTCGTCGAGCACGAGCACGCGGTCGCCCTCGTTGACGTTGTTGATGTACATCTCGTTCTCGGAGTAGCCGGTCTGCTGGGAGAGCGCCACCTCGCCCTCCAGTCCGTACTTTCGCTTGCGGATGACGACCAGCGGGATGTCGGTCATCAGCGAGACGGCGGTGGAGATGTGGATGCCCATCGCCGCGGGCGTCACTATCTTGTCGACGTTCTCCAGGTCGACCTTGCGGATGATCTTGATGACTATCTCGCGCAGGAGACTGGGTTCGAGAACGGGGATTCCGTCGCTGATAGGATGGACGAAGTAGTGGTAGCCGTCTTTCTCGATGATGGGAGCTTCGAGCAGGGACTGCTTCAGTTGGTCCATGTTGGGGGTATTCGACCCACAGGAAAAAGATGCCGGTATCGCGATTCACCCACCGTCGCCGGCGTCGCCCTCTCGACGGGTCAGCCCTCGACGCGCGTCCCCGGCGATTCGCCCGAGAGGAACGCGTCGAGGTCGTCCGGGCCGAAGATAGCGGCCGGCGTCTCTAGCGCGAGCAGCGCCCGTACCTTCCCGGCCATGCCGCCGGTCACGTCCGTCACGTCGCTGTCGCCGAGCACGTCGGCGACCTCGTCGTAGTCGTCGATGCTCGGGACGACGGCATCGTCCGCGTCGAGCACGCCAGGCACCGTCGAGCAGAACCCGACGCGGTCGGCGTCGAGCCGTCGGGCGAGCGAGACGGAGAGTTCGTCGCCGCTGACGACGGTGACTCCCTCGCCCGCGTGGGCGACCACGTCGCCGTGGAGCACGGGAACGAACCCCTCGTCGAGCATCGTCGCGACCTGTCCGGTGGGGAGCGTGAGCGTGCCGTCGACGTCACGGTGGGCCGCCGAGAGGGGATGCACCGGCACCGCCGGCACCCCTCGGTCGTGCAGGCGCGCGAGCACGAACTCGTTCAGCGTCTTCATCGCGCCGTGGACGTCGACCACGGCCCCCGCGTCACTGCTCCCCTCGGTCTTCGAGACGCCGTGCTGGCTGGCGTGGTGGTGGCCGAAGCTTCCGCCGCCGTGGACGACGACGAGGTCGGCGAGGTCGGCGTCCGCGATGGCGTCCGCCGCGCGGTCCAGCGCCTCGCCGTCCAGAGTGTCCGCCCGGTCCTTCTCGGTGATGACGCTGCCGCCGAGCTTGAGGACGTTCATGGTCCCTCCGCGCGCACGCCCTCCGTGTCGAGTTCGGCGCGGAACGCCTCCTCGCAGCCGGGCGTGAACTGCAGCGCCGTCTTCGTCTCGTCCGTCGGGTCGAGCGCGACGATGCATCCGCCACCGCCCGCCCCCGTTAGCTTCGCGCCGAGCGCGCCGGCGTCGCGGGCCGCCCAGACCATGTTGTCCAGCGAGCGCGACGAGACGCCGAGCGCCTCCAGCAGGCCGTGGTTGAAGCTCATCAGGCGACCGAGCTCCTCGAGGTCGCCGACCGCGAGCACGTCCTCGCCGCGGCGCACGACGTCACCGATGCTCTCGACCGTGTCGGCGGCGAAGTCGTACTCCTCACGGAGCGCGCGCACGCCGGCGACGAGCTCGCCGGTGTCGCCCGCGCCACCGTCGAAGCCGACGACGATGGGAAGGTCGGGAGCCTCGATGGCCCGGCAGTCGTCGCCCTCGACGCGGACCGCGCCGCCCGTCGCGGAGCAGAACGTGTCGGCGCGGGACGCCTCGCCGTCCTGGACCGCGAGCTCCGCCCGGTAGGCGCGGTCGGCCAACTCCGTCGCGGGAAGCTCCACGCCGAGTTCGCGCGTCGCCGCGTCGATGCCGGCGACGGTCACCGCCGCCGAAGAGCCGAGTCCCGCGCCGAGCGGGATGGCGCTCTCGATGGTGATGTCGAAGCCGGCGTCGGGAGCGTCAGCCACCTCTCGTGCCTGCGATACCGCGGCGTCGACGTACCCCACCCCCGCCCGCACCAGCGACTCCGACGCGTCCACGTCCGGCGTCGCATCGGCGTCGCTACTGTACTCGACCGTGAAGCCGTCGAGGCTCAGGTCCTCGGCGTGGACGCGCAGTCGGTCGTCGTCGCGCTGTTCGACCGACACCGTCGCCCGGCGTTCGATGGCACAGGGGACCGCGGGCTCGCCGTAGACGACGGCGTGTTCCCCGAAGAGGTACACCTTCCCCGGGGCGCTGGAGACTGTCATGTCCTACTCTCGGTGAGCCGGGGGTATCACTTTTTTCGAACGACTCGCGGTCGACTACCGTTTCGCCGTCGTGAGAAAATCGAAAACAGCCCGAATACAGGCGTTAAATCCCGCTCTCGAAGTCGTCGAGCGAGTAGGCGGGTTCGGCTCCGCGGCGGTCGAGCGTCTCGTTGGCCAGCAGCCAGTAGACGACCGACAGCGCCTTGCGCCCCTTGTTGTTCGTCGGGACGACGAGGTCGACGTTGCTCGTGTTGTTGTTGGAGTCGCACATCGCGATGACAGGGATGCCGACCGTGATGGCCTCCTTGACCGCCTGGGCGTCGCCGATGGGGTCGGTAACGACCAGGACGTCCGGCTCGATGTAGCCGTCGTACTTCGGGTTCGTCAGCGTGCCGGGGATGAACCGGCCCGTGCGAGCGCGCGCGCCGACCGCGTCAGCGAACTTCTCCGCCGGGAAGCGACCGTACTGGCGCGAACTCGTGACGAGGATCTGCTCGGGGTCGTAGTTCGCCAGGAAGTCGGCCGCCGTGCGGATGCGGCCGTCCGTCCGGCTCACGTCGAGGACGTAGAGGCCGTCGGTCCGGACGCGGTGGATGAACCGCTCCATGTCCTGGGTCTTCTGCTGGGTGCCGATGTGGACACCGGCGCCGAGGTAGTCCTCGACGGGGATGAGGAGGTCGGCCTCCTCGTCGCCGAGCACGTCCTCGTCCAGTCGGGGGCCGTCGTCGGCCTCTTCTGTCTCGGTCTCTTCGTCCGCCTGCGCGCCGACGTCCTCGTCGGGGTCGACTTCGGGCTCCGCGCCCGACTCGCCCGTAGGCTCGGCGTCGATCTCCTCCTCGGCGGCGTCGAGATCGTCCGATTCGTCTACCTGTTCGGATTCGTTGTCGCTCATAATCGTGATGCGTTCTGCTCGATGCGGATGAGTTCGTTCAGTTTGGCTGTTCGTTCACCGCCGACCGCACCCGTCTTGATGAACGGCGCGTCGGTGGCGACGGCGAGGTGTGCGATGGTCGTGTCCTCCGTCTCGCCGCTGCGATGGGAGATGACCGGGTCGTACCCGTTCTCGACCGCGAGTTCGACGGCGTCGACGGCGTCCGACAGCGTCCCGATCTGGTTCGGCTTGATCAGGATGGAGTTGGCCGCGCCCTGCTCGATGCCGTCCGAGAGGCGCTCGGTGTTGGTGACGAACAGGTCGTCGCCGCAGATCAGCGTCCGGTCGCCCACCCGGTCGGTGAGTTCGGCGAACCCCTCGTAGTCGTTCTCGTCGAGGGGGTCCTCGACGTACGCGAGGTCGTACTCGTCGACCAGGTCGGCGACGTACTCGATCTGCTCGTCGGTCGAGCGCGTCTCGCCGTCGTAGTGGTACTCGCCGTCCTCGTAGAGTTCCGCGGCGGCCACGTCGAGGCCGAACCGGATGTCGAAGCCGAACTCCTCGGAGACGGCGTCGACGGCCTCCTCCATCAGTTCGAACGCGTCGGCGTCGTCGATGGACGGTGCCCACGCGCCTTCGTCGCCCTTGCCGGCGGCGACGCCGCGCTCGTCCAGGAGGTCCGCGACCTTCTGGTGAACCGCGGCGTTGGCGAACACGGCGTCCTTGACGTTCGGTGCGCCGACCGGCGCGGCGAGGAACTCCTGGATGGACGTCGCGTCCGCCGCGTGCTCGCCACCGCCGATGACGTTGCCGAGCGGGACGGGGAAGTTCTCGCCCCGGAACGCGCCGCCGAGGTGCTGGTACAGCGGTGCACCGAGCACGTCGGCGGCCGCCTTCGCTGCCGCCATGCTGATGGCGACGGCGCTGTTCGCGCCGATCTCGGAGAAGTTGTCCGTTCCGTCGGCCGCGCGCAGGGTGCGGTCCACGTCGCGCTGGTCGCCGACGTACACCGTCCCTTCGAGTCGCGGCACCGCGCGTTCGCGCGCGGCGGCGATGGCCTCGTCGGGGTCGAGTTCGATGGCCTCGTACTCGCCCGTGCTGGCACCGCTCGGTGCGGCCGCGCGGCCGAACCCGCCGCTCTGGGTGACGACGTCGGCCTCGACGGTCGCGTTGCCACGCGAGTCGAGCACCTGCCGGAGACGGACGCTCTCGACGAGGGTCATTTCCCCTCCCGCCGCACGGTGAACGGTAGGACGCCGGCGTCGTACTCCTCGGCCGCGATGAGGATGGGCTGTGACTCGTCCGTGTCGATGAGCACCGGTGCGCCGTACGACACTTGCAGGGCTCGTGCCCCGATGATGCGTGCCTTCTCGTACCGGGAGTAACGTTGCTGGGCCATCACTGATAGGGTGCCACGATGTCGACGAGGTCCTTGTGCGAGACGAGCATCCGCCGACAGCACTGGCGCTCGACGCCGAGGTCGTCGAGTACCTTCTCGGGGTCCTCGTTGCCTTCCTTCGTCTCGGCGCGCGCCTTGTACTCCTGCCAGTGTTCACCGACGACCTTGCCGCACGTGAAACACCGAACTGGTACCATCATGTTTGAATCACCTTAGCGGTAGGACTTCTGGTAGCGGGCCCGAGCGCCGGGACCGCCCCACTTCTTGGGTTCGGACTGGCGAACGTCGTTCACCAGCAGCGACCGGTCGAACTCCATGAACGCGTCGCGGAGTTCGGCGTCGCCGGAGTGCTGGACGATACCGCGGGCGATGGCGGTCCGGACCGCGTCGGCCTGACCGCTGATGCCGCCACCGGAGACGTCGACGTCGACGTCGACGCTCTCGCGCTCGTCTTCGGCGATGCGGAACGGTTCCAGCATCTTCAGGCGGGCCATCTCCGGTTCGACCAGTTCCACTGGCTGGGAGTTGATGCGCACCCGACCCTCGCCCTCGGTAACCGTCGCGCGGGCGATGGCCGTCTTCTTCTTGCCGCTCGTGTTCGTTACCATGTGACGTTAGCACCCAGGTTTTCGCTGACTTCGCCCAGCTGGACGAAGCGGATGTTCGAGAGTCGGTCCAGCGACGTGTCGTCGAGGACGTCGGCGTCCTCGTCGAACGGATTGCCGACGTAGACCCGGACGTTCTCGAAGGCCTCTCGCCCGCGGTCCTGCTTGTACGGAAGCATGCCGCGAATCGAGCGCTTGAAGATCATGTCCGGTCGCTTCGGGTAGTACGGTCCGCTGTCGGAGCCGAGGTCGACTCGCTTGCGGAACGTGGACATCACGTCTTCTTCGCTGCCCGTGATGACCGCGTCCTCGGCGTTGACGACGGCGACCTTCTGGCCGTCCATCGCCTTCTGTGCGACCTGACTCGCCACGCGTCCGAGAATGCAGTCCCGGGCGTCGACGACGACGTCCGCGTCGAATTCCGCGATACTCATCGAATCACCCGTACGTTCGCACCGCTGGGGTTCTGTTCGACTGCCTGTTCGAGTTCGATGGGCTCACCGTTCGCCTGCTCGATCTTCGTCTCCGCGCTCGAAGAGAAGTCGACCGCGGCGACCGTGACGTCCTTCTGGAGCGCACCGCTTCCGAGAACCTTGCCGGGCACGACGACGGTCTCGTCCTCCTGGGCGTATCGCTCGATGCGGCCCAGGTTGACCTCTGCGTGCGTGCTCCGTGGTTTCTCGAGGCGCTCTGCAACGTCGCTCCACACGTCGGCCTCCGAATCGCGGGAAACCGACTTGAGTTCGGCGATAAGACTAGTGAGCCTCGGATTCGTCTTGCTCATGCTACTTCCTCCTTGTAATAAGAGCTGAAGTGCAGGGAGCAGGATTTGAACCTGCGGACTCCTACGAGACAGCGCCCTGAACGCTGCGCCGTTGGCCTGACTTGGCTATCCCTGCACGCTGAGAACACGTGCGCACCCTCGCGGGTATCACACTGTTGCAGGCGACCCTTCAAACCACTTTCGGTCTGCCGATTTCCGCCGTCGAGAGTTCCGGTCCGACGACGGTCGGCAGTTGCCACTTCGCGAGTGGCGGACGCGTCAGGGAGGTTCGAAGGGCCAGTCATTGCTATAGTTGAATTGCTTCTTCCAGTTCGTCTGCGCGCGCTTCTATCGTGTCGACCGCTTCCAGCACGAGGTCCTCGATGGACAGCGACCCGTCCGTCTCGACGTCGAACACGAACGCGCTCGGCACGTCGTGGACCTCGACCTCCTTGCCGGGATACCGGTTCGTGAGGTCGTGGTCGAACTCCTCCGTCGGGACGAGCTCGCCGTCGTCTTCGATGACGCCGCGAAGAATTTGGGTCTGCTCTTCCTCGTACTCCTCGCGGTCGCCGACGACTTCGACGCGCTGCAGGTGGCGGTAGCCGACCGCGATGCCACCCTGGTGCTTGGCGTGGTCCTTGCCGGTCGAGAGCACGGCGTCGGCCTCGAGCTCGAGGCGCTGGTCGTCCTTGAGGTCGATGATGGGGACGTTGTCGTCCGCGGGCTGGACCATCTCGTCGGAACTGATGAGATCGCCCGAGAACGCGGTGCCCGGCCCCGACACGTCGAGACTCAGGGTCACCGTGTCACCCTCCTCGAACTCGCCGACCGGCGTGGTCAGCGGCACGAGACCGAGGCGGAGTCCGATCTGCTCGTCGAACATGACCGACGAGTTCTCGATGACCCGGATGGTGTCGATGGCCATCGTCGGCACGTCCGCGATGATCGCCCGCCGGATGCCGTTGGCGAACGCCGGCGAGACGTTGCGGACGAGGAACCGCGCCTCGCGGTCGCCGCGGTCGATGAACTCTACGTCGAAGTCTTCGCTCATGGGTTAGAACCCACTACCTTTCGGTGCGCGGGTGCCGTCGTGCGGAATCGGGGTCACGTCCTCGATGCGACCGATCTCCAGGCCGGCGCGCGCCAGCGCCCGGATGGTCGCCTGCGCGCCCGGACCGGGGTTCTGTTGCTGGTTCCCGCCAGGGCCTCGCACGCGAACGTGGACGCCGTCGATGCCGGCGGCCTGGACCTCTTCGGCGACCGTCTCGGCCATCTGCATGGCCGCGTACGGCGAGGACTCGTCGCGGTTCTGCTTGACGACCGTCCCGCCGGAGGACTTCGCGATGGTCTCTGCACCGGTGAGGTCCGTGACGGTGATGATGGTGTTGTTGAACGATGCGTGCACGTGGGCGATGCCCCACTTCTCGTCGTCGTTTGCGCTCATTCGTTATCCCCCGCGCGTTCGGGATGGAGTTCGTCCGAAAGCGGGCTGTTCTCGTCGAACTCGACGGTCGCTTCCTCGTCGACTTCGACCTTGTAGGAGGGTATCGACACGCGACGGCCGTCCACGCGGACGTGGCCGTGCGTGATGAACTGTCGCGCCTGCTCGGGCGTGTTCGCCAGACCCTTGCGGTAGGCGACCGTCTGGAGGCGACGCTCGAGCACGTCGGTGAGCTCCAGCAGCAGCACGTCGCCGAGCTCGTCGCCCTCGTCGAGGACGCCGATGCGCTTCAGCCGGGAGACGAACTCCTCGCCTTCGCCGGACTCCTCGCCGGTCATGCCGCCGAGCAGCTGACGGGCCTCGCGTCGGTAGTTACGGAGCTGACTCTGGGACCGCCAGAGCTCCTCCTTGTTCGAGAGCCCGTAGCGGTCCATCAGGCTCTGCTCCTCGGCGATGCGCTCGCCCTGGAACGGGTGGTTCGGCGTCTCGTAGAACTTCGTGTTCTCGCCAGGTAGCGACATTACTCCTCACCAGCCTCCTCTTCGGCGGCCTGTTCTTCCTTGATCTCTTCGACGTTCACGCCGATGGTCCCCTCGGTACGACCCGTGGACTTGGTTCGCTGACCGCGAACCTTCTGCCCGCGCTTGTGGCGAGCGCCCTTGTACGAGTCGATCATCTTCATCCGGTTGATGTCCTGCCGACGCGTCATCTGCAGGTCGTTACCGGTCTCGTGGGTGGTCTCACCGGAGAAGTACCCGTTGCGGTGGTTCGCGAGCCACTCGGGAATTTCGTCGGCGTACGTCTCGACGGCCTCGACGACGCGTTCGATCTCCTCGTCGTCGAGTCGACCGAACGTCGCCATCCGGTCGATGTCCGCCTTGTCGGCGATGATTCTTGCGGTCCGACGACCGATCCCGTTCATCTCGCTCAGGGATCGCTCCACCGTCTTCGTCCCATCGAGGTCGGTCTGCCCGATGCGGACGAAGTATCGGAGGTCGTCGTCGTCCTCCTCGTCCTGTGGTTGTTCCGTACTCATGGTTGGTCTTTTCGAGCGATGTCGGAGCGTCGAGGGAGGGATTCGAACCCTCGAGGCTTGACGCCACAGAGTTAGCAACCCTGCGCCGTGGGCCAGACTAGGCTACCTCGACACACACTTACGTTCGCCCTCTCGGACTCGGGACGTCACGTCCCTACAGTTCACTGCACTCGTACGTTGGACGAGGGGTTATTTAAGCCCAACGAATCCACTGGAGTAGAACGTCTCCCCGTACCCCGATGGCCGGCGTCTCGACCGGAATCAGTCCCCGCTGACCTCGGCGAGGTTCGCGGCGTCGGTCACCTCGATGCCGCCGGCCAGCGTCCGGTGGGGGTAGGGGATGTCGATGCCCTCCTCGTCGAAGCGTCGCTTGACTGCCGAGACGTACTCCGCGCGCGTCCGGACGAAGTCGCTCCGCGCGGGGTCTGCGATCCAGAACCGCGACCGGAGCCCGACCGCGGAGTCGCCCAGTTCGGTCAATCGCACCGACGGTTCGGGGTCGTTCAGGACCTCGGGGTGCTCTCGCGCCTCGTCGACGATTACCTCCGTCGCGCGCTCGACGTCGTCGTCGTAGCCGATGCCGAAGTCGAAGGTCACCCGGAGCCTGTCGTACGCCACCGGGTTCTTGATGACGCCGTCCGTGAGCACGGAGTTCGGCACGGTCAGCAGTTCGTTGTCGAACGTCCGCACCCGGGTCACCCGGAGGCTGATGTCCTCGACGATGCCCTTGTAGTTCCCGTCGTCCCACTCTATCCAGTCGCCGATCTTGAACGGCTTGTCCGTGAAGATGAACACGCCGGCGACGAAGTTGGCGATGATGTCCTGAAGTGCGAAGCCGACGGCCAGCGTCGCGGCCGCGGCGACGGTGGCGAGCGCCGTGAGGATGTTGCCGTAGTCCGCGAAGCCGAAGGCGAGCGCGACGGCCGCGAACAGGACGCCGAAGTGAGCGAGCTTCGCCAGCGGCTTCGTCACGCTCTGGTCGTAGTCCCGGCTGTCGAGGACGCGTCGCACGACCGGCAGCACGGCCAGCCGACCGACGAGATACAGCGCGACGAACGAGCCGACGAAGTACAGCGACTGCGTGACCGCTATCGCGTACTCGGTTTCTAGAACCCTGTCGAGGAACGGCAGGGGGGTCACCATCAGTGGTACACTGCGGTGTTCCCCCGCGTCTCCACGAGGTCGGCGCCGACGCGCTCGGCGAGGTCCGCGGCGAGTTCGTCCGTCGACGTGCCGCCGCGCGCCGCCCGGAGGAACTTCACCTTCACGAGTTCGCGGTCGGACAGCTGGTCGTCGAGTTCGCCGGTCACTGATTCGAGGCCGCTCTTACCGACCCAGACGGTCACGTCGAGGTCGTGTGCCTTCTTCCGGAGATCCTGGTCGGTCATGACGAACGGACCTTGGCGGCGGTCCCGTTTAAAAGTTCTACTCCCGACGAAGGGCCTTTACTCCGCGCGCCCCACGCTCGAACGATGGCCACGTATCAACGGGAGGTCCGGGTCGACGCACCGCTCGACGAGGTCTGGGCGTTCCACTCCACGATAGACGGCCTGGAGGCGCTCACGCCCGGCTGGATGAACCTCCGCGTCGAGGCGATACGGGGACCGGACGGCGACCCCGACCCCGAGGTGCTCTCCCCCGGCACCAGAATTAGGCTCGCGGCGCGGCCGTTCGGCGTCGGCCCGCCCCAGCGGTGGGTGTCGGAGATAACGCGCCGGGACCGCGAGGACGGCGCGGCCGTCTTCGAGGACGTGATGCACGACGGTCCGTTCGAGACGTGGCGACACACCCACCAGTTCTTCGCCGCAGACGGCGGAACGCGGGTGCGAGACCGCGTGGAGTACGAGTTCCCGGGCGGTCCGGTCGGCCGGGCGGTCGGCCCGCTCGGATGGGTGGGCTTCGAGCCGATGTTCCGGTACCGCCACCGGAAGACGAAGGAACTGCTCGAACGACGCTGAGCGACCGCGTCGGAGCCACGAGGGCGGAGACTGCGAGGCTACCGGAACGCGGAGGTCAGGTGTGTCGGACCGCAGTCGTCTCGGGGTCGAAACGGCAACTGCCGGGAAGCGAGAACCGACGACGGGTTCGCGACGCCGGGATGGACGACGCCGAGTCGGTTACTCGTACTCGCCGAGCTCGCCGTAGTCGCCGCCGAACTTCATGAAGAAGTACGCCAGTCCGAGCGTGGTCATCAGCGCGCCGGAGGTGGCGACGCCGAGCGTCTTCGCACCCTTGGGCACCGCCGGCTTGGAGGACCCGCTCGAAGAGGCCCCGCCCTCCTGGACCGTGACGGTACCTGTCATCCCCATCGCCTTGTGAGGGGCACAGTAGTACTCGTAGGAACCAGTGGACTCGAACGTGTGCTCGTGGGTGTGGCCCTTGTCGTACAGCTTCGACTCGCCACCCTTCGTCCCCTCCCAGTTGGAGCCGTCGGGCTGGTTCTCGACGACGATGTTGTGGCCGCTGCCTTCCCAGACCCACTTCACCGTCGTGCCGGGCGCGACGGTGACTTCGTCCGGATCGAACTTGTTGTCGACGACCTTCACCGTCTTCGTGCCGCCACCGCCGCTTTCGCCGCCGCCTTCCTCGGCGCTCACGCCCCCGGCCGCGCCGGTAGCCGCCGCACCGGCCGTCCCGAGCATGAACCCGCGTCGCGTCACCGAACCAGTCGTTTCCCCATCTGTCATGGCCGGGGCTTTGGACCGACGGTTACTGAATACTTTGGTTTGCACCCACCGTCTTGCTTCGTCGGATGCGCTCCTGTCCGTCGCACACTACTCGAAACGCTGGGCCGAAAACGTATCCGCGCTCCCTGCGGTCATTCGCCGGACGGCGCGCTACAGCCGGTAGTCGTGCTCGCCGGTCTCCGTGTCGAGGAACGCTGCGAGCAGGTCGATGGCTGCCGCGACGTCGTCGCCGTGGACGCTCTCGGTGACGGTGTGGAGGTAGCGCGTCGGAACCGAGATGGCACCGACGGGCTTCGCGCCGTGAGTGTTCTGGAATCCGGCGGTGTCCGTACCGCCGGAGGGGAGAATCTCGGTCTGGTGTGGAATCTCGCGTCGCTCGGCGACCGACCGCATCCGGCGGTGGACCTTCGGCGTCGTCACGACGCTGCCGTCCTTGAGCTTCACCGCGGCACCCTCGCCGAGTTCGGTCACGTAGTCGGCCTCCTTCTCCACCGCGGGCACGTCCTGGGCCACTGTCACGTCGAGCGCGACGGCGAGGTCCGGGTCGAGGTCGACGCCGAGCGCGGACGCACCACGGATGCCGAGTTCTTCCTGGACGGTCGCACAGAAGTGGACCGTCACGTCGGGATCGTCGACGCGCTTCGCGGCTTCCAGCATCGCGAACAGGCAGACGCGGTCGTCGAGCGCCTTGCCCGTGACGTGCTCGCCGACCCGGGTCGTCGTCTGCTCCATCGTAACGAGGTCCCCGACGGCGACGCGCTCGTTCGCTTCCTCGGCGGGCAGTCCGAGGTCGACGTGAACGTCCTCGACGCCCCGTTCGTCCTCGTCGTCGTCCAGCAGGTGCGGCGGCGCCGAGCCGATGACGCCCGTCAGGTCGTCCGCCTCGGCGTGGACCGTGACGCGCTGTGCTTTCAGGACCCGCAGGTCCCATCCGCCGAGAGCGTCGAGCGCGAGGAACCCGTCCTCGTCGACGTGCCGGACCATGAACCCTATCTCGTCCATGTGCGCCGCGACGGCGACCTCGTAGTCGGCGTCGCCTTGGACCGTCCCGACGACGTTGCCCATCGCGTCCGTTCGCACTTCGTCCACTATCCCGTCGAACTCCCGCCGAACGACCGCACGCACGCGGTCCTCGTACCCCGGCGCGCCGCTCGTCTCGGTGAGTTCCCGAAGCAGGTCGTAGTCGAACGCGAACTCGTTCGTCATCCCCAGGTCATCTGGTGGCGAGTGGCATAAACCCACGCGAACCGGGGTAAACTCACAACTCATTCAGTGTTGTTCCGGAACGTTTTTGCCACGTAATCACGCAATTGCCTTACATGGTAGACAAGGAAGCCGAATTCCGACAGCAGTTCCACGACGCGTTCGAGGGCGCGGACTACCCCGTCAGCAACCCCATGGACCTCGTACCGGCGCTCCCGAACGGACCCGGAACCCAGTTCGAGGCCGGCGACACGAGTTTCACGGCGATGGAACTGTCGACGAAGATGTCCGATGCACAGGACTTCCCCTACGACGACGTCGACACGCTCGTCGACGACCTCATCGAGGGGCTCAGAGAAAAGGACATGCTGTAGTCAGTCGTCGTCCTCTTCTTCGGTCGGCATCGCGACGAGCAGTACCTCCCAGACGTCGTGTTGTTCGTTGAATCGGCTGTTCAGAACGCGGTCTTCCTCTCCGATGGGAATCGGTTGCTGGGGCCGAGACAGTTCGAGCCACGTCAGCGTCGGTTCCGTTATCTCCATCTCGGCGATGTCCTCGGAGGGTATCGGCTCCGCTCCCGACTCCTCTACTCCCATCTGTGGATCGTGACGTTCCATGATGAACCCCACAGTCGGTTCTACAGCGGCTCACATAACTATGCTGGCGCGAACGCCGACTCGGACCGTGGCGGACCGCCCGCCGGCGGTCTCAGCGCTCGACCTGCGGGTCGTCGGGCACCGTCTCGCGCTGGTCGGGATGGCGGGGATGTTCGTCGGCGTAGACGTGGTCGAACATCGCGTCGGTGTCGAAGCCGTCGTGAGCCTCCGCGGCCTCGACCGCTTCGGCGACCCGGGCCTCGCAGTCCTCGCGGAGGGCCGCTTCGTCTTCGTCGGTCCAGCCGTGCTCGGCCTCGAGGAACTCCCGGGTGCGCTCGATGGGGTCTTTCTCGACCCACTCCTCGACCTCGGCCTCCTCGCGGTACTTCGAGGGGTCGTCGGTCGTCGTGTGTGCGCCCTGCCGGTAGGTGACCGCCTCGATGAGCACCGGTTCGCCCCGGCGTGCGCGTTCGAGCGCCTCGGTGACCGCGCGGTAGACGGCGAACACGTCGTTGCCGTCGATGCGCATCCCGTCGAAGCCGTAGGCGTCGGCCTTCTGCGCGATGGTCGCGCTCGCCGTCTGTCGCTCGCGCGGGACCGAGATGGCGTACTGGTTGTTCTGGCAGAAGAAGACGACGGGCGCGTCGAACACGCCTGCGAAGTTCATCGCCTCGTGGAAGTCGCCCTCGCTGGTCGCGCCGTCGCCGAAACTCGCCAGCGCGGCCGCGTCGTCGCCGTCGTAGTCCGCCGCCATCCCGACGCCGACGGCGTGCGGAAGCTGGGTGGCGATGGGAATGGTGGGAGTGAACGTCCGCAGTCCGTCGGGGTCCTCGCGGTCGACGTAGTTGCCCGCACCGAGCAGGTGCAGGAGGACGTCGCGCATCGAGTGTCCCCGCGTGAGATACATCGCGTGGTCGCGGTACGTCGGGAAGCAGTAATCGTCGGTCGAGAGCGCGTAGGCCGCTCCGACCTGCGCCGCCTCCTGCCCTTTGAGGGGTGCGTACGTCCCGATGCGTCCCTGGCGGTGTAGCGACACGGCCTTCTCGTCGAACGTCCGTGCGAGCACCTGGAGGCGGTAGACGTTCCGCGCGTCCTCTGCCGACAGTTCGACCTCGCCGTCGACGGTTCCGTCCGGTGCGACGACCTGCGTCACGTCAGGAGCCTGTGAAGCCATTCTTGGGAAACACCGACTGTCTATCGATAGAACACGCTCTTTCGTTATAAAACATCGCCGAGGTCCGTATATATCTCTGAATCACAATGGAGTATTTGTACCCCGACGACGACATTTCGAATCCTCCCCCAGTACGAACCGTCTTTTTCGACGATTCTTCGGGATGTTCCGATTCGAAACACTTAGGCGACGACCCGGAGACACGATGGCGTATGACACAGTGGATCGGGACGACGTTCGAAAGCGACGCCGGGTGGAACCACCTCGAAACGCTCGTCGACGTCGGCGACCGGATGGCCGGCAGCGAGGGCGAACGACGGGCGGCGGAGGCGACGCGAGACGCGCTCGCGGAGGTCGGCGCACGCGACGCTCGCATCGAGGAGTTTGACGTGCAGGGGTGGACGCGGGGCGGTAGCGAGATCCGCGCGGGCGAAACGAGCCAGGACTGTATCGCGCTCCCCCGGAGTCCGGACGCGTCCGCGACCGGGGAACTCGTCGACCTGGGGTACGGCCTGCCCTCGGACTTCGAGGACGCCGACGTGGAGGGGAAGGTCGTGATGGTTGCGACGAACGTCCCCGACTACTTCGACCGGTTCGTCCACCGACGCGAGAAGTACTACTACGCCGTCGAGGGGGGTGCGGCCGCGTTCGTGTTCAAGAACCACGTCGAGGGCTGTCTCCCGCCGACGGGCAGCGTCGGCACCGCGGACGACCCCATCGGTGACGTCCCCGCGGTCGGGGTGAGCAAGGAGGTCGGCGCGCGCCTCTCCCGGCGCTGGGAGGGCGAGACGGTCACCGTCGCGGTCGACGCGGACGTCCACGACGCGACGAGCGGGAACGTCCACGCCGAACTCGGTCCCGACACCGACGAGGAACTGCTCGTCACCAGCCACGTCGACGCCCACGACATCGCCGAGGGAGCGATGGACAACGGCGCCGGAACAGCGATGGTCGTCGAGATGGCGCGGGCGCTCGCGGACCGCGAGGACGAACTCGACGCGCGCGTCCACTTCGTCGCGTTCGGCGCGGAGGAGGTCGGCCTCGAAGGGTCCGGACACATGGCTGATCGGGCGAACTTCGACGACGTCAAGGCCATCGTGAACAACGACGGCGTCGTCCGCGGACGCACGCTCTTGTTCTACACCCACGGGTTCGACGCGCTCGACGAGGCGGCCCACGCCGTCGCCGACCGCTTCGACCATCCCGTGAAGACCATCCCGGAGCAGGGACCGCACAGCGACCACTGGCCGTTCGTCGAGTGGGGCGTGCCGGGCTACCACGTCATGAGCGAGACCGGCGACGAGGGTCGCGGCTGGGGGCACACCCACGCCGACACGCTGGACAAACTCGAGGTCCGGGACCTCCGCGAGCAGGCCATCCTCCTGACGGAACTGACGGTCCACCTCGCCAGCGACGAGTTCTCGGTCGCACACAAGGCGCCCGAAGAGATCGCCGAAGCGCTGGAAGCAGAGAACAAAGCGAAGGGTATGAAGATAACCGGCGACTGGCCCTACGACGAATAGGCGTCCGTCGCCGTCTAGCCCGCCGGAAACCCCCGCGACACTGCGCGAGTCTCGGAGGGAACGGACGTCGCCGACCGCAGCGGTCCACATGCTTTTCAAGCCCCGGCGAGCAACATCCAGTGATGAGCGACACGTGGCATCCGGGAGAGGAGCGATGACCGTCGGCGTCGTCGGCGAGTCCGACCTGGCGACCCGGGTCGCCGATGCGGTCCGCGACGCAGACGGGACGGTCGAACGCGGCACAGCCGCGACGGTGCTCGACGCGGACCCCTCGGTCGTCGTCGCGCCCGGCGAACCGGCGGTGCTCGACGCGGTTCGCGCCGGGACGTCCGCCCCCGTGCTCGCCGTCGCGGCAGGACCGGAACTGGCCAGCGTCCCGGAGTCCGACGTCGAGGAGGCGGTGGCGGACCTGCTCGCCGACGAGTGGTCGACCACCGAGCGCCCGCTACTCTCGGTACGTATCGACGGCGAACGCGTCGCACGTGCACTGTACGACGCGATGCTGGTGACGAGCGAGGCCGCCCGCATCTCGGAATACGCGGTCCGGACACGCCACAGCGATGTCGACCAGTTCCGCGCCGACGGCGTCGTCGTCGCTACGCCGACCGGGAGCACCGGGTACGCGTACGACGCCGGCGGGCCGGCAGTGGAGCCGGAAACGGGCGTCCTCTCGGTCGTTCCCGTCGCACCCTTCGCCATCCACCTCGGGAACTGGGTGCTGTCGGGGCCGGTGACGCTGTCCGTCGAGCGAGACGAGGGCGAAGTGTCGCTGTACGTCGACGACCGCAAAGTCGCGGAAGTGCCGCCGCGGACCCCAGTGGAACTGGCGTACGACGGCGCGGTCGAACTGGTGACCGTCGAGGGGAGCCGGCGGTTCTTCGAGTAGCGCTCGCGACTCGGAGCCCCTTCTTCGAGCGGGGCTGGCCAGGCGAATTGGAAAGAATATAATATGCTACCGCACTCAGTTCCGGACATGCAACTGCTATCGCTGCTCGGGCCCATCGACGTGCTCGAACCCGTGGCCGGCTACCTCGTGGTCGCGCTCGTGCTGGTCAACATGGGCACGCGGTGGCTCGCGTTCGGGAAATACCGCGAACAGGCGAAAGACGACGACCGAGAGGAAGTCGACCGCTGGATTCCCCACGAACTGACGAACGTCCTGCTCGTGCTCGCGTCGTTCTACTACCTGACGCTGCACCACCACGGCGGCATCGTGCTCTCGTCGCTCGTCATCGGCCTGTTCATCGCCGACTTCTTCGAGGTCGAGGCCCGGAGCGTCGAGATGCGCCGGGACGTCCCCCTCGACCGCCCGAAGGCGGCCATAGCCGCGTCCGTACTCGTGTTCCTCTACGCGGCGTACAACACGCTGTTCTTCCTCGTGAAGCCCTGGTGGAGCGCCATCGTCTGACGACGGCTCCCCCCTCTAGCTTCGAACGCCTTCGAACGTCGCTTTCGTCGAGCTACGGCCGACGCTCTCCGGTGGGTTGACGAGACAGCGATAGAGAGAGCAGCCGAAGGGACGATTCGCAGCGAAGGAAAGAGAGTGCCGGCGCGGTTACAGCGACTCCCAGGCGTCGAATGCGCGACCGATGGAACTCACGTCGGCGATCCAGCGCGCGGCGGCGGCCTTCTTCAGGAACTCGGCGGCCGAGGAGTTGAACGTGTCGACGGGAACCAGGGGGATGTCGTGGGCGACCGCTGCGTCGCCGATGGAGATGAGCGTCCCCTTGTCGTCGTAGGTCCAGGTCGCGAGCGGCTGCCCCCGGATGCTGCGGGCGATGTTCTCGCCGGCGACCTCGGCGGCCTGCCAGGCGGCCTGCGCGGTCGGCGGTGCGGGGTCGTTGCCCTGGTCGACGATGGCGCAGTCGCCGATGGCGAACACGCAGTCGTCGCTAGTCTGGAAGTTCGCCTCGGTCGTGACGCGGTTGTGCTCGTTGTCGAGTCCGCAGTCGTTCATCGCATCGCGGCCCGTGATGCCGCCGGTCCAGAGGAATACGTCGTACTCCAGCGGGTCGCCCTCGTCGAACTGGATGTCGTCCTCGGTGGCCTCCGTGATAGGGTCGCCCGTCAGAATCTCGACGTCTTTCTCCAGCAGGTACTTCTTGACCGTCCCCTGGAGTTCGGGGTCCTGGCCGGGCATGATCTCGTCCAGCGCCTCAACGAGGTAGATGTCAATAGGTGCGCGGTGTTTGTCACGGTACTCGGCGATCTCGCCCGCGCTCTGGATGCCCGACAGGCCCGCACCGCCGACGACGACCGTCGCTGGGTCATTGCGCGTGGCCTCGCCTGCGGCCTCCTTGACAGACTCGTGAATCTCCAGCGCATCGTCGAGGCTCTTCAGCGTCAGGGAGTTCTCGTCGAGGCCGGGGATGCCGTAGTAGGCGGTCTGGCTTCCAAGTCCGACGAGGAGGTAGTCGTACGCTATCTCGTCGCCGGAGTCGAGTTCGACGTTTCGCTCGTCGGTGTCGACGCCGGTCACGGTCCCTTCGACGAACTGCGTGCTCGGGGACTTGATGTCGTGGACGGGCAGCGTTATCTTGTCCTTGACCCGGGGGTCGCGGATGACCCGGTGGGCCTCGTGGAGAACGAGATGATAGTCGTTGTCGGAAACCCAGGTGATGTCGGCGCTATCGAGTTCTGCTTCGAGCTGCTGAATCGCGCCAGCGCCGGCATACCCGGCTCCGAGCACGACGACCTTCGCAGTCATACGCGCAACTCAGGAGGCATTCGATACAAAGGCTTTGAAACCCCGATACGATGGGAGAGATTCTCACTCGCAGAGGGCGGCCCCGGTCGCCCGGCCGTTTCGAGGAGCGCCGGACGGGAAGACTCGGCGCCGCCGAGCCCTACTGGACGGTAAGAGTGGAAACGGTGACCGACGGACGAGCGCTCACTTGAGTCGTTCCTGGAGAAACGAGGGATGGGCGGCCGTGACGCCGTCGATGGCGAGGACGTCCTCGCTGATGACCTCGCCGACGGCGTCGCCGTCCGGCGCGCGAACTTCCGCCATCAGCATGTGGTCACCGCTGCAGGTGTACAGCGTCTCGATGTCGTCGAGTTCCTTGAGCGCGCGCGTGGCTTCGACGTACTGCTCGCTCGCGACGTCGATGCCGACCAGGGCGATGCTCTGGCTGGAGAGCTTCTTCGGGTCCACCTCCGCCGAGTAGCCGACGATGACGCCTTCGTCTTCCAGTTTCTCGATGTACTTGCGGACGGTCGGCTTCGATACGTCGGCGCGCTCGGCAATCTCGGCGTACGACGCCTGGGCGTCGTTCTCCAGAACGGTGAGAATTCGGTCTTCCGTCGACTCCGTGCTCATTGCTACTGGAATGTTTCCCGTACAGTGAAAAATATCTTCCGAACTCGAAAACAGTTTGCTGGCTGTAAGAATGTTCGTCGAACTACCGTCGGAGTTTGGTCGAAAAAGCGTCGACAGCGAACGTAGCCGGGTTACTTGTGCCGGTCAAGCAGGTCGTAGCTCCGCTCCCAGTCGTACTCCTCGTCGAAGTACCGCTCTGCGAGCGGCGTCTCCGGCATGTCGCCGGTCGACTGCTTCTCCTGCTGGTAGGACGGTCGGTCCTCGTCCACGTAGAACCGGCCGGTCAGCACCGTTCCCTCGTACAGTTTGTCCTCGACCTCGTGCATCATCTCCGACGCCTCACGGCGGTCGTTGACGTCGAAGTCGTAATCGTCGCTGTCCTGCACGTCGACGTAGGGGACGTACTGCTTGGCGTCCTTGTTCCACGTCGGGCACTGCGTGAGGAAGTCGACGTGTGCGAACCCGTCGTGTTCCATCGCCTCAGCCAGGATGTTCTTCGCCTGGTTCGGATTGACCGCCGCGGTCCGGGCGACGTACGACGCGCCGGACGTCAGCGCGAGCGACAGCGGTCGAATCGGGCTCTTGGCGTTGCCTTGGGGCTGGGTCTTGGACTTGTGCCCCTTCGGCGACGTGGGCGACGTCTGGCCCTTCGTCAGCCCGAAGATCTCGTTGTTGAAGACGATGTACGTCATGTCGTGGTTCTCACGGGCGGTGTGCATGAAGTGGTTCCCGCCGATGCCGTACCCATCACCGTCACCGCCAGCCGCGACGACCTCGAGACCGGGGTTGGCCATCTTGGCCGCTCGCGCGACCGGCAGGGAGCGCCCGTGGATGGAGTGGAAGCCGTAGCTCTGGAAGTAGCTCGAGAGCTTCCCCGAACAGCCGATGCCCGTGACGAGCAGCGTTTCGTCCGGCGTGCGGCCGACCTCTGGCATCGCCTGTTTCAGCGCCTTCAGGACACCGAAGTCACCGCAGCCCGGACACCACGTCGCCTGCGGTTCCAGGCTCGGCGTGAACTCGTCTTTCTCGATATCTCGTTCCTCTCCGATGGCGTTGAATGCACTCATTTTAATCACCTGTCGCGGATTCGATACGGGTGTTGTAGCCCCCCGTCTCCACGCTGTCTTCGAGCCGGGACTCGAAGCCGTCGACGACTTCCGCCGGCTCGAAGGGGTTGCCGTCGTACTTCAGCAGACTGTACAGCTTCTCGCCGTACATGCCGAGTTCACCCTGGATGTGACGGCGGAACTGTGCCGACGCGTTCATCTCGACGACCAGCGCCTCGTTGACGCTCTCGAGGAACTCGCGGACCTCCTCTCGCGGGAACGGGAGCAGGTCGCTGACGTTCATCGCCTTCACCGAGTGGCCGTCGTCGTTCAGGCGGTCGACCGACTCCTCGACGACGCCCTTCGTGCTCCCGAAGCCGAGGATAGCGTAGTCGGCGTCCTCGGGACCGTAGACGGTCTGGTTCGACTGGTCCATCGAGTCCAGTTCCTCGCGGATGGCGTCGAGCTTGCCCATCCGACGGTTCATCTGGAGAACGCGGTTGTCGGGGTCCTCGCTGATGTGACCGGCCTCGTTGTGCTCGTTACCCGACGCGAGGAAGTTCCCACCCTTCTGCCCCGGGATGGAGCGCGGACTGACGCCGTCCTCGCCGTCGTAGCGGTACCGCTTGAACCGACCGGCGAGCCGCTCCGCATCCTCGAGTTCGTCTTCGGTTACGACGTCGCCGATGTCCGGATTGGGCTCCTCGTCGAACGTCGACTCCGGGACGGTCTGGTGGCCGCCCGACAGCTTCTGGTCGTAGAGGACGATAACGGGAATCTGGTAGCCGTACGCGATCTGGAACGCTTTTCGAGCCTGTTCGTAAGACTCCTGAGCGTCACCCGGTGCCATTACGACCCGGTTGGAGTCACCCTGGCTGGTATACAGGACGTGTTCGAGGTCGCCCTGCTCCGGCTTGGTCGGCATCCCCGTCGACGGTCCCGCGCGCATCGCCTCGACGAGCACGAGGGGCGTCTCGGTTATCTCGGCCAGCCCGAGCGGCTCCGACATGAGCGCGAACCCACCGCCGGACGAACCGCTCATGGCCTTCGCGCCGGCGTGGCTGGCTCCGATGGCGAGCGACGCCGCGGCGATTTCGTCTTCGACCTGCTCGGAGATGCCGCCCATGTCCGAGAGGTTCTGGGTCATGATGGTGTACACGTCGGTCCAGGGCGTCATCGGATAGCCCGAGATGAACCGACAGCCCTCGTCGAGAGCCCCGTACGCGATGCCGTGACTACCGGAGACGAGTACCTGGTCTTCGTCGTGTTCGCCCGTCGGCAGCGAGATACCGACGTCCGTCTCGTAGTCCTCCTGGACGGATTCGTAGGCTTCGTGGAGAATCTCGAGGTTCGGCTCCAGTATCTTCTCGGGCATCGCGTCTTCCATCAACTTCTCGATGGGTTCGAGGTCGAGGTCGACGATGGCGCACGTCGCACCGACGCCGGCCGTGTTCCGCATGACCTCCCTGCCGTGCTCCTTCGCGAGTCCACGCAGGTCGAGGTCGTAGACGTGCCAGTCGTTCTCCTCGACGCGCTCCTCGAAGTTCGGGATCTCGTCCGTGTCGAGCAGCCCCGAGTCGTAGACGATGACGCCTCCCTCGCGGAGTTCGTCCAGGTTCTCCGAGAGTGGTTTGATCTCCTCGTTGCCGTAGTAGGCTTCGTCCTGGGGGTTGCGAGCGAAGCTGTCCCCGAGTGCGAGGAGGAAGTTGTAGTTGTCGCCCCTCGATTTCACGTCGTGGTCGCTCGCGCGAATCTCCACGTACGTGTGTCCGCCACGGATGCGAGAGGGGTAGTGCCGATGCGTAAATACGTTCAGCCCCGAGCGCATCAGGGCCTTTGCGAAGTTCTGACTCGTCGAGTCGATTCCGTCTCCGGAACCGCCTGCGATTCGCCAGATGAGTTCATCGTCTGTCATAAGTGGACTCCTGGCCTCCCTGGCCTTGACTTACAGTTTCTCGGCTCAGAGGTAAAGCCTTTGCTATCGATTACCAAGGAACTATTGTGATGGATAGCTTCTAAGGGCCGATTTCGGCCATTTAGCGGTGTATTACTCAATATTTAACGTGGGTAAATCAGACCCCAAATTTCGATTTCGAATTCGATATTTTAACATTTCCCCCTGCTTTTTTCACTAATAAATTTTTAACATTCAATTAGATTTGAATATCCGAAAAGCTCTGAGATTCACGACCCAAATTATCATAATGGAAAATAATGCTACAGAAATCTTCTCTCCTTCAAGAACAGGTGCTATAAGAGATACAAGTGCTGCAAGATACAAAATTAAGAGCGCTAGTGTAGATATACCTGGAAGGGCGTATTTTTTGTCTACGGGGAGTCCATATTTATCAGTGAGTATATCGATACCCTTTGAGAGGGGTACATAGGCAAAGGGAGCAAGTATAGCGGCTACCAATCCAAGTAACAGAAACACCACATCATTTGTAAAAATATATATATATATATATACCAGGCTAATAGCTGGAAGATAGACCCCTTCCGGCTGGGCTTTTGCTGACTTAAAAGCAACTCCTGACAACACAGGAGCTTCTAAAAATGGTTGGTGTATAATACTTACTTTTTTATTATATATTTATAGCTAATTTTGTCAGGACTTCACTCCTCTTTGGTCCGGACGATTTCGCGCATGTTGAGGTAGATGTCGCGCGGCGACGTCTCCTCGTCGGGGTCGTACAGGTCGCTCACCCGGTACAGCAGCGCGGCGACCTGCTTGCTCTCGCTGCTCTCCCCGCGAACGTCGTCGGCGACGTTCCGGAGGAGTTCCACGCGCTCAGAGTCGGAGTCGAACGAGTTCGTCTCGGGAGACATGGTTCAGCGCTGTTTCCGGCGGTTGAGAATCCCGACGTTGTTGGCGACGTTCTCCGTGAGGATGCGGAACGCGTCGCCGGTCTCGCTGTCCTCGTCCAGGACGATGGGTTGTCCGTCGTCGCTGCCGGTGCGGACGGCGGGGTCGATCGGAATGGAGCCGAGGAACGGCATGTCGTGCTCGTCGGCGAACTTCGCACCGCCGCCGCGGCCGAAGATGTCGTGTTCGCTGCCGCAGTCCGGACAGCGGAACGTGCTCATGTTCTCGGCGATGCCGAGAACGGGCGTGTCGTGTTTGCCGAACATTTCGAGCCCTTTGCGCGCGTCATCGAGTGCGACCTCCTGGGGCGTCGTGACGATGACGGCACCGGTGACGGGGACGCTCTGGAGGAGTGTCAACTGCGTGTCGCCGGTGCCCGGCGGCAGGTCGACGACCATGTAGTCGAGTTGGCCCCATTCGACGTCCTCCCAGAGCTGAGTGAGAACCTTGTGCACCATCGGGCCCCGCCAGATGACCGGGTCGTCCTCGCCGACGAGGAAGGCCATGCTCATCAGTTTCAGACCGAACTGCTCGGGCGGAACGAGCTTCTCGTCTTCGGTCGCCCGCGGATGTTCGTCGGCGGCGACCATCCGCGGGACGTTCGGGCCGTAGATGTCGGCGTCGAACAGCCCGACGCGTGCGCCGAGTTTCGACAGTCCGGCGGCGAGGTTGACGGCGATGGTGCTCTTGCCGACGCCGCCTTTGCCGGACGCGACGGCGATGACGTTCTTGACGCCGGGCAGTACCTGCTCGTCGTGAGAGAGATCGTCGTCGACCCTTGCGGACAGCTCCGCGTCGAGTCCGTCTTCGGCGAGCACCTCGCGGACGCGGTCGGCTATCTGCGTCTCGTGTGGCGCGTACGGTGCTCCGAGAGCGAGCGAGACGTGAGCAGTCTCTCCGTCGACGGTGACGTCGTTTACGAGCTCGAGGGAGACGATGTCCTCGCCCAGGTCGGGGTCCTCGACCGTCCGGAGACGGTCACGTACGTCGGCTTCGTCCATGAAAACACCTAGGGAGGACCCGTCGATAAGGCTTGTGAACCGGTCGACCCGACGAGCAGAGCGAACGTCGAGACACCGGTGGGCTGGCGAGCCAATGGAACTCGTCCTCTTTTCTCTCCCTGCACCTCGTAACCGAATTCGGTTACGTCAGCGGACGTTCCTCCCGCGAGTTTATGAAGTCTCGTCCGGAAGGTGCGAGTAATGCTGGAAGACTCGTTCGGGCGCGAGGTCACCGGCGTCCGGGTGTCGCTCACCGACCGGTGTAATTTCGACTGCGTGTACTGTCACAACGAGGGACTGGGAGATACGCGCGGTCCGATGGAAGCCCAGGACGACGAGATGAGCGCGGACGACGTGGTCCGGTTTCTCGAAGTCGCACGCGAGTTCGACGTCGGCAAGGTGAAGTTCACGGGGGGCGAGCCGATGCTCCGTGAGGACCTCGAAGAGATAATCCGACGGACGCCCGACGAGATGGAGGTCTCATTGACGACGAACGGGACCTTCCTCCCCGGGCGCGCCGAGGCCCTCCGCGACGCCGGACTCGAACGAGTGAACGTCTCGCAGGACGCACTCGACCCGGACGACTTCGCGAAGGTGACCGAAACCGGTGCGTACGAACAGGTCCTTGACGGCGTCCGGGCCGCCGTAGAGGCCGGGCTGTCTCCCGTGAAGCTGAACATGGTCGTGTTCGAGGCCACGGCGGGGTACGTCCCGGAGATGGTCGAACACGTGGCGGACAACGACGGCCTCCGCCTCCAGTTGATCGAGTACATGCCCGAACTGACGGGCAACCCCGAGTGGGCCATCGACATCCAGCGCGTCCACGACTGGCTCGAAGAGAAGGCCGACGACATCGAGATTCGGGAGATGCATGGCCGGCGACGCTACTGGGTGGACGGCGGCATGGTCGAGATCGTCGACCCCGTCGAGAACCCCGAGTTCTGTTCGAACTGCCACCGCGTGCGCGTGACCCACGAAGGCTACCTCAAGGGCTGTCTGAACCGCAACGACGACCTCCGCTCGATGGGCGACATGACGAAGCCCGAGATTCGCGAGACGTTCCGCGAGACCGTCGCGAACCGGGTCCCGTACTACGGCGAGTACATGGTCCGGGGCGACGACGGCGAGTGGGAAGTCAACGACGAGTACATCGACGTCTAGAGCTTCTCACTCCAGGTCGTCGACGAAGCTCGGATGGGGCACGGGCGTCTCGTCCTCCCACTCTTCGAGGTAGGTCCGCAGGCGGTCGTGGCCTCGCCGAGCGCGGCGTCGGCGCTCTTCTTCGCTGATCTCCTCGCAGCCCTTCGGCACCTCGTGGCCGCGATTCGTGAAGTACCCCTCCGGCGTTACCCAGTCGTTGTAGAAGTCCGGGTCGGCGTCGCCGACGACAGTGAGACCGACCTGCGAGCCGTGGCCCGCGGCGACGATAGCCTGGTGGTACCGGTTCGCCAGCCGACCCGCCGCGTACAGTCCGTCGACGGCGGTCCGGCCGCCGTCCGTGGCCGAGACGAACCGCTTTCCTCCCGACCGCTCGAACGCCACGTCGAGCGGTTCGAGATACTCGCCGTCGGCCCACGAGGCGGCGACGACGCGCTCGGCTTCGACCGTCCCTCCGTCCGTCCGGACGACGAACCCATCGGCGGCGGACCGGACCGCCTCCGCCCGGGCGTCGAGACGCGAACAGCCGGCGCGTTCTATCTGCTCGTCGAGCATGAGGCAGAACAACCGGGGGTCGATGCCCGCGGGGAAGCCGGGGAAGTTCTCCAGGATGGCGTTCCGTTCGAGAATCGAGACGCCGTCGTTCACGACGAGCGTGTCGAGGTCCGCGCGAGCGGTGTAGAGGGCCGCCGACAGCCCCGCGATGCCGCCACCGACCACGACCACGTCGTAGCGTTCGTTCGTCATACCCGACCCTTCGAAGCCGGGGGATACCAACTGTGCGGTTGGGGCCGGTACGGCGCGAACATTAACTTCGAAGCCGAATGCCAGAATGCTTACTTTCGGTCGTTCACAATCAACGGCGTGGACAGCGTCGAACTCAGCACCGTCGTCTACGTGCCGCCGGAGGAGGCCTACGAGTTCCTCCTCGACTTCCCCGGGTACACCGACTACTCGAAGCACCTGGCGCAGGTGACCCACCGGGGCGACGGCGGACCGGGAACCGAGTACGACATCCACCTCCAGTGGTGGAAGCTAACCTACACCGTCAGGTCGGAGGTGACCGAACTCGACCCGCCCAACCGCATCGACTGGAAGATAGTGAAGGACCTGCACGCGCACGGCCACTGGCGCGTCGAGCCCGCGCCGGCGGATGCGCCCGAGGACCGCGAGGCTGCGTCGAGGGTCTACCTGTACATCAAGTTCGACGCCGATTCGGCCGACGCCGGCATGCTCGACCTGCCGATGTTCGTCTCGCTCGGCTGGGTCGTCGACAAGGTGCGGCCGCTCGTCCAGAAGGAGGCCGAGAAGGTCGTCGAACGCATCGTCGCCGACCTCGAAGGCGAACCGCGCGACGTGGACCTGGAGTTCCACGAGAAACCCGACACGGTCTGAGTTCTACTCCACCTGTACGACCAGTACGCCGCCGAGCACGAGCGCGCCACCGACCACGGTAGCGAGCGTCACGGGCTCGGAGAGGACGGCAGCGCCGAGCAGCAGCGTCACTACCGGCTCGGTGGTGCTGACAACGCTTGCACGGCTCGCCCCGATTCTGGCGAGGCCGGCGAAGAACGTGAAGATAGGCAGCGCCGTGGCGACGACAGCGATGGCGACGACGATGCTCCACTCGTACGCCGTGGCCGGTACCGCGAGCGCTCCGGTCGCGGAACCGTAGACGAAGTACGCCGCGGCTGCCGCCGGGAGGACGTGCGCCGTGAGCCGGTCCGCCGGGACGGCGTCCAGCGCAACCCGGCTGACGGTGATGTACGTGGCGTAGACGACCGCGCCCGCGACCACGACGGCCACGCCGCGCGGGTCGGCACCCGCGGGGTCCGCACCCGTGACGAGCGCGACGCCCGAGAGCGCCAGCGCCAGCGCGGCGGCGGTCCGCCGGGTGACGCGCTCGTCTAGCGCGAACGCGGCCAGCACGACGACGAAGACCGGATACGTGTACAGCAGGATGCCGACGAGTCCGGCGGTCATGAACGACAGCCCCCAGAAGTAGAGACCACTCATCGCCGCGTAGCCGAACGCGCCGAGGCCGAGGCCGACGAGCAGGTTCCGCCCGGAGAGGAGGTCGAGCCGCCCGCGAACCGCTAACAGTCCCCAGACCAGCGCGGTGGCGAGCAGGAACCGGAACAACAGGACGGTCGGAATCGAGAGGCCGGCGGCGGCCGCGAGCTTGCCGAAAATCCCCAGCGTGCCGAACCCCGCGGCCGAGACGAGAACGAGCGCCACGCCGACCCGGTCGGTCATAGGTGAGTCTCCGCCGTACTGCGTTTTAGGTCGTTCGACTGCGGAACGTGAGCCCTGCAGCTCGTAGCGAGTCGGGGACGGGGCCCGGAGCAAAGCAGGTCCGTCGATTCGATACCGGTGCCCGAGCCGGTCGCTATCAGGTGGACGACGCCCGTCAGCGGGTCGGTCTATCGGGGAACGTCGACCGTCAAGTCGCTGGCGATCCAGCCGTCGGTGTTCCCTTCCTCGGTCAGGACGTTGCGTCCGGGTCGCGTCTCGTGCAGCGACAGCGTGGGCGTGTCGGTCTCGGCGTCCGCAGCGACGGGTACGTCACTGTCTGTCTCCAGATCTGCGGCCATGCGAGGTTTTAGGCTAGCCTAATCATTAAAACGCTTCGGTCCCGCCTCTCGACGTCCGGTACAGAAGGAACGACCGCGTACTCGAGATAGCACCGCTGTAACGCCGGAATTCTCGTTTCGGCGGGAAATTATATACCGTGTGGCGGCGTAGCACTGACCATGGGAGCACGACAGCAAATCCGCCAGCAATCGGACACCGTCGAGGAAAACCCGCTTCGTCTCGACCAGGACAAGGCCGAGCAGATAATCGACGCGCTGAACACCGACCTCGCCAACGCGTACGTCCTCTACCACCAGCTCCACAAGCACCACTGGAACGTCGAGGGCGCCGAACACCTCGGAATCCACGAGTTCCTCGAGGAGGCCTACGAGGACGTCGAGCACGCAGCCGACGAGGTCGCAGAACGCGTCCAGACCCTCGGCGGCGTCCCCCACGCGAGCATGACCGCACTGTCGAACGCCGCGACGGTCGAGAGCGAGGACGAAGACGTCTACGACATCCGAACCTCCTTCGAGAACGACATCGAGATGTACGGCAGCATCATCGAGAGCTACCGCGAACACATCGAACTCGCGGAGAGCCTCGGCGACCACGCGACGGGGGAGATGCTCCGCCAGCAACTCGTCGAACTCGAGGAACACGTCCACGTCATGGACCACTACCTCAAGGACGACACCCTCGTCGAGAGTTCGTAGGTCCCCGTCGCCGACCGTGGAGCGCACGTCGGTCGAGTGGCGTCCCGGACGAACGCGGCGGTCTCACCGCCACCCGGAGACGGGCGCTTACCGACGCGGGGAGACGGGCGACCCCGGCTCTCCCGTCACGGAATCCGGACGTCGTGGGTGAGCGTGCCGACGCCCTCGACTTCGACCTCGACGCGGTCGCCGTCCGAGAGCGGTCCGACGCCGGCCGGGGTGCCAGTCAGCACGACGTCGCCGGGTTCGAGCGTGAGGTAGGTCGTTATCTCGGCGAGCAGTTCCGGCACGGAGAAGATGAACTCGTCGCGGGAGGACTCCTGACGGAGGTCGCCGTTCACGCGCAGTCGGACCGCGGCGTCCGCCGGTACCTCGTCGGGCGTCGCCAGCACCGGACCGAGGGGACAGGAGTTGTCGAACGCCTTGCCGCGCACCCAGTTCTGCTCGCGGTCCTGGTCGTCGCGGTTCGAGAGGTCGTCCGCGCACGTGAACCCGGCGACGGCGTCCATCGCCTCCTCTGGGGTGAGGTTCCGACACTGCTCGCCGACGACGACCGCCAGTTCCGCCTCGTGGCCGATGCGGTCCTTGCCGGCCGGGAGGGTGACGGTGTCGCTGTGCGCGGAGACCGCGTTCGGCGGTTTGAGGAAGAGGAGGGGACGCTCGGGCAGGTCCTTGTCGCGCTCGGCCGCGTGGTCGGCGTAGTTCAGGCCGACGCAGACTATCTTGGAGGGGTCGGCGGGTGCGAGCACGTCGACGTCGTCGGGGTCGTACGTCTCGCCGCCGAACGCGATGCCGGCGTCGGTCCACTCGCCGTTCCGGACGGAGCCCGCGGGGTCGCGGAATCGAATTCGTCGCATACGGAGTGGTCTCGTTCCCCGAGTCTAATAGCGTTCGGTCCCGGCGAACCCTCGTCGGCGACGCGAGGCCGCCATCCTTTATGGCTCTCTGCGAAGAAGTGAAACCGTACCCATGGAACTCACCTGGCACGGACACTCGACGTGGCACGTCACAGTCGGCGACACCGACCTGCTCATCGACCCGTTCTTCGACAACCCCAAGACGTCGCTCGAACCGTCGGACGTCGACGACCCGGACTACCTCCTCCTGACGCACGCACACGCCGACCACATCGGCGACGCCGGGGAGTTCGGCGACGCCACCGTCGTCGCGACGCCGGAACTCGCGGGGTACGTCGAGGACGAACTCAGACTCGACGAGGCCATCGCCGGCATGGGCATGAATATCGGCGGTACCGTCGAGTGTGGCGACGCCTACGTCACGATGCATCGCTCGGACCACACGAACGGTGCCCAGACCAGCTACGAGTACGACGTCGGGATGCCCGTCGGGTTCGTCGTCAGCGACACGAAGCCGACGCAGGTCAGCGACGAGGAGAGCGAGACGTTCTACCACGCGGGCGACACTGCGCTGATGACCGAGATGCGCGAAGTCATCGGGCCGTACCTCGAACCGGACGCCGTCGCGGTCCCCATCGGCGACCACTTCACGATGGGACCGTCCCAGGCCGCCATCGCCGTCGACTGGCTTGACGCCGACGTCGCCTTCCCGATGCACTACGACACCTTCCCGCCCATCGAACAGGACCCGGCAGACTTCGAGCGCGAGGTCGAGGCCACCGGCAGCGACGCTGAGGTCCACGCGCTCGACGGCGACGAGACGGTCGACCTGACCGAGACGCTGTACTGACCACCCGGACAACGCTGCGTCGACCCTCTTTTCGAAAACGACGCTGCGGAGTTCGCTCGACCGAGATACGGAGCCGTTCGCTGGCCGTCGTGCAATCGCTACGAGAGTTCACGTTCGGGTCGGTCGTCGCTCGCGAGCGGCGGAGAACGGGACTGCGGCAACGGGTTAACTGTGAATACCCATCGCCTCTATCTGTTCCTGGTAGCGGTTGCGGATGGTGACCTCGGTGACCTGGGCGACGTCGGCGACCTCGCGCTGGGTCTTCTTCTCGTTGCAGAGCAGCGACGCGGCGTAGATGGCGGCCGCGGCGTACCCCGTCGGCGACTTGCCCGACAGTAGCCCTTCCTCGGCGGTCGTCTCGATGATGTCGTTCGCCTTCGACTGGACCTCCTCGCTGAGTTCGAGTTCAGAACAGAACCGTGGGACGTATTTCTTCGGGTCGACCGGCTTCATCTCGAGGCCGAGTTCCTGGGAGATGTAGCGATAGGTGCGACCGATCTCTTTCCGTTCGACGCGCGAAACTTCCGAGATTTCCTCCAGACTTCGCGGAATGCCCTCCTTTCGGCAGGCGGCGTAGAGAGCGCTCGTGGCGACGCCCTCGATGGAGCGGCCGCGGATGAGGTCCTCTTTCAGTGCACGTCGGTAGATGACGGAGGCGACTTCGCGTACGGACCGGGGAACGCCCAGTGCGGAGGCCATCCGGTCGATCTCGCTGAGCGCGAACTGGAGGTTGCGCTCGCCGGCGTCCTTGGTCCGGATGCGCTCCTGCCACTTGCGCAGTCGGTGCATCTGACTTCGTTTCTTCGAGGAGATAGAGCGACCGTAGGCGTCCTTGTCCTTCCAGTCGATGGTGGTCGTCAGTCCCTTGTCGTGCATCGTCTGGGTCGTCGGCGCGCCGACCCGGGACTTCTGTTGGCGTTCCTGGTGGTTGAACGCCCGCCACTCCGGGCCGGGATCGATCTGTTCCTCCTCAACGACGAGACCGCAGTCGTCACAGACTAGCTCCGCGCGATCAGAACTCTTGACCAGATTGTCGGAATTACACTCCGGACAAGCCCGCTCTCCCTCTTTTTCGTCCGCCGTTTGATCCCCTTCGAGTTGGCGCTCCCGCTGACGAGTGGACCGTGTCATCGCACTTTTATAGTAGTATCTCCTACGCACTTAAACCCTTGGTCACAACGGTTTTATAACTGGCGATACTGCGCGCCGATAACACGTCTGGGGGCGGCCATCGGAAAGCGTATACTCCATCGTGGCCGAAATCCGATAGATGCCTGTTATCGAATGCGACGTCGACGAGGCCCGCGAGGCGCTTGCCAGCGCCGGGGCAGAGCTATCGGAGGGGAAGACGCACCACGAGCGCTGGCGTGCCGAGCGCGGCGACGCAGTCGCGGTCGCCTACGACGACAAGGTCGTGATACAGGGCAGTTCGCCGCAGGACATCGAGGCCGTCCTGCGGGACGAGGGCGGTCGCGCGTACGTCTACTTCGACGGCGCGAGCCGCGGCAACCCCGGTCCGGCCGCCATCGGGTGGGTCATCGTCACTAGCGACGGTATCGCCGCCGACGGCGGAGAGCGCATCGGCCGCGCCACCAACAACCAGGCGGAGTACGCGGCACTCGTCAGGGCGCTCGAAGCCGCCAGCGATTACGGGTTCGACGAGGTGGAGGTGAAAGGAGACTCGCAGCTCATCGTCAAGCAAGTTACCGGCGCGTGGGACACCAACGACCCGGAACTGCGCGAACGCCGCGTCAGGGTCCGGGAGCTGCTCGAGCACTTCGACGACTGGTCGCTCGACCACGTACCGCGGGAGGTAAACGAACGCGCCGACGAACTGGCGAACGAGGCACTGGACGATGGCTGACCTGCCAGACGACGCCGTCGAGCGGGCGGAACGACTCACCAGACTCGCCCGGGAGGCGGTCGACGACGACGAACGGGAAAAGTATCGGAACGAGCGCGACTCACTGCTGGCTGAATACGAATTCTCCGCACGCGTGCGTAGCGAAGATAAGCGGGACGTGCTCGTGCTCCACCCCGACGAGTGGACCGAGGACGGGACGGTCCGCGTCGAACGCATCGAGGACACCGACCGCGCGGCGGAGATTCCCCTCGACGGTCCCGGCGACCCGGAGGACTGGGACGAGGTCGACGAACACAACCGCGCCGTTGCGACGGCGGTCCGGGAGGAACACGGCGACGTTCACGGCGCGAACGCCACCGCGTTTGCCGACTTCATGAGCAACCACTACGCGCGCCCTGTCGAATCGGCGACCGACGACGAAGTCGAGGAGTTCCTCTCGGAGTACTTCCCGCGCAACGCGTGGCCGACGGGGCGACAAAAAGAAATCGTCGAAGAGTCGGTCGAACTGGTGTTCGAACGAGCTAGTTCCGGCTTTCGATGAGCGCCCGAACCTTCTCGGCCCGCTCCTCGCTCGTGACGAACTTCGAGAGCGACCAGGCGATCTGGTCCTTGACTGCTTCGAGCCCTTTCTCGGTGAGAGCGTACTCGTTGGTGCGCTTGTCGAGTTCGCTCTTCTCGACGAGGCCGCGCTCGACGAGCGTGTCCAGGTTCGGGTACAGACGACCGTGGTTCACTTCCTCCCCGTAGTAGTCCTCGAGTTCGCGCTTGATGGCGAGCCCGTACATGGACTCCTCGGTGAGCACCATCAGGATGTTCCGCTGGAACGCGGTGAGGTCGCGCGCAGTACTGCTCTCGCTCAGTGTTTGTGCCTCTGACATTGGCTTTGACAGAACGAAATATGTAACCGAGATATTTAACCCTTCTCAAGTTTCTTGGCGTTTCCGGCCGCGGTAATCCGTTTTTCGTTTCGAAACCTGCCCGAGAGCGTAGAGACGACGCCGCGTGGGGAGGTCGTTGACGGAGCTTTGAGTCGATGCCGAAAGGACTTTTTGGTCTTCCCGTCGATTCCTGACTGACCCATGACGAACCTCTGGGAAGACCTCGAGACGGGCCCGAATCCGCCCGAAGAAATCTACGCCGTCGTCGAATGTCTCAAAGGCGAGCGCAACAAGTACGAGTACGACAAGGACATCCCCGGCGTGATGCTGGACCGCGTCCTCCACAGCAACGTCCACTACCCCTCCGACTACGGCTTCATCCCGCAGTCGTACTACGACGACGAGGACCCCTTCGACGTGCTCGTCCTCGTCAAGGACCAGACGTTCCCCGGCTGCGTCATCGAGGCCCGTCCGGTCGCGATGATGAAGATGGACGACGACGGCGAACAGGACGACAAGGTCATCGCCGTCCCCATCGAGGACCCCCGCTACGACCACGTCGAGGACGTCGACGACCTCACCGACCAGAAGAAGGCCGAGATCGAGGAGTTCTTCGAGACGTACAAGAACCTCGAAGCGGGCAAGGAAGTCGAGACCCTCGGCTGGGAGGACAAGGCGGCCGCGAAGGACGCCATCGAGCACGCGATGGACCTCTACGAAGAGCACTTCGGCTGAACGACGACCGCTTTCGAACTCTCTTGCTTTCTTCGACCGTTCGTCACGCCGTCCCCGACCAGCGCCCGGACGCCCATCGCAGCAAGTGACATTCTACTTACCTGTACAGGAAAGTATCTATCTCGTGGCGGAGGTACGCGACACCAATGGCCGCAGGCCTCCCCGTCGAAAACGCCGCTACGATCGCTCTCACCGCGCTCGCGCTCCTGCTCTCCGGCGGTATCGTCATGTACGCCATACAATCACAGGAAGCTGATACGACGGCCGAGGAGTCGCCCGTCGACTCGCTGCGGACCACCGTCGCCGGACAGAACCGCGTCGCCCTCGTCGTCCCCGAAGGGGCGAGCATCGACGCGCTCGCGGCCGCCGTCGGTCTCCAGGCGCTCTGCAAGGAGTGGGGCGT
Source organism: Halomicrococcus pelagicus (assembly GCF_050954125.1). NCBI lineage: Archaea > Methanobacteriati > Methanobacteriota > Halobacteria > Halobacteriales > Haladaptataceae > Halomicrococcus > Halomicrococcus pelagicus. Next base: position 90,169 of record NZ_JBPBWC010000005.1, on the reverse strand, counting down.
CGCCGCCCGCGTCCTCGCGGAGGGGGACGTGACCGAGGAGGACGGTAAGGCGTTCTGCAACATCTTCGACGTCGACCTCACGGTGCTGGAGGACGGCACGGAGAGCAGCAACTGCGACGCCGCCATCGCCATCGGCGGCGGCGGCGCGGTCCCCCGCCTCTCGAACAACCCGCCGGTCGTCGCGGTCGTCCGGCACCGACCGACCGCGGAGGAGAACATCCTCACCGTCACGCGCACCGACGACGGAGCCACCTCGACGACGGTGACGGAACTGGTCCGGGAGGCCGGCCTGGTCCCCGACCAGCGCGTGGCGACCGCGCTCCTGTACGGCATCCGCGCCGGAACCCGGGAGTTCCGTCGCGCGAACGGTCGCAACGACTACGACGCCGCCGGCTTTCTCCACGCGTACGCCGACCTCGGCCGCATCGAGGACCTGCGCTCGCCGGGCGTCAGCGGCGACACCTTCGACATGCTCGGCGACGCCATCGCCAACCGCGAGCGCCGCGCGAGCTTCGCCGTGACGAACGTCGGCGCGGTCCCGTCCGTCAGCGCGCTGGAGGAAGCGTCGGACTCGCTGCTCCGCCTGGAGGGCGTCTCGACCGCGGCCGTGTTCGGTCTCTACGAGGAGACCATCGTCGTCTCCTGTCGCGCCGAGGACGTCCGGACGAGCGCGGTGGACATCCTGACGGCGGCGTTCGACGCCAGCGAGACGACCGGCGGGAACGCCGACGCCGCGACCGCCCGGGTCCCGCTGGGCATCTTCGCCCGCGTCGAGGGCGAACACGAGGAGACGCTCGACGCGCTCATCGACGCCAGCACGCGGAAGGCGCTGTTCTCCGCGTTCGAGCAGTCCTGACCGCTCTCCCGCTTCCCGTCCGCCGGTTCGAGGGTTGGTAGCACGGAAAAGAAACTACTTGTGTCCGCCCGTGATAGGGCCGCGTATGGGTTTGTTCGACAAGCTCCGTGGCGACGACGAGCCGCGGGTTGCTTTCTTCGGCATCGACGGCGTGCCGTACAGCTTTCTGAAGGACAACGCCTCCGAGTTCGAGAACATCGCCGCACTCGCCAGAGAGGGCAGCGCCGGCCCCATCGACAGCATCGTGCCGCCCGAGTCGTCCGCGTGCTGGCCGGCACTCACCACCGGTGCGAACCCGGGCGAAACCGGCGTCTACGGCTTCCAGGACCGCGAAACCGGATCGTACGACACCTACGTCCCGATGGGTCGGGACGTGCAGGCGACCCGCATCTGGGACCGGGTCACCGACGCCGGCCGGAACTCGACGGTGATGAACGTCCCCGTCACGTTCCCGCCGCAGCGTAACGTCCAGCGCATGGTCTCCGGTTTCCTCTCACCCGGCGTCGACAAGGCCGCCCACCCCGACGAACTCCGGGAGTATCTCGAATCCATCGACTACCGCATCGACGCGAACGCGAAACTCGGACACGACGACGACAAGTCCGAGTTCATCGAGAACGCCCACCGCACCCTCGACGCGCGATTCGAGGCGTTCGAACACTACATCGAACAGGACGACTGGGACCTCTTCTTCGGCGTCTTCATGACGACCGACCGCGTCAACCACTTCCTGTTCAAGGACTACGAGGAGGACGGCGAGTACAAGGAGGAGTTCATCGACTTCTACCGCCAGGTCGACGAGTACATCGGCCGCCTGCGCGAGATGCTGCCCGACGACGTGACGATGGTGGTCGCCAGCGACCACGGATTCACATCGCTCGACTACGAGGTCCACTTCAACCAGTGGCTCGCCGACGAGGGCTGGCTCTCGTACGAGGACGACGACCACGAGGAACTCGGCGACATTGCCGACGACACCGAGGCGTACTCGCTCATCCCGGGTCGGTTCTACATCAACCTGGAGGGCCGCGAACCGCGCGGAAGCGTCCCCGAGGAGGAGTACGAGGAGAAGCGCGCCGAACTCAAGGCCCAACTCGAAGACCTCGAAGGCCCCGACGGCCGGAAGGTCTGCGAGCGCGTCGTCGAGAAGGAAGAGGCGTTCCACGGCGACCACACGGACATCGCGCCGGACCTCGTCGCCATCCCGAGCCATGGCTTCGACATGAAGGCCGGCTTCAAGGGTCACGACGACGTGTTCTCCCAGGGTCCCCGGAACGGGATGCACAGCTTCGACAACGCCTCGCTGTTCGTCGACGACCCCGACGTGACCGTCGACGACGACGTCGACCTGTTCGACATCGCGCCCACCATCCTCGACCTGATGGAGATGGACTACCCCGACCACGAGTTAGAGGGTCGGAGCCTGGCGTAACGCCGGTCGGTCTCCCCGACGCTCGCACGTTTTTCGCCGGACCGTCACCACCGCGAGCGACGCCGCCGTCTCGTTCGACGACCGCCGTCCGGCGCACCCCGCGTCGGTGGCCGAGACCGGAGGGCGTCCGGCCCCCCGATCCGCGGCGAGATAGAAAGTTTATGTCGCCGCGCTGGGGAGGCCGGAACATGGTCCCCCTGTTCGGTCCGGTTCCCGGCGGCATGGAGCTGATAGTAATCCTGCTCGTGGCCGTCATGATGTTCGGCCTCCCGCTGACCGTGTTCGGCGGGTTCTATCTCGTCTATCGACGCTCGAAGACCGACGAGGCCGAGGAACTGGAGGCGCTCCGCGAGGAGGTCGCGGCGCTCCGCGACCAGCTAGACGAGCGAGACGAGTAGCGACGTCAGGAGAGCCGTTCGACGGTTCGCTCCCGCAGTCGCTCCCGGGTCCGGTGGCTCGACTCGGCGTCGGTGACCGCCTCGACGACGTGCGTACCGGGCGTCGACAGCGACGCCCGAACCCGCTCGCGCAGGGCCGACAGCGACTCGACCCGCGAGAAGTCGAGGTCGTAGAGCTCCCCCGTCGGCTCGAAGTCGAGGCCGTGTGGAGTCCGGAACTGGTCGGTGAAAGGCGGGTCGAACTCCTCGATGGGGAGCATGTGGAAGATGCCGCCGCCGTCGTTGTTCACCTCGATTACGGTCGCGTCGACGCCGCAGCGGCTGAGCGCGAGCAGGCCGTTCATGTCGTGGTAGTACGCCAGGTCGCCGGTCACGACGACGAGGGGGTCGTCGGTCGCGCTGCCGGCACCGAGCGCGGTGCTAGTGATGCCGTCGATGCCGCTCGCGCCGCGGTTGCCGAGCGCCGTCACGTCCGCCGAGCGCGGCCGGGCGAACCGGTCCAGGTCCCGGACCGGCATGCTGTTGGAGACGAACAGGGTCGCGGGGTCCGGGAGCAGGTCGGCGACCGCACCGACCACGGCCCCCTCGAAGTAGGCCCCGCTCTCCGCCACGACTTCCCAGTGGCTCGACTCCGCCCGCTCGAAGCGCTCGCGCCAGTCGTCGCTCCCTCGGGAGTCGACGGCGGCCGCCACCTCGCGCGCGAACCGCGTCGGGTCGGCGACCACGAGGTCGCTCGCGGTGAACGTCGCCTCGCGCCACTCGCCCGCGGGGTCGACGAGGAACTGCCGGGCGTCGACGCGTTCGAGATACCGGCGGAGGGGCTTCGAGGTCGGGGACGCGCCGAACCGGACCACGACCTCGGGGTCCGGCCACTCGTCGGTCACCCCGGGTGCGAGGTAGGCGTCGTACCCTCCGGCGACGGACCGCTCGTCGCCGTGGCCGAACCGGTGGCCCGACAGGGGGTCGGCGAGCACCGGAAACCCGGTCGCGTCCGCGAGGGCGGCGAGGGCATCCCGGGTTGGCGTGGCCGCGCCGTCGGCCGACGCGGCGTCCGCCGGTCCGGCGACGAGCAGGCCCCGGTCGGCCGCCGAAAGGGCGTCCGCGACCGTCGCCAGGTCGCGCTCGTCCAGTTCCGGCTCGCCGCGAGTCACCGCGACGAACGGTCCGTCGCGACCCTCGGCGGCGAGCGGGTCCCGCTCGGCGAGGTCGGCGAGAACGTCGCCGGGCACCTCGGTCGGCTCCAGGGGTTTCCGGAACGGGAAGTTCAGGTGGACCGGGCCGGCGGGCGTCCCGGTCGACTCCGCGATGGCGCGTGCCGCGGTCGTCCGGAGCGAGCGCAACTTCCGCGGCTCCGCTTCGGGTTCGGGGATGTCGGCGTACCAGCGCACGGCGTCGCCGTACAGCTTCTCCTGGTCGACGGTCTGGTTCGCACCGCTGTCGCGCAGTTCCGGCGGGCGGTCGGCCGTGAACACGAGCAGCGGCACCCGCGCCTGGTTCGCCTCGATGACCGCGGGGTGGAAGTTCGCGGCAGCGGTGCCGGAGGTGCAGACGACCGGCGTCGGTCGCCCCGTGCGCTTGCCCCGTCCGAGCGCGAAGAAGGCCGCCGAGCGCTCGTCGAGGTGCGAGAAGACGGTCACGTCGTCGTGCTCGGCGAACGCGACGGTCAGCGGCGTCGAGCGACTGCCTGGCGCGAGACAGGCCGCGTCGACGCCCGCGGCCACGAGTTCGTCCACGACCGTCTCCGCCCACAGCACGTTCCTGTTCGGTGCCGTCATTCGAGTTCGTCGAATATCGGCAGGTACTTCAACTGCACTTCCTCCCACTCGTCGTCCGGGTCGCTGTCGGCGACGATGCCGTTGCCGGCGAACAGGGTCGCCCGGTCGCCGGCCGCGACGCCGGCGCGGATGGCGACCGCGAACTCCCCGTCGCCGTCGGCGTCGAACCAGCCGACGGGCGATGCGTACCAGCCGCGGTCGAACGTCTCCGTCTCGCGGATGGTCCGCATCGCCGCGTCCGGTGGCAGTCCGCCGACCGCGGGCGTGGGATGCAGCGCCTCGACCACGTCAAGGACGTGGCCGTCAGCGCTGAGCGTCGCGGAGATGGGCGTCTGGAGGTGCTGGATGGTCGAGAGGCGGCGGAGGCCGCGACTGCCGACGGTCACCGATTCGGCCAGCGGTGCGAGACAGTCGCGTATCGTCTCGGCGACGAGCGCGTGTTCCTCGCGAACCTTCTCGCTGTCCAGCAGTTCCGCGGCGAGTTCGTCGTCCTCTTCGGGCGTCTCCCCGCGACCGACCGTCCCCGCGAGTGCCTCGGTCTCGACGGTGCGCCCGGAGAGGGAGACGAGCCGTTCCGGGGGTGCCCCGAAGAACCCGCCCCCGTCGCTCGGCTCCAGCAGGAACCGGTAGCAGTCGGGGTAGGAGGCCCGGAGGCGTTCGAGCACGTCCGGCACCGACACAGGTTCCGAGAGGGTCACCTCGAGCGCCGTCGCGAGTACGACCTTCCGGAGTTCTCCGCGGTCGATGCGGTCGGTCGCCCGCCGGACCTGGGCGCACCACTCCTCGCGGGAGGTAGTGTGACGAGTGGTCTCGACGCCGGGCGGCGACCCGGCGGGGCGCATCGTCGGCAGGTCGGCGAGGTCGGACCGCGTCTCGGCGAGCAGCGCGTCGGCCTCGTCCACGTCCTCGACCGCGACGGTGAGCCACGTGTCGCTGTCCGTCCGGGTCAACTGGACGCGCGGCAGGACGAACTCCGCGCCCGGAAACCCGTCCCACGGGGACACGGAGTCGTGGTCGGCGTGGAACGCGAATCCGCCGAACAGCCGGGGGCGCGTCGCGGCGGGCGCGTCGTCGGGGGCGTCGAGCGCGTCGAAAAGCTCCGCGCCCTCGTCGCGGACCGCCTCGAACCGTTCGGGCCCGTCCGCTGTCAGTCGCGCTGCCGCGCCGCAGGCGGCGATCTCGAGCCCGTCCGGCGCGACCCAGTGGACGCGCGGGGAGGTCCGCCCGGCGAGAAACGAGCGAAAGGAGACGTCCGGGATGCGGCGAGAGCGTGCCACGATGCGAGCCCCCGCCGACACCTGGCCGTCGCGGTGCGGTGGCATTGCACTGGAATCAGGAACGCGATGCCTTCAGCCTAACTATATCTCTCCTCGTTCCACGGATTCGCGGTGTTCGAGTAGCCGCGCTTCTCCCAGTAGCCGCGCTCCGGTTCGGTGAGGAACTCGACGCCGTCGACCCACTTCGCACCCTTGTACGCGTACTTGTGCGGCGTCACGACCCGGACCGGGCCGCCGTGTTCCCGCGGTAGCGGCTCGCCGTCGAACTCCCAGGTGAATAGGACCTCCTCGCGCATGCACTCGTCCAGCGGAAGGTTGGTCGTGTACCCGTCGAGCGCGGAGAACAGGACGTGGACGGCGTCGTCGCGCACGCCCGCGCGCTCGGCGAGTTCGGGGAACGTGGCCCCGGTGAACTCGCAGTCGAACTTACTCCACCCCGTCACGCAGTGGAAGTCCTGGCGCTGGGTCTCGGCCGGGAGGTCGGTGAACTCGTCCCACGAGAACGCGAGTTCGTCCTCGACCGCGCCCGTCACGGTGAACTCCCAGGTGTCGGGGTCCCAGTCCGGGGTCCCGCTCTTCGAGAGGACTGGGAACTTGCTCGTCTCGCGCTGACCCGGCGGCAGCCGCTTGCCGTCGAACTCCCGGTGAAGGTCGGTCACGTCCCGCTTGCTCATGTTCGGGTGATGGGACGGCGTGCAGGTAGGTTTAACGACACCCGTCGGGGAGGACCGAAGGGTCGCTCGGAACCGTTCGAAACGACCGATTATCGGCGAGTAATCGCAATATCGGAGTGTATTCCGGACCTTCCGCCGAGTAGCGACTGAATAACAAAGGACAGCCTCGCGCTATCGGTTGACGCATGTCCGAGGCAGAACAACGACCCAGAATGGCGGAGAGAGGAACGATGGAAGCGGCCGAGGAATCGACGCGCGACGTGGCGATAATCGCGTCGGCGATGTCGGTGCTGCTCGCGTGGCATCAATTTTTCCTCCGCGGGAACCGCGAGCGGGGGCTGTTCATCGGTCTCTGGCCGCCGACCATCCTCGCGTTCGCGAGTTACTTCAACCAGAAGCGAATGCAACAGCGACTGGAGTCGCTGGCGCCGGGAAGCATCATCAAATCGATCGACCAGATGCTCAACCGGTGAGGACCGGACGAGAAACGCTTTCTTTATCCAGTCGGTGAACTGCGAGCATTTTGCGAACAGAGAGTGAAATAGCCGTATCTGAAAACAAATCTTTTCGTTTGGAGCATCATCTTTCAGATACCGCCACTATATACCCGTCAGACTTAAGAACACCCCTCCCGAAGCCCACAACTGTTCCAATGCCGAAGGTAGAGATAACCGTCCCGGAGCACCTTGAAATGCAGATCGCCCAGATGGTCGAACAGGGCGAGTTCGTCAACCGCGAGGAGGCCATCGAAGACCTGTTGTCGACGGGCCTCAAGGCGTACAAGACGAGTGGCCCGATGGACGACGAGGACAGAGACGCCGGAATAGAGGACGAAGGAATGATGGGTCACGAAGACGAGTACGTCTTCTAACGCTGCCGTTCTTGTCAATCGATCCGACCTTTCTGGGAAACGCTTAAACGGCCTAACTCCCAATCCGCGGTTATGCACAAAGACGAACTCCTCGAGCTTCACGAACAGATGGTCACCATCATGGAGTACTTCCGCGGCTCGGAGGACGTCCCGGCAGGCACGTTCGAAGCGTACGACCAGCTGGACGTCGACCCATCCCACGTCCACAAATCCAAGAGCGAACACAAACACGCCGTGTTCGTGCTCGGTAACGCCCTGGCAACCGTGATGAGCGAAGACGAGTTCAGCGAGGCGGGCCGCATCGGCAAGCGGATGAAGGAACTCGCTGACGACGCCGAACAGAAGATCTGATTTTCGGACCGTCGCACTTTTGCCCGCACCGCGCGGAACGGCCCGCATGGACACGCTCGGCGACCTGGTGGCGCGCGAGCGCCGGAGCGACGACCCGGCGCTCCTCGTGCCGGGCGACTCCGCGCGAGAGTTCGACTATCACCGATTCTGCACTACCGCGTGGAAGACGGGAAACTACCTCCGGCGGCTCGGCGTCCGCGCGAGCGAGGAGCGTACGAGCGACGACGCCGCGGACTCGTCGGGGGCGACCGTCGCCATCGTCCCGGCCCGCGCGCCCGAGGCGGTGCTCGCGCTCCTCGGCACGGCCCTGCTGGGCGCGCGAGTCCGGTTCGCCCCGCCCCGCGACGCCCGGGCGCGGGTACTGGTCGCGCCGGGCGACCGAATCGGTGAGTACGACCTCCCGCCGGGCGGCCAGCGAATCGCCTTCCGCGAGGAGGCCGACGACCCCGCAGTCGCGTGGTTCGGCGAGAGCGTCTGGAGCGAGAACCCCGCGTTCCCGCCGACGCCCGTCTCGCCGGACGCGCCCGCACTGACCGACGGGGACCGGGACCACTCGCACGCCGCGTTGCTCGCCGCCGCGGAGACGGTCGCCGCGGAGTGGAACCTCGAAACGGGCGACGCCGTGGCGGTTCGCGCGTCGCTCGCCGACCCCCGGGCCGTCGTCGCCGGCGTGCTCGCGCCGCTGCTCGCCGGTGCCGCGATTCTGCTGCCCGACGGCCGGAGCACCGGGACGTTCGCGGTCGTCGCGGACGGCGACGATGCCCCGGAGGACGACGCGCTGTCGCTGACCGAGGTGGCGCTCTGAAGCCCCGGTCCGCGGCCGCTTTCCGCCAGCGCGAGAGGTCCGCGCGCGGAGTTCCCCGCCGGCCCGTTACCTATTAGCACGCGTTCGACGAACCGTCGATGGGGATGACGGGGGAGTCGACCGACGGCGAGAACCTCGAACCGGAGCACGCGTTCCACCTCGTGGGCCACGAGATACGGGTCGACATCCTGCTCGCGCTCTGGCGCGCGCCGGAGCACGCGCTCGCGTTCTCCGAACTGCGGGACCGAGTCGACGTGCGCGACAGCGGCCGGTTCACCTACCACCTGTCGAAACTCGAAGGACGGTTCGTGCGCCACGAGGGCGACCGGTACGAACTCCTGTACGCCGGCCATCGAGTCATCGACGCGATACGGAGCGGCGTCTTCCACGAGACGACCGAGGTCGAACCGACCGGTCTGGGCCAGCCCTGTCTCGACTGCGGGGCGACGCTGGCGTTCGATTACGCCGGCCACGTCGGCACGGTCTCCTGCCCGGACTGCGGAACGACGTTCCTCGAATATCCGTTCGACCCAGGCGGCGTGGTCGGCCGGTCCGTCGAGGAGGTCGCGGCGGCCTTCGACCGCCGAACCCGCCACGTGTGGGCGCTCGCCCACGAGGCCGTCTGTCCCGTCTGCTCGGGGACGGTCGCGAAACGGCTGGTGACGTCCGCGACCAAGAGCGAGGACCACTACGCGAGCCACCACCCCGTCGTCGCGTCCCTCGACTGCCAGCGGTGCAGTTTCTTCAGCTACGTCCCCGTCGGCGGGACGCTCCTGGCCCACCCCGCCGTCGTGAGCTTCCTGTACGAACGCGGCGTCGACGTCCGAAAGACGCCGCTGTGGCGTCTCGACTTCGTCGTCGACGCTGACCGCGTCGAGGTGCTGTCGACGGACCCGCGACGGGTGGCGGTCGTCGTCTCGGCCGGCGACGAGACGATGCGCGTCGTCGTCGACGACGAGGCGAACGTGTTATCGGTCGACGGATGACGTCGGAGGGTCGCCGTCCGGTCGCGTTTCCTCCCCGCGGTCCGTGAAACGCGTTTCAGTAAGCCGCGCTACTGAAGTGTAGTTCAGATTATACTTTTGGCAGTGGGGCACCAACTTCCGAACGCGTCCGTGAGAACGCGACCATGAAATTCGACTGCACGCGGTGGAAGACGGTGACGAACTGGTATCGGTGCCGGCGGCGCAAACTGCAACTGGGCGCGTCGGTCACGGCGTCCGCGGGGTGACGCCGGCACCCGAATCGCATCGCAGACGGTCGGCATCCGAACTGTCCTCACGTGGAACCCCTGCCCGTTAACTTCGCGCTCCCCCAACCGGGGGTAGATGCCGACCGAGACCCTGCCGACCGTCGGACTGGGAACGATGGAGATAGACGACGCCGACCGCATCGCCGACGCGATAGCCGCGGGCTACCGACACCTCGACACGGCCCAGATCTACGACAACGAGGCCGTGGTCGGTCGCGGCATCGAGCGCTCGGCGGTCGACCGCGAGGACGTCTTCCTCGCGACGAAGGTGTGGGCGGACAGCCTCGGAGCCGACGACGTGCGCGAGTCCACGGCGGAGAGCCTCGACAGACTCGGCGTCGACGCCGTCGACCTGCTGTACGTCCACCGTCCCATCGAGGACTACGACCCCGAGGAGACGCTGCCGGCGTTCGACCGTCTGCGCGACGCGGGAGCGGTCGACCACGTCGGCGTGAGCAACTTCACGGCCGACCAGCTCGATACGGTCCGCGAGACGCTCGACGCGCCCCTCTTCGCCCACCAGGTCGAGATGCACCCGCTCTACCAGCAGGAGGAACTGCTCGCCTACGCCCGGCGTCACGACCACTACCTGGTCGCGTACTCGCCGCTGGCGCAGGGCGAGGCGTTCGACCTGCCCGCGGTGACCGCAGTGGCCGAGAAACACGACGCGACGGCGGCGCAGGTGAGCCTCGCGTGGCTCGCCGGCAAGGAGAACGTCGTCCCCATCCCGCGGTCGGCCAGCCCGACGCACCTGCGGGAGAACCTGGCCGCGCGCGACCTGGCGCTCGACGACGAGGACGTTGCTCGCATCGAGGCCATCGACCGCGAGAAGAAGCTGTTCGAGTAGCTAGCTCGCCTCTTCGAGTTCCTCCAGCGCCCCGGGGTTCTCGATGCTGGACATGTCGCCGAGGTCCTCGCCGGTGTAGGTCGCCTCGATGGCGCGCCGGATTATCTTCCCGCTCTGGGTCTTGGGGAACTCGGAGACGAACAGTATCTCGCGGGGGCGGAACGGCTTGCCGAGTTCGTCGCCGACCTGCTCGCGCAGCACCTCCCGGAGCGCGTCGCTCGGCTCCTGGTCGTCTTCGAGGATGACGTAGGTGACGACGGCCTGGCCGGTCGTGTCGTCCGGAACGCCGACGGCGGCGGCCTGGTTGACGGCCTCGTGGTCGATGAGCGCGCCCTCGACCTCGGCGGGGCCGACCTTCCGCCCGGCGACGTTGATGGCGTCGTCGGCGCGGCCGTGGAGGAACCAGAAGCCGTCCTCGTCCTTCTGGGCCCAGTCGCCGTGGTCCCACATCGGCGGGTCCTCGAACGTCGACCAGTACTCCGCCAGGTAGCGCTCGTCGCCCGACCAGAGGCTCTTGGTCATCGACGGACAGGAGTCGCGGGCGACGAGGAAGCCGCGTTCGTTGGTGTCAGCGATGGACTCGCCCTGCGAGTTCACGATGTCGACGTCCATCCCGAGGCCCGGCCCGCCGAGCGTGCATGGCTTCAGCGACTGGATGGGCATCGGCATGAGGAAGCAGCCGCAGATCTCCGTGCCGCCGGAGATGTTGATGATGGGCGCTTCCCCGCCGCCGACGTTCTCGTGGAACCAGTTCCAGGACTCAGGGTCCCACGGTTCGCCCGTGGAGCCGAGCAGGCGGAGGGTGGAGAGGTCGTGGCCCTCCAGCCACTCGTCGCCGTGCTTCCGGAGCGCACGGATGGCGGTCGGCGAGATGCCGAACTGGGTGAGGCCGTGGCGGTCTATCATCTCCCAGAAGCGGTCCGGCTGGGGGTGGTCCGGCGCGCCCTCGTACATGAAGACGGTGCCGCCGAACGCGTGATTGCCGATGAGCGTCCACGGCCCCATCATCCAGCCGATGTCGCTCACCCAGAAGAACCGGTCGCTGGGTTTGAGGTCGAAGCCGAAGTAGAGCTCTTTCGCACACTGGACCAGTTGCCCAGCGTGCGTGTGGACGATGCCCTTCGGTTTGCCCGTCGTGCCCGACGAGTACAGCAGCATCGACTCGTCGCTGGCGTCCGTCTCTACCGTGTCGAACTCGTCGTCCTGCTCGGGGACGACGTCGTGCCACCACTCGTCGCGCTCGTCGTCCCACGGAATCGCGGCGTCGCCCGCTTCGTCACTGTCCTGCTCGCCGTTCGAGGCCCGCTGGGCCTCGCTACTCCCCAAACGGTCGTAGACGATGGTGTGTTCGACGTGGCCGACCTCCTCAATGGCGTCGTCGGCCGTCCCCTTCAGCGTGACCTCGCTCCCCCGCCGGTAGAAGCCGTCGCCCGTGAACAGCACCGAACACTCCGAGTCGTCGATGCGGGTCGCCGTGGCGTCCGTGCCGAACCCGGAGAAGATGGGGACCGCGATAGCACCCGCCTTGAGGATGCCGTAGAGGATGGAGATGACCTCGGGCACCATCGGCATGTAGAGGCCGACCGTGTCGCCCTTCCCGACTCCGCGTTCGGCGAGCGCGTTGGCGACCTGGTTCGACTCGCGGTGGAGTTCGTGAAACGTTATCTCCCGCACGTCGCCGGGTTCGCCCTCCCAGATGCAGGCGACCTTGTTGCGCTCCTCCGCGTCGGGAGCGGCCCAGCGGTCGACGACGTTGTGCGCGATGTTGACGGCGCCGCCGGGATACCACTTCGAGAACTGCGGCCCCTCGGAGTCGTCCCGGACCGCATCGTAGTCCTCGTAGAAATCGATGTCGAGGTAGTCGACCATCTCGTCCCAGAACCAGTCGACCTCCGTCGTCGTTCGCTCGATGAGCTCCTCGTAGTCCTCGATGTCGTGCGTCTGCATGAACTGCCAGACGTTCGTGGATTCGACGAACTCCTGCGACGGTTCGTGGACGACCTCGTCGACGTCCGCAAGCGTATCCATGTGGGTTTCCTCCTGTGGCAGATTTGCACACGCGCCTCAAAATAGTTTACTTCGGCATCTCAGGGCGCGTTCGATGGGATGCGTTCGGCTCCAGACGTCTCGATGGCAGTCGCTCTCGAAACGTCGTCGGGCAAGCGGAGGCGAATCGGGCGTAGCGTCGACGGCCGTCGACCGAGCGCCGGGGACGGTCGCGTTCTCAGGGCAGTTCGCCGCCGTCGAGTTCGTCGAGGCGCTCGACGACGTCCTTGAGGTCGGCGGACTCCTCGACGTCGTCGCGCACCCGCTCGCGGACGCGTACCGCGTTCGAGTCGGCGTCGTACGACCGGACGTACTCGGCGCGCGAGTGCTCGTCGAACGCGTGCCGGATGGCGAAGTAACCGTCGGGGACGACCGCGCCGCAGACCGCGCACTCCTGGCGCTCGTGCTCGGTGGTCTGGTGGACGATGGCGTCCTCGACGCTGCCGAACTGCTTCCCGCAGCCGTCGATGTCGCATTCCCAGGCCGACATTCGGATGGACATTGTAAGCCCGGTGATAAAACCTTTTCTTGCGCTACTGGGACCGTCCCGGGCGCGACTGCCGCAGGAGCGTCGACCGACTCGGCGACGCGGGGTCCGCGAGCGCCGCCGCGGACCGCTCCGGGTGGCGGCGTCGGAAGTCCCGTCGACTCGGCCGCCCGACGGTCCGACCCGTAGGTGGCGCGTAGCGACCGCTGGTGAGGCGTAATGACGGAGTATGAATGCGGACGACCGGGGTTGCCCGGCGTTCCGGGCCGGGTAGTCCCGGGTGCCTTCTCCACCCCGCAACCCTACGAGCGACAGATGTCCGGCGGTCCGCTGCTCACTTCCGTGCCTGACGGATTACCACCGGTTAACTGCGACGACGACGCCCCTGCGGGCGTGCGCCGCAGACCTCTGTCCCCGCAGGACGAGGCTTCTGCGTCGGCTTCCGGGGCCCGGCCCGGTCTGACCGGACGAGCCCGGCGTTCGGTCCCCGCTGAAGACCATAGTGCGGGTGACGAGCAGGGCCTAACTGCCCGACCTAGTCCATTTCATAGTAGTCGACTCTGACTTAAGGACTTTTCGCCTTCCTGGCCGACCGTCTCCGTTCGGCGTACGAACCACGAACCGGGGTCACGCCGCGACCGAGGCGATGGCCAGGAGGTTCGAGATGACGACGAGCGTCCCGACGATGAGATAGACGAAGCTTCCCAGGCGGAAGGTCCGGCGCGAGCGTCGGGTGAGCGTCGGCAGCACGACGAGCAGACCGGCGGTGACGGCCTTCACGAGGACCAGTCCCGCGATGCCGAGGTGGGCCAGCAGGGTCGCCACGACGGGGTTGCCCTCGTCCAGGCCGAGGTGAAGTCCTACGCCGGTCGTGACGACGTCCCCGGCCATGACGACGAGGACGGCCAGCAAGAGCGGTGGCGAGACGTGCGACCACGGGGCGTCGTCTCGCCGAACGCGGTCGACCGACCGGCTAGCGTCGGCCGATCGACCGGCATCCGGCGAGGGGGCAGCGTCAGACGACGAACCGGCGTCGAGGTCGGTTCGAGGCACGGAGACGACTCCGTCGTCCCTGTACTTTGTTATAGCCAGACTGACCGGGGGTAACGAGCCACTGCGACGCGAAACGACGGTCTATCCCCGCCGGCGGCCGGGGACGATTACAGCACGCTCCGGGCGTACCAGGTCGCGCTCGCGGGAATCGCCAGCGCGGCCAGCAGCACCACCCAGCGGTGGTACTTCAGGGAGTCCATCCGCGCGGTCTCGATCAGCGTGTCGGCGGGCGTCGCGGTCACCCACCAGAGCGTGAGAAGCGCGATGAAGCCGCCGAGGGCGAGCGTCGCTCCCGCGACCGTCGGCGGGTCGGTGCGTTCGTTGATGGCGGAGCCGAACACGACGACGGCCACCGACGCGAACAGGGCGTCCAGCAGATAGACCGGAACGGCGACGGTGCCGTAGTAGACGGCGACGGCGGACCCAGGCGCGACGAAGTAGGGAAAGACGAGCGCGGCGAGCAGCACCAGACACGACGCGATGCCGACCGCGGGGGCGAGTCGCTGGCTCATGTCCGGGGGTGACTCACCCGACCGAGTTAAGCCCCGTGCTTCAGTCGGAAAAATGAGGGTAGTGGAGCACGACGGGACATGCATGGGACTCGGAGGAACCGCCAAGAAGATCCAGAAGCTGGCCGACCGAGCGGAACAGCTGTACAGCCGACTGAACGAGGTGTACGACCAGGTCCAGAAGCTACGCGAGAGCCTGGAGACCACCGAGCAGCGCGTCAAACGACTGGAGACCGAGAACGCGAAACAGCATGCGCTCGTGGAGGCGCTGGCGCGCGAGCAGGGTATCGACGTCGACGAGGTGCTGGCAGACGTCGAGGGCGACGCGACCGACGCCGCGGACGCCGGAGCGGAGTCAGGCAGTTCGACCGACTCGACCGCGACGCCGACGGACTCGTCCGAATAACAACGACTAACAGCCACGCAGCCATCGTTTCACGCGAATGACGACGCATCTGGAACCGCTCGATTCGGTGCTCGACACCGTCGGGCAGACGCCGCTCGTGCGAGTCCACGCCGGCCCCGACGACGTGCCAGTGTACGCGAAACTGGAGTCGTTCAACCCCGGCGCGAGCGTCAAAGACCGCATCGGGAAGTACATGATCGAGCGGATGCTCGAACGGGACGACCTCGAACCCGGCGGCACCGTCGTCGAGCCGACCGCCGGCAACACCGGCATCGGATTCGCCGTGGCCGCCGGCCAGCTCGACGTGAACGCAGTCTTCGTCGTCCCGGAGCGGTTCAGCCTCGAAAAACAGCAGCTCATGCGGGCGCTCGGTGCGGAGGTCATCAACACGCCCACCGAGGACGGGATGGGCGGTGCCATCGACCGCGCCCACCAGCTCGCCGAGGAGACGGAGGGAGCGGTCGTCCCCCAGCAGTTCGCCAACCCGCTCAACGTCGAAGCCCACTACGAGACCACGGGCCCCGAGATGTTCGAGGCGCTGGACGGCGAGGTCGGCGCGGTCGTCGCCGGCTGTGGCACCGCGGGCACGCTGATGGGCATCGCGAAGTACGCTCGCGAGCAGGACCCCGACACGTACGTCGCCGCGGTCGAACCCGAAGGGTCGCTGTACGCCGAGACGACGGGCGCGGACGTCGAGGAGGCGGAGTACAAGATAGAGGGCATCGGCACGCACGACCCCTCGACGAACGAGCTGTTCGACCCCGACCTCGTCGACGACGTCGTCCGGGTCGCCGACCGGGCCGCCCAGGACGAACTGAAGCGACTCGCCCGCGAGGAGGGCCAGCTCGTCGCTTCCAGCGCGGGTGCGGCCAGCGTCGCCGCGCGGGCCGTCGCGGAGGGCATCCGCGACGGGAACGTCGACGCCCCCCACGACTCCGTCGTCACGGTGTTCCCGGACTCCAGCGAGCGGTACCTCTCGAAGGGCATCTATCGCTCCTTCGAGGACTGGGAGGGCTGAGCCGTCCGGAGTTCCGCCGCACGAGTGGGTCCGCGACGCGGTCGGGAGGTTTTTTGCCCCTGCCCCCGTCCGGTACCAGCATGGACGAGGGCGAGGAGGACGGTCGCTGGACGCCGTCGGGTAGCGTCGGGACGAACCCCATCGCGTCCGACGGCGGAACGGAGGGCATGAAGGCCCACGTCGAGGAGTACATGACCCGCGAGGTGGCGACCGTCTCCCCCGACGCGACCGTCGAGGAGGTCGCGCGACGCATCGCCGAGAGCGACGGACACAACGGCTTCCCGGTGTGCGACGGCCGGCGGGTCGAGGGGTTCGTGAGCGCCCGCGACCTGCTGCTGGCCGACGACCAGGAGCCGATTTTCAAGGTGATGAGCCAGGAACTCATCGTCGCCCACCCCGAGATGGACGTGGACGACGCGGCGCGCGTCATCCTGCGGTCGGGCATCCAGAAGCTCCCAGTCGTCGACGACGCGGGCAACCTGGTGGGCATCATCAGCAACACGGACGTCATCCGGAGCCAGATAGAGCGCGTCACGCCCGGCAAGGTCAGCAAGCTGATGCGCACTCTGGAGTCCATCCACGGGACGGAGGTCTCCCAGGAGCGCCGGAAGGTGCCGCTCGCGGAACTCACGCCGACCCAGGGGAAGGTGTACGCCGACGAACTGGAGGGCCGCGTCTACGAGATGGAACGCGGTCTCGCAGAACCGCTGGTCGTCATCGAGAACGGCGACAACCTGCTCCTCGCCGACGGCCACCACCGCGCGAAGGCGGCCGACCGCCTGGACATCGCGCGGATGGACGCCTACGTCATCGTCACCGACGACCACGTCGAACTCGGGATGGCCGATACCGCCCGCAAGGAGGGGCTGGAGACCATCGACGACATCGACGTGGTCGACTACGCGCGCCACCCGCTCGTCGAGACGACGAAGCGACTCCAGTAGCGACGCCCCTCCGTTCTCGCGACGGCCGGTCTCCGTCGAGTAGAACCCGGGACGGCGTTCCGCAGAAGCGTCGCCCCGAAGCCGTTCCGGATGCAGGTCGGTGCGGTGTCGCGCTGACGCCGACGGAAGGGGAGGGAACCGGTCAGCCGAACAGCTTCTTCGCCCAGTCGCTCGTCGAGAGTCCCGAGAACTTCTCGTACAGCAGGTCGCGGTACTTCGCTGGGACGAAGCGGGCGTACTCGGCGACCTGCGCGGCCGTCCCGACCGGGTAGCGCGGGTCCGGGTCCTGGACGTTGGCGGCGTCGAGGATGGTGTCCGCGACCTCCTTCGGGTGGACCGCGCCGGGCATCCCCCCGTCGATGGCCCGGCGGTCCTCGTACATCTCGTAGAACCGCTCGTACGCGCCGGAGCGTTCGACGCCCTCTATCTCGTCATTCGCCCGGTCGTAGAACTCGGTGTCGACCGGACCGGGTTCGACCAGCACGGCGTCGACGCCGTACTCTGCGACCTCCGAACGCAGCGAGTCGGTGATGCCCTCCATCGCGAACTTCGACCCGCTGTAGATGCCCATGCCGGGGACGGCGAGGCGCCCGACGGCGCTGGAGACGTTGACGACGGTGCCTTTACCTCGCTCGCGCATGTGGGGCAGGGCCTCTCGAATCAGTCGGAGGGGGCCGTAGACGTTCACGTCGAACTGCGCGTGGACCTGCTCGCCGGGCACGTCCTCGACGGGACCGGGCTGGGCGTACCCGGCGTTGTTGACGAGACAGTCGAGGTGGCCGTGCTCGTCGACGATGTTCGAGACGACGCGCTCGACGTCGTCGTCCTCAGTCACGTCCAGCGTGGCGATGTTGCACCCCTTCTCGCCCAGCGTCTCCACGTCGGCGGGGTTGCGCGCCGTCGCGTACACCTCCCAACCGTCCGCGAGGAACGACAGCGCGGTCTCTCTCCCGATTCCCGACGAACAGCCCGTAATCAGCACCGTTTCGACCATGGAATTGCTTTCGAAGCCGCCCGGCTAAGAACCAACGGTTTCCGACGCTTACCCGTCCGACCGAACGCGCGCTTTCACCTCGTCGGCGTAGGCGTCGGCGCGCCGCGTGGGCTCGGGTAGCTTGTACCCCGCCGACAGCTGCCAGGCGAGGTCGGCCGCCGTCTCCGCGCCGACGCGATGGCCGGGACTCACGTAGAGGGGGTTGACGTGGCGCTTCTCGGGATTGTCGTACTGGCGGGACTGGAGCGCGTAGCCGATGACGGTCCCGTCCGGCGCGGTCACGTTCCCGTCGGCGACGACCGGCGCGCGCTCGCCCGCCGACATGTACCCCTCCGGTTCGTCGCGCAGACGGCCACAGAGCAGGTTCTTCGCGACGCCGACCGTCGGCAGGTCGAGCATCACGCCGACGTGCGTGGCGATGCCGGCCTCGCGGAAGTGGATGCGACCGCTGCCGTCGACGAGCGCGAGGTCCGGGTCGACCGACAGCTCCTCGAACGCCCGCAGGACGGCGGTCCCCTCGCGGAACGAGAGCAAGCCGGGGATGTACGGTATCTCGGTGTCGGCGACGGCGTGAACGCGCTCTACCACCTCGCCGTCCCGGAGCACGACGATGGCGCTGACCGCCCGGTCGTCGACGAACGCCTGGTCGACGCCCGCGACGACCGGGGCCGCCTCGTTCGCGCTCTCGTCGCCCGACGTCTCGCCCAGTTCGATCTGGGCGTCGTCGGCCGACGTCGCCCGGACCGTCCCGGGGTCGAACGACAGGTCGTCCGCGAAGACGGCGAGGTCGGCGAGGTCGCGCTGGAGGGTCTCCATCTCTTCGCGCGACAGCGACGCGTCGGGCGCGAACTCGGGGTGGACGACCTCCATCAGAAGCGACCCCGTCCGGGACCGCCCATCCGACCGCCACCGCCGCCGCCGCCGAGCTGGAGCTCCTTGGGCGCGCTCTCGCCGTCCTTCCGCAGCTTCGCGCCGTACAGCAGGCCGAGTCCCAGGCCGGTGAGGTGGGCCAGCTGGGCGACGCCGCCGGCACCGACGCCGCCGGCGACGCTGACGAACGCCGAGTAGACGGCGAAGGCGAGCGTCGCGACCCACAGCGGCATCGGGATGATGAAGTAGAGGTAGATGCGCAGGTTGGGGTTCAGCACCGTCAGCACGCCCATGATGGCGGCGATGGCACCGCTCGCGCCGAGCACCGGGACGAACGTGCCCGGTTCGGTCAGTATGGTCGCGCCGACCTGCGCGAGCCCGGCGATGGCGCCGGAGAGGATGAACAGCGCGGCGAACTTCTTGCTCCCGATGCGCCGTTCGACCACCGGGCCGAAGAAGTACAGCACGATGCTGTTCAGGAAGATGTGGGCCGGCCCGCCGTGGGCGAACACGGAGGTGACCCACGTCCAGACGTAGAGCGGGTTGGCTGTGTTCAGCGTGAAGACGTTGATCCACGTCGGCGAGAACGTGGGGTAGCCGACGGTGGGAAAGATGAGGAACTGGAACGCGAACGTAATCCACATCAGCGCGAGGAAGACGTACGTCATGTTCCCGCGGAAGTAGCCGAGCGGGCCGCCGGGACCGGTGCCGATGCTGAAGCTCCGGCCCTCGTTCTCGACGCTGTCGTCGAAGCCGCTGTCGAAGACGCCGTCCGGGTCGTTCCACTCGTTCAGTCCCGGACACGAGTGGCTCTCCGGCAGACGGTGTTCCGCACAGTAGGTGCCGTTGCAGCGCCGGCACTGGTACGGCATGTTCTCTTCTTTGCCACACACGTCACAGTTCGCCATTGGTGCGCTCTTTGGCCCGGCACCTGAAAGGGGTTTGGGTGATTCGCCGCGCGAACGCGGCGTAGACGCCGCCGAACGCGCTTCCACCGGTCTGCGGTACTCGCGGGCGATGCGTCGGGGCATCCGTCGTGGAACCGGCACCCGACGCGCGGACGGCGACGCCGTCGGCCGCGAACGCGAACCCGTCGGCGGACGCCGCGAAACGAGCCCTTACCGGCGGGGAGTACGCCTTTACCCCCGGCGCACCTACGCCCGACCCATGCGAGTCGCCGTACTCGGCGCTGGTTACGCCGGCCTGACGCTCGCCCGGAAGCTACAGCGAGGCCTCCCCGACGACGCGGACCTCGTCGTCGTCGAGCGGACGGGCGAACATCTCGTCCAGCACGAACTCCACCGACTCGTCCGCCGGCCGTCCCTCGACGACGAGGTCCGGATTCCGCTGGCGGACGTGCTGGACTGCGAGGTTCGAGAGACCAGCGTCGAATCCGTGGTCCCCGAGGAGAACCGCGTCGAACTGGCGGACGGGGACCTGACGTACGACTACGCGGCCGTCTGTCTCGGCGCGGAGACGGCGTTCTACGACCTGCCGGGCGTCGAGGAGCGCGCGACGCCGCTGAAGCGGGTCGAGGACGCCCGCGAGATACGGTCGGACTTCCGGACGCTGCTCGACGGACGGGGCGACGGGAGTGCGTCGGCCGGCGGTCGCGTCGTCGTGGGCGGTGCGGGCCTGTCGGGGGTCCAGATAGCTGGCGAACTCGCGGCGATGGCCCGCGAGGAGGGCGGCGACCCCGACGCCGGTCGTCCCGGGGTCGTCCTGCTCGAACAGATGGACAGGGTCGCCCCGTCGTTCCCCCGGAACTTCCAGGACGCGGTGCGCGACCAGCTGGAAAAGCGAGGCGTCGGGGTACGGACGGGGACGGCGGTCGAGCGCGCGACGGACGAGGCGGTCGAACTCGAGGACGGAACGGAACTCGGCTACGACCAGTTCGTCTGGACGGGCGGTATCCGCGGGCCGGCGGCGTTGGGCGGCGACCGCCCGGAAGTGAGGGGGAACCTCCGACTCGACGGCGACACCTTCGTCGTCGGCGACGCGGCGCGCGTGGTCGACGCCGAGGGCGAAGCGGTGCCGGCGAGCGCGCAGGCGGCGGTTCGGGAGGCCCGCGTCGCGGCCACGAACCTGCTCCGACTGGTCGAGCACGACCGCGACGGGTCGGGCGTGTTCGAACCCCGACTCGACCCGTTCACCTTCGACTCGCCGGGGTGGCTCGTCTCAGTGGGCGACGACGCGGTCGCGCAGGTCGGCCCCACCGTCCTCACGGGCCGGGCGGCGAAGGCGCTGAAGACGACGGTCGGAGCGGGATACCTCTCCTCGGTCGGCGCGGTGCGGAACGCGGTCGACCTGGTGGGAGAAGAGGTCGGGTGGGAGGATTAGACCGCGGGGATGCCCAGCGCGTCGAAGGTGACGACGCCGAGCACCGCGAGGACGTACAGCACGACGACGACGGCTATCCACGCGATGAATCCGATGGCGATGGCGTTGCCCCAGCCGCCGGGGTAGCGGACGTTGATGACCCATATCCACGCGACGAGCGCGAGTAGACCGCCGATCAGCGGTATCCAGCCGACCAGTACCGCGACGATCCACCAGACGAGCGAGCCGACGATGGCGGTGATGACCGCGTATCCGTAGTCGTCGGTGTCCGTGACAACCCGCGCGCCGACGTAGATGCCGAGCGCACCGATGAGCAGGCTGACGATGAACCCGACGACAGAACCGATGATGGATGCCATACGTAGTCGTCTACGTCAGAGATGTTTTTATAAGAACTGGTTGCAAACGCGTCGAACCGGCCGACTTAGACGGGGTGACCGATTCCCGTCGTCACGGAGAGAACAAGTTTAATATACCTAACTTTGCACCATCTTTAAGTTACTGGCATATCCTTGGCTGTCCATGGCACGCGAGACTACATTTGACAGAATGTTTATGGGGGCGGTCGGAATCGGCGCAGCGGCCGCCGTCGGGACTCGTGCACTCGAATACTACCGGGAACGCAGACGGCAGAACGAAGCACGTATCATCTGCACAGACTGTGGGGAGTCGATGCCCGTCGACGACGTTCTCGACCCGGTCGTGACCTGTTCCTGCGTCCCGGGCGTGCGCACCGAGTAACGAGTGCCGAACGGGAGAGGTCCCGGCCGCAGTACTCACGCCGGGAGCGTCTACTCCCCGAGTCCGCGTCTGCCGACGAACCACCGGACCGCGAGGTATCCCGCGACGGCGGAGAGCGCATAGACGGCGACCATGGCGTGGGTGAGCCGCGTCGGTGTGCCGATGGCCAGTTTCGCCACCGTGTTCGCGGGCGACTCGGGGAGCAGGTAGGTGACGCTGAAGACGACCAGCAGCCCTAGCGAGAACAGCAACTGGGCTCGCTTGCGGTCGCGGAATCCGAGCGCGAGCGTCGCGGCGAGCGCGACGACCGCGAGCGCGAACGCCGTCACGAGCAGCAGTATCTCGACGGGGTTTGCCACGCTCGTCCCGTTGAACGACAGCAGTGCCAGCCACGCGCCGGCCTGGAGTGGAGCGAGGACGCCCATCGCGAGCAGCTTCCCGTCGACGATGTCGATGCCCGAGAGCGGCGTCACCCTGAGCAGTTCCAGCGTCCCGCGGTCGTACTCCTCGGTTATCGCGTCGACGGCGACGCTCCCGCTGATGAACACCGGCAGGAACGTGAGCAGGGGGACGAGCACCGTGTACGTGAACCCGAAGTAGGGGCTCGAACGCGTCTCCGGCGGCAGTTCGACGGGCTGGCGTTCGAGCCGCGAGGCGAGTCGCCCCCGCTCCTGGCTCTCGAAGGCGTCCAGCAGCTCGCGGAGCTGGGTGACGACGAGCGTCGTCCGGACGTTGCCGTCGGGCGCGACCGCCGTCACCTGCGCGCGGTCGTCCGGGTCGAGCGCGGGCCGGACGACCGCGTGCACCTGCCCACGCCGGAAGTCGTCCATCGCGGCGTCGAAGCTCGGGTACCGGACCGCCTCCCAGCCGTCTTCGTGCTCGACGACCGGCGCGAGGTCGTCGCCGGCCTCGCCGGTCACGGCGAACTCGACCGTGAACTGGTTGCCCGCCGCGCTGGGGTCGTACAGCGAGACCAGTCCGACTGCGAGGAACGACGAGAACGCCGCGACGAACAGCTGGATGAGGACGGCGAGCACGATGGTCTTCTCGCTGCGGAGCGACGCGAGTTCGCGCCGCGCGACGACGAGGCGCTTATCCAAGACTGCTCACCACCGTTACGTTGTACGCGGCGTGAACCAGCGTCGCGGTGACGAGCGTTCCGAGGTACCACTCGCGGCCCTCCCGCGCGCCGTAGGCCGTCACGGTCGCCGTGGCGGTGTGGAGTGCGAGCGGCGCGAACAGGAGGCCGACGAGGACGAGCGGCGACGCCTCGACGCCGAGCCCGGTCGCGGTGCCGAACGCGGCCTTCCCGAGTTCGAGGTTCGGCAGGCCGACGGGTTGCGCCACGGCGGTCACCTTCTCGCCGAGGAAGAATCCGAGTCCCGAGAGCGCGCCCAGGACGCCGACCGTCGACGGCGAACTATCGAACCGCCCGTGGGCGTACCCCGCGTAGACGTGGACGCTCTTCGCGACCTCCTCGATGCCGGCGATGGCGACCAGCAGGACGGGCACGGAGACGTCGACGGGGAGCGCGAACAGCAGTGCGACGGCGAGCAGTTCGCCGACGAAGACGAACGGGATAGAGAGCGCGCTCAATTTCGCGACGCTGCGACGGCCCGATATCTGTCCGTCGAGCGCGTCGAGGAACTTCAGCGGCACGGAGCGCTGGGTGAACATGTCCTCCTCGCGGTAGACGCCCAGACCGAGCGCGAACAGGACGCCCGCCGAGAGGACGAGCGGGAGCGTCGAGAACGCGTAGTCGGCCAGCGGGACGGCGTCGCCCCGGAGCGCCCTGACGACCAGCGTCAGCGGCGAGATGGCCGCGACGGGATGCACGTCGGTGAAGATGGCGGGGACGAACGCGTACGCGGTCAGGAAGACGGACAGGGACACGGTCACGAACGTCAGTTCCTTGAACGACCGGGCGAACATCCCACCGACGAACGCGCAGGCGAGAAAGAGCAGGGCGATGGGAGCGACCGCCGCGACCGCCGTGGTCGCGGTCGCCGCGACGGACAGCGCTCCCGACCCGCCCGCGCCGGTCAGCCCGACGATGCCGACCGCGGTCGCGGACGCGATGGCGACCATGCCCGCGAAGTACGGCAGCGTCTTCCCGGCGACGACGTCGACGCGGGAGACGGGCGAGACGAGCAGGAGTTCGCCCCGCCGGTTGATGCGCTCGTCGAGTACGGAGCTGGCGTACGCCTGGATGACGAAGTTCATCGGCAGGACGAACGCGAACGCCAGCACCAGCGACTCGAAGGGGAACGGCGGCGCGATGTTCGAGGGCGTCCCCCGGCGCTGGTCGCTCCCGAACAGCGACGACCCGCCGCCGACGGCCGGCGGTTCGACCGCGCCGCCCGTCTCCCCGCCGGAACCGCTCCCGGCGTCCCCTTCGGGCGTGCCGCCGGCGCTGCCGCCGGTACCGCCGCCGAGGCGCTTCTCGCCCGCCGCCGTCGTCCGGGTGGTGAACCGGTCGACCGCGCGGTCTCCGTCGCTCGCGCCCGGTCCGGCTCCCGTCCGGTTCTGCTCGGCGTAGAGCAGCGTGACGTTGACCGGGAACGCGGCGGCGCGGTCCGGTTCCTCGGCCATCGCGCGGTCGTTGTACGCCCGGACCGTCGCGCGGAGTTCCGCGAGGGCGGCCCGCCCCTTCGGGTCGTCGTCCCACGCTATCTCCCCGGGCGGGCAGACCGCGAGTCCCTCGGGGCAGACGAACACCTCCACGCGGTCGGTGCGGTAGTTCAACGCGGTCGGTTCGACGACGACGAACTTCGACTCGGGGTCCTCGACGGCCGGCTCGTAGTACGGGCTGTCCTCCGGGATGGCGACCCGGTAGATGCCGTCGTCGACGGTGTTGCCCCGGCTGGCGACCATCGGGGCGAGCGCCCCTATCAGCAGGACGACGGCGGCGAGGACGGCCAGGGTCCGGCGGTCCAGTCGACCGGCGTTCGAGCGGGCCTCCCAGCGCGCGATGCGCAGCGTCTTCCGGAGCTTCACGGCCGCCCCTCCGCGCCCGGCGACTCCGTCGCGATGTCGAGGAAGATGTCCTCGAGGCTCGGCGTCTTCGTCTCGATGTCGGCGACCTGGCCGCCCGCGGCGGTCGCGAGTTCCCGGGTCTCCTCGACGGCGTCCATGCTCTCGACGACGCGGCGGTAGACGCCGCCGGCGTCGGAGGTCGCTCCGGCGGCGGCCCGAACGGTCGTCCTGGCGTCGTCCACCGGGACCGCCCCGGCAACGTCGACCGTCGTGTAGACGTGGTACTCCGTCCGGCCGTACTCCTCGCGGATGGCCTCGACGCTCCCGCGGGCGACGATTCGGCCGTCGTTCATCACGGCGACGCGGTCGCAGACGCTCTCGACGTGGAAGAGGTTGTGCGCGCTGAAGACGACGGTCTTGCCGGATTCGGCCAGGTCGCGCGTGAACTCGACGATGTAGTTCGTTGTCAGCGGGTCTAGGCCGCTCGCGGGTTCGTCGTAGACGAGCACGTCCGGGTCGTTGACCAGCGAGCGTGCGATGGCGACCTTCCGTTTCATCCCCTTCGACACGTCGCCGAGGGGTCGGTCGCGGTGGTCGAGGTCGAGTTCGTCGAGCGTGTCGTGGATGCGTTGCTCGGCAGTCTCGTCAGGAACGTCGTAGAGGTCCGCGAAGAAGTGGAGGTAGGACGTGGCGGTCATGTCCTCGTACAGCGGGGACTCCTCGGGGAGGAAGCCGAGGTGCTCGCGCATCTCGGCGTCCCGGGCATCGTAACCGGCGACGCGGGCCGACCCGCTCGTCGGTTCGACGAGGCCCGCGAGCATCTTCAGGGTCGTCGTCTTCCCCGCGCCGTTCGGGCCGACGATGCCGAACATCTCGCCCTCCGGGACGGTGAAGTCGCTCCCCTCGACGGCGACGAAACCGCCGTATTCTTTTCGCAGGTTTTCTACTTCGATCATCGAGATATCCGTCACTCGACACCGGGGGGACTTCAGAGTATGGGACGACTCCGACACCCTCCGTCGGTTTTCACTCCGAGGCGGCTGCGGACGACGGATAGCTACTTGGACGGTGCGGACGTAAGATGGTACCATGCAACTGCCAGACGTGAAGTCCGCGCTCGCCAGATCGCTCGGTGCGACAGCACTGCTCGGGGCGGCGTGGGTCGGGTGGGGCCTCTACGTCCGGACGACCACCGAATCGGTGCCGTACGACACGGTCGTCACGCTGGACGGCGTCGAAGTGCGGCGCTATCCGGAGACGGTCGTCGCGACGACGACGGCCGGCAGTCCGAACGAGGCGTTCGGTCGCCTGTTCCGGTACATCGAGGGGGAGAACCGCGCAGACGAGGATATAGCGATGACCGCGCCGGTCGCCACGCGCCCCGACGCGGTCCTCGCCAGGCCCGAGTCGATTCCCATGACCACGCCGGTCGCTACCGAGAGCGCCAACGGCGAGACGGAGATGGCCTTCTTCCTCCCGACGGAGTACGTGGTCGAGTCGGCGCCCGCGCCGACCGACCCGGAGGTACGGGTCGAACGGCTCCCCGAGCGAACGCTGGCGGTGTTGCCGTTCTCGTGGTACGTCACCGACGAGCGCGTCGACCGCCTCGAACGCCGCCTGCTCGACGTCCTCGACGACCACGGCGTGCCCGCCGTCGGCGACACGTTCCTCATGCGCTACGACCCGCCGCTGACGCCGCCGTTCATGCGCCGCAACGAGATCGCCGTCGAGGTAGCGCCGACGTAGGTCGACCGCCCGTCGCACGCTGACCTTTAAATCCGGAGGCGCGACCAGGGCCGGCCATGTGGAACCCCCTCTCGCAGCTCCACGGAGACGACGCCGACGCCTGCGCCTGCTCGCCGACGTTCGCGGACGGCGCGCTGGTCGTGGACGGGGACGACTGCCCCGGCGACGGCGATCTCGTCGACTCGCCCGCCTGCCGCGCGACGGTCGTCGACGCGCTGGCCGACCGCGAGGCCGACCGCGTCGTCACCCGCTCGGACGGCGTCGAGCGGGCGTACGAGGGCGACGCGGCCGCGCTGCTCGTCGCCGCCGGACGGTTCGCCGAGCGCGCCGCCTTCCGCGACGCCGACCTCGCCGCGCGAGCGCGACGCGACCCGCTCCGGGCGGCCGTCGACGCCACGGGACGTGCCGGTCCGTTGGCGGACGCGGCGGCCGAAACGGGGCTCGCCGAGGGCGCGCGCCGTATCGCTGACTACGACGAACTCCGGCCGTTCGTCGGCCCGACCGTCGCACGCTCCCGGGTTGCCGCCCGTCCCCCGGACGACGCGAGACTCGACGACCGGCGGACGCTCTCGACCGGCGCGACCGTTCGCGTCTACGCTCGGCCGGAAGACAGACTCCGGACCTACCACCTCGAACCGGTCGAACACGGCCTCGACCGCGCGACGTGGGCGACGCTCTCCCGTGCGCGCGACCTGCTCGCCGACGGTGGCGTCGCGGGCGGACGCTCGGCACCGGGGCGGGCGGTCCGTCGCGTCGCTGCCGACGACGCCCCCGTCGCCGACCTCGCGGCCGCTCTCCGCAAGCACACCCGGGGATTCGGCGTCCTGGAGGACTGCTTCGCCGCCCCCCTCGTCTCGGACGTGTTCGCCACCGCGCCGGTCACAGAGACGCGACTGCGCGCGACGGTCGACGGCGAGCGGATGCGGACGAACGTCAGGCTCACCCGCGACGGCGCGGACGCTCTCGCCTCCCGATTCCGGCGGACGAGCGGTCGTTCGTTCTCCCGCGCCAGTCCGACCCTGGACGCGACGGCCGACGTCGGCGGGACCCCGGTCCGCGTCGCGGGCGTCACCGACCCCGTGAGCGACGGCGTCGCGTTCGCGTTCCGCGTCGGCGGCGACGACGTCCTGCGACTCCCCGTGCTCGTGGACAACGGCACGCTACCGGCGGACGCGGCCGCGCTTCTCTCGGTGGCCGTCGAGCGGGCCGCGGCCGGCCTTATCGCCGGCGCTCGCGGCGCCGGAAAGACGACGATGCTCGGCGCCCTGCTGTGGGAGCTCCCCCCGAACCGACCCGGGCCGTCGTCCTCGAAGACACACCCGAGCTGCCCGTCGCCGCGCTCCGGTCGGCCGGCCGGGACGTGCAGGCGCTCCGGACGAGCCTCGACGGTCCGGGCTTCTCGCCCGCGGCGGCGCTCCGCACCGCACTCAGGCTGGGCGAGGGGGCGCTCGTCGTCGGCGAGGTGCGCGGCGAGGAGGCGGGCGTCCTCTACGAGGCGATGCGCGTCGGTGCGAACGGGAGCGCCGTCCTCGGCACCATCCACGGCGACGGCGGCGAGGCGGTCCGCGAACGCGTCGTCGCCGACCTGGGCGTCTCTCTGTCGTCGTTCGCGACGACCGACCTCCTCGTCACGCTGGAGTCACACGAGACCGACGAGGGTCGCGCCCGGCGCGTCAAGTCCGTCGAGGAGGTCGTCGGCACCGACCCGCCGCGCTTCGAGTCGCTGTTCGAACGCCGGGACGGGCGTCTCGCGGCGACCGGGCGCGTCGACCGGGGGAACAGCGTCCTCGTCGAGGCGCTCGCCCGCCCCGCGGAGTCGTACGCCGACGTGCTCGCGCTGCTGGACGACCGTGAAACGGCCATCGCGTCGGCGGCCACGGGCGCGCCGGGCGTCACCGTCGAGCGGCGAGAGGGGTCGTGATGCTCGCGGAACTGGCGGCGCTCGGCCGGCGCTGGCCCGTCGACGCGCCTGCCGACCCCGACGTCGAGCGCGCGCTCTCGTTCATCGGTGCCGACGCCGAAACCGCAGTCCGGGCGGGCTACGGAGCGGCGACGGTCCTCGCCGTTCTGGCCGTGCCCGTCGTCGCGCTGGCCTCGCCGCCCGTCCGGGTTCCGCTCGCCGCGCTCGCCCTCGCTGGAGTGCTCTCCCCGCCCGCGGTCGCGCGACGGGCGTCGCTCGCGCTCGCCGCGGCACGGCGGACGCGGGCGCTCGGCGCGGCCCCGGACCTCGTCGCCCGGGCCGTGCTCCGGATGCGAGTCGAACCGACGGCCGAGCGCGCCGCCGCGTTCGCCGCCGAGACGGGCGACGGCCCGCTTGCGGCGAGTCTCGACGAGCACGTCCGGCGCGCGGCCGGCACACCGGGAGCGGGGTTCACCTCGTTCGCCGCGGAGTGGGCCGACTGGAACCCGTCGCTCCGCCGGGCGGTCCTGCTGGTCGCGGCCGCGGCGGACGCCCCCGCCGGCGAGCGCGAACGGACCCTGGACCGCGCGCTGGCGGCCGTCCTCTCGGGTACCCGCGACCGGATGGCCGAGTTCGTCGCCGCGATTCGGGGGCCGACGACGGCCATCTACGCCTTCGGCGTCCTCCTCCCGCTGGCGCTCGTCGCGGTGCTGCCCGCGGGCCGCGCCGCCGGTCTTCCCGTCTCTCCCGCCGCGCTGGTCGTCGTCTACGACCTTCTGCTGCCGGCAGGTCTGCTCGGTGCAAGCGCGTGGCTGCTCGCGCGCCGACCCGTCGCCTTCCCGCCGCCCGCGGTCACTCGCGCACACCCCGACGTGCCCGACGGACGCTGGCGCGTCGCCGCGGGCGCGCTCGCGGTTGGCGCGACCGCGTTTCTCGCCGCGCCCGCCCTGCTCCCGGCGTGGACGCGCTGGGTGGCCGCCGCCGGGAGCCTGGCCGGGACCGCACTGGTCGGGTGGACCCGTCCCGTCGTCGCGGTCCGGGAGCGCGTCCGGGCGGTCGAGACCCATCTCGCGGACGCGCTCTACCTCGTCGGTCGCCGGGTGAAGGAGGGCACGGCCGTCGAGGACGCCGTCGCCGCCGCGGCCGAGGAGGTGGTCGGCGAGACGGGCGACGTGCTCGCCGCCGCCGCGCGCAACCAGCGGCTGCTCCGGGAGGGCGTCCGCGAGGCGTTCCTCGGCGAGCACGGCGCGCTCGCGGACGTCCCCAGTCCGCGCGCCAGGAGCGCCGCCGCCCTGCTCGCGCTGGCCGCCCGGGAGGGGCGGCCCGCCGGGTCCGAGATCGTCTCGATAGCCGACCACCTGGACGACCTCCGCGAGGTCGAGCGCGAGGCCCGCCGCGAACTCGCGCAGGTGACGGGCACGCTGAGGAGCACCGCCGCCGCGTTCGGCCCGCTGGTCGCCGGTGCGACCGTCGCGCTCGCCCGGGGGATGGCAGGCACCGGCGAGTTCGGCGGCACCGTGCCGACGGCCGCCCTCGGCCTCGCGGTCGGGACCTACGTCATGTTGCTCGCCACCGTCGTGACGGCGCTCGCGACCGGCCTCGAACGCGGGGTCGACCGGACCCTCGTCGGCCACCGCGTCGGTCTCTCGCTCCTGTCGGCGACCGCGGTCTACCTCGCGGCGTTCGCCGGGGCGAGCGCGCTCACGTAGGTTCAAGTACGGAGACGGGACCAGACGGGGCCATGCTCGACGCACCAGTCGACGCGTGGTACGTCTGGATCGGCGTCGCCGCCGCGAGCGCCGCGGCGTTCGGCGTCGCAGCCTCGTTCCCGACCGCACCGCCGCCCGACGCCGCCGGGGTGGCCAGCACCGTCGATTCGGTCGCAGACTGCGAGTACGCCGCGACCGCCGAACACCCGCTCTCGGCCGACGAGATACGGATCGGCGCGCACCGCCTCGGACTCCGCGGCGACGGGGGGACCGCCCACGCGACGTTCGCGTACGGCCCCGTCGCACCCGTCGCAGCGGGGACCGGCCTCGACGCCGTCGCCCACGGCGCGTCGCCCGAGACGGCGTTCGACTCGCCGGCCGTCTTCCGGACCGCGGTCCGGGACGCTCGCGACCGCCGACCGGAGTGGCGTCCCGCCGCCGACCGACTGCTCGTCCGCTGTGTCTCCTGGGAGGGGTTCGATGCGACGCTGGTCGCCGGATAGGGGCCAGACCGAGCCGCTCGTCGCGCTCGTCGCCGTCTTCGCCGTCGCCGTCGGTCTCGCGACCTACGCCGGGACGC
The DNA here is from genome assembly GCF_050954125.1 of Halomicrococcus pelagicus. Classification (NCBI taxonomy): domain Archaea; kingdom Methanobacteriati; phylum Methanobacteriota; class Halobacteria; order Halobacteriales; family Haladaptataceae; genus Halomicrococcus; species Halomicrococcus pelagicus. The sequence goes on along the minus strand of NZ_JBPBWC010000005.1, from coordinate 59,312 downwards.
TGTCGAGCGCGCTCCCGGAGGCGGAACGGAATCACGCGAGAGACGTACTTCCCGAGGTCGAGGCGGCCGCGACGACGAACGGCGTGGTCGACCCCGCTACTCTCCGGAGCGCGCTCGCCGCGGGACCGGACGGTCGCTCCCTCGCGGTGACGCTGTCGACGGCCGGCGAGCGGTGGCACGCCGGTCCCGAGGCCCCGCCGGACGCGGAGACGGCGGCGACCACCTTGAGCGTCCGCGTCGCCCCCGGCGCGGTCCGGCCAGGCCGACTCCAGGTGGCGGTGTGGCGATGAGGGCCGTCAGCACCGCACTCGACGCGAGGCTCTGTCTGCTGCTCGTGAGCGCCGCAGCGCTGACGCTCGTCCACGCCGACGCGCCCGACCGCGCCGCACCGGACCCCGCCGAATCGGTCGCCACGACGCTGACGACCGCGACGGCGCAGGTGAACTACACGCTCTCGACCGCCGACGGGCGGAGTGACCGCCGGAGCGCTCACGACACGGTCGCCGGCCACGCGGCCGCCTGCGCGGCCGGCGGCGTCACAGTGGCGGACGCCGAGCGCGCTCGCCGGACCGGCGGCTTCGAACGCGCGCTCGACCGGAAACTCCGTCGGTTCGACGCCGTCAGCGACCGGACCCGGCGCGTGCAGGTCGTCGCACGCTGGGAGCCGTACCCGGACGCCAGCGTCGCCGGTCGCTGCGTGCTCGGGCCGTCGCCACCGCCGGACGCCGACGTCCACGCCGCGAGCGTCACCCTCCCGAGCGGGATGGCCCCGCCGAGAACGCCGGACGTCCCGAAGGCTGGCGGACGTACGGCGGCGTCGCCGACGCCGTCGCGCGAAGCGTCGTCCGCGGTCTCTTCCCGCCGGGCCGACTCGGAGTCGCGCTCCGGAATCGTCGGACCACACCGCTGGCGCTCCCGCGCCTCCGTCGTCTCGCGGCACTGACCGACGCCGACGTCGACGGCGAATTCGCGGCGGGCGACGCCGCCGGCGTTCGCCGCGAACTCGTCGACGCGCTCGCAGCGGCCGTCGAATCCGAACTGCGGGCCCGTTACGCATCGCCGGACCGCGCGGCCGCGTCCACCGCCGTCGCTCGCGTCGAGGTCGTCGTCAGGGTGTGGTCGGCGTGAGACTCGCCGACGACACGCGCGCCCGGGTGCCGTTCGCGCTCGTCGGCGTCCTGCTGCTCGTCGGCAGCGCGACCCTCTCGGCGACCATCGTCTCTCGACCGCCACCGACCGTCGACCGGGACGCGGACGAGGCCGTCGAGCGCGCCGTGGCGAGTTCGCGGACGGCGCTCCGGGACGCCGTCCAGCACGCCGGCCGAGACGCCGCCGCTCGGCCCGTGGTCGAGCTTGCGAACACCAGCACCGGACGTGTCCTGAACGCTTCCGCCCCGTTCCGGGACTATCTCCGCCTGCGAATCTACGTGACCGCGCGCCGCGAACTTCGAACCGTGGCGACCCGGGTCGGGACGCCCGCGCGTCGGTGACGCTGTCGCCGACGCCGAACGCGAGCACGCTCCGGCGGGCCAAGCGGGACGTGACGGTCGAACCGATCGGCGCGCCGACCGAGAGCGGCCTCCGCGTCCGCGTCGAGAACCTCTCCGTTCGGGTCGAACGAGGCGGGCGGGAGGTGGCGCGGGAGTCCCGGACGGTCACGCTCACGGTGGCGACGCCCGTGCTCGCCGTCCACCGCCGCGTCGCCCGGTTCGAGCGACGGCTGAGTCGCGGGCCGCTGAAACCGGGCCTCGGACGGCGGCTCACCGCCCAGCTGTATCCCGTCGTATGGGCGCGCGGCTACGCCCAGCACGGCGGCGCACCCATCGAGAACGTGCTGGCGAACCGCCACGTCGAACTGGTGACGAACGGTGCGCTCCTGAGCGAACAGCGGGCGGCGTTCGGTCACAGCGACCCGGCCGGCCAGTCGGCGCTCCGCCGCGCGACCGCTCGCGTCGGCCTGACCGACCTCCTCGCTCCCATCGAGCGCCGGGGCGGCCCCTGGGTCGACTACCTCCTGGAGCGGACGGACCGCCGCGCTCCGACCGGACTCCCCGGCGTCGGCGGCGGGGGTCGCTCACCGGAGATGTCGACCACCGTCGCGGTCAACGGGACGGCGGACCGGGCGCTGTACGACTTCATCGGCGGGAGGTCGGACGACGAACTGGACGCTGCGCTGGCCGACGCCTACGGAGTGAGGGCGCGCCTGGTTGCCTCGGTCCGATCGATTCGCCAGGAGTCGAAGCCGGCTCCGGACCGGCCGGGGAAGAACTGGACGCTCGCGAACGCGACCGACCGAACCCGCGTCTCGGTCACGACCACGAGCACGGAGACGCCGGAGACGCCCGCCGGCTGGCATCTCCTCTGGGACTCGGGACGGCGCGTCGTCCGCCGGCACGCCGTCGTCCGCACCTGGCGGAACGGCGACCGGACGAGACGAACCGTGGCGCGCTGGCGGGAGGTCGTCGACGTCGCGCTCGGCGTGGCCGGCGACCACCGCTCCGGAACGCCGGCCCCGCCGCGACTCGTCGCGTCGGTCCACGAGCAGGGTGGTCCGCTCGGCGGGCCGAACCTCGCCGACGTCGAGGAGGCGGCCGTCTCGAAACTGGTCGAAGACCGGGGCGGCACGGACCGACTGGCGCGGCGAGCGGCGAGACGCGCCGTCGACACCCGACCGGTGACGGTCCAGGGAAAGCGTCCCGACGGACTGCGCGACCAGACGTACCGCGACCTGGCGTCGGTGCGCGACCGGGTCCGGAACGTCTCGGTGTCGGTGCCGCGCGGGCGACTCGCCGGGCGGACGAACCCGGCGGCGAAACTGGCGAAGCGCCTCCGCGAGCGCCGGGGCAAACTGCTTGGAGCGCCGTCCAGATACGACCACGCCGTCGAACGAGCGCGGTTCGCCGCCCGGGCAGCGTACCTCGACCGCGTCCTCGCCCGACTCGACGAGCGGGCCGACCGCTCGAAGGAGGCTCGCCGTCGGCTGGGCGACGTTGTCGGCGACGCGACCGGCGTCTCGCTGGGGAAGATTCAGCGCATCCTCCGGGCACGGCGGAGCGTCGACGCGCCGGAGCGTCGGCAGGTGTCGGCCGCCGGCCCCGGGTCCGCGGTCGACCTCGACGTCACCGGCGCACCGCCGTACCTCACCCTCGCCGCGGTCGAGCACCGACAGGTCCCGGCGGTCCCGTCCGGGAGGTCCGTCCACCCGATGGCCGCCCGGACCGTCAACGTGTTCACGGTGCCCTACGGTGACGCCGCCGACACCGTCGTCGGGAACCTCCCCGGCGGCCGCGGGGAGTCTCGGGTCGACGTGCGGACGGCGGCCCTGACGTTACGCGCGGCGAATCGGACACTCGCGTCCGCATCCAACGCGACGCTCCGGACCCGTCGGAACGAGCTACGGTCGTCGCTCGCGTCGTCGCTCGACGGCGTCGAGCGGAGCGTCCGGTCGCGTCTCCGGCGAAGGACGCCCGGCGTCTCGGGACTCGACGACGGGACGGTCCGGCGGGGCGTCGCCCGCGGGCTGGCGCGCTGGAAGGCGACCGACGAGCGAGCGATGGCGGTCGTGAACGGCACCGCAGCGCGGACGATAACGACTGCGCTCGCGACCGAACACGGCGGCTCCTGGTCGGCCATCGAGCGCGGCCGGGTTCGACTCGCGACGCGAATCACACTCGACGCTGCACGGCGGAACGTCAGCCGGCCGAAACAGGAGTCGGTGAACGGGACGCTGTCGCAGACCCGGGACGTGGTGAGAGCCGAACTGAAACGCGTCGCGGGAGCCGCCGTGGACAACCTCAGCGAGTACGCCCAGAAGCGCCGGTTCGACGAGGTGATTTCCGACGTGCCGGCCGGCCTCCCCGTCGCCCCGGTTCCGGGTTACTGGTACGCGACGGTCAACGTCTGGCAAGTCGAGGTACGGGGCGGCTACGAGCGGTTCGTCGTCCGCGCACCCAACGGGGTGCCCGACGTCCCCGGCGGGACGACCTACGTCCGGGAGGCCGGGACGGTTCGAGTGGACGTGGACGGCGACGGGCAACGAGAGACGGTCGGGCGGACGACGCCGGTGTCATTCCGGACCTGGACCACCGTCGCCGTCGTCGTCCCGCCAAACCGGCGCGGCGTCGGCGACGTGAACGGCGACGCCGACGAGCGCTCGCCCGGCTGGTCCGCCCGGAGTGACAACCCCTTTCACTCGCGCTCTCCACTGGTCGACCATGCTCTACGACGAGATATCGGAACCGGGAGAGTTGACGCCCGAGGAACTGCGGGAGCAGTACGAGGCTGAACTCGCCGAAACCGTCGAGACGGTGGGCGTCGACGCCGTCGTCGAACGGACGGACGTGGACCGCGAGGTCGTCGCCGGACTCGCGGACGGCGCCGCTCCCGAGTTGACCGTCGAGGACGCCGCCGCCATCCTGGCGACCGCCGAGGACGCGCCGGCGAAGGACGCCATCGTCGCGGAGGTTCGCGACCACCTGCTGATGGGGATGACGACGGCGGTCCTGGACGTGGATTCGCTCGCCGCGGAACTCGACGAGGACGTCGAGGCGCGGACGGTCCAGCAGATGGTGGAAGGTCGCCGGGAGATGACGCTGGCGGAGTACGCCCGAATCCATCACGCCATCGCCGAGCAGAACGCCGCGTAGGACGACCGGCTTTTTCCGGAGGCGACCCCAAGAGTTGGTATGAACGTCGCAATCCTGGGCTGTGGGTACGTCGGTCTCGAACTCGGCCGACAGCTCGCCGCCGGCGGCCACCGCGTCGTCGGCGTCCGTCGCTCCGCGGAGGGGATTCGCGCTGTCGAGGACGCCGGCTTCGACGCGGTCCAGGCGGACGTGACGGAGTCGGACGACCTCGCCGCCGTTCCCGACGTCGACGCGGTGGTCTACGCGGCCAGCGCGGGCGGGCGCGACGTCGAGTCGGCGCGGACCGCGTACGTCGACGGTCTCGGCACGGCGGTCGAGACGTTCGCGAATCGGGCTGACCCGCCGGACAGGTTCGTCTACACGTCGAGTACGGGCGTGTACGGCGACCGGGACGGCGCGTGGGTGGACGAGCGGACACCTCTGGAGCCGACGACCGAACGCGAGGAGGTGCTGGTCGAGGCGGAGCGCATCGCCCTCCAGGAGACGGGGGCGATGGACGGCACCGTCGCTCGGTTCGCCGGACTCTACGGCCCGGACCGCTACCGGATAGAACGGTATCTCGACGGGCCGGTGGCCGAGGGCTACCTGAACCTCGTCCACCGCGACGACGCCGCGGGGGCGGTCCGGTTCCTGCTGACGGAGGATTACGCACGCGACGACGTCGTGCTCGTCGTCGACGACGAGCCGGTGAAACGACCCGCGCTCGCCAGGTGGCTTGCGGACGAGTGCGGCGTCGAACGCCCCGAGGTGCGGCCCGCGGGACAGTCCGAGCGCGCGCGGACGAGCAAGCGCTGCTCGAACGAGAAACTCCGGGAACTCGGGTACGAGTTCGAGTACCCGACGTTCCGCGAGGGGTATCGGCCGGCGATATCAGAGTTCTGTTAGCGTCTGACACCTGTAATCATCGGGAAAAATTCTTGTTTTCTCGTATCGTCCAGGGAATATGGAGTTTCCGGGCGGCGGGTCGGCACCGACTGCACGAAGCCTGGTCCGGGAGGTCGAGGCCTACAGCGCTACGAATCCGGTCCTCGTCGCCGTGGCGGTGCTCGGCGTCGTCGTGGTCGCCGTCTCGCTGTGGCTCGTCGTGCGCTGGATTCGCCGGCCGATGGGCGCCCGACTTCGGCGGGCGCTGGCTAAACGCGACGAGATAGTCGTTTTGATGCATCCGAACCCCGACCCGGACGCGATGGCCTGCGCCGTCGGCGTCGCTCACCTCGCCGAAGCGGTCGGCACGGACGCGACGCTGCAGTACTCCGGCCAGATACGCCACCAGGAGAACCGAGCGTTCCGGACCGTCCTCGACCTCGATCTCGAATCGGTCGACGACGTCACCGACCTCGCCGCGTCCACCATCGTGCTCGTCGACCACAACACGCCCCGGGGCTTCGACGGGGCGGAGCGAATCGAACCGTACGCCGTCATCGACCACCATCCCGGTAACGGCACCGGCGAGGTGTTCACCGACAAGCGGACGAGCTACGGCGCGTGCTCGACCATCGTCGCCGAGTACTTCCGCGACCTCGGCGCGGACCCCATCGGTCCCGACGCTGTTCCGCCCGAGAACGACCTCGCACTCCCCTCGCTGGTCGCGACGGGTCTCATATACGGCATCCAGTCGGACACGAAACACCTGACCAACGGTTGCTCGGAGGCGGAGTTCGACGCGAGCGCCTTCCTCTACCGCGGCATCGACGAACATCGCCTCGACCGCATCGCCAACCCGCAGGTCAGCGCGGAGGTGCTCGAGGTGAAATCGCGGGCAATCACGGACCGAGAGGTGCGAGGCTCGTTCGCGGTCAGCAACGTCGGCGAACTGTCGAACGCCGACGCCATCCCGCAGGCCGCCGACGAACTGATGCAGCTCGAAGGCATCACGGCGGTCGTCGTCTACGGGCGGCGCGAGGACGCCCTCCACCTCTCGGGGCGTTCGCGCGACGACCGGGTTCACATGGGTCGGGCGCTCCAGGAAGCCGTCGACGACATTCCGGGCGCGAATGCCGGCGGACACGCCCGGATGGGCGGCGGGCGGGTGCCGGTGGAGTCCGCCATCGTCGCTGGCGGCTCCGAGGTCGGCCTCTGGTCCGAACAGCAGTTCACCGACGACGTGTTCGACGCGCTCAGCGGGAACGTCTGAGTACGGCGGTCCTTCGTCCGCCCCGCGCACAGGGTGGCTCGCACGACCGACTCGGGCGGCTCGTCGCGACGTCGTTGCCGGACCACGCGTTTATGTCGAACGACCGCCAAGCGTGCATATGGGTCTCTCGCTCGACGCGACGCAACTTGACCGTTACTCCCGGCACATCATCATGGACGAGGTGGGCACGGACGGCCAGGCCGCGCTGCTGGACGCGTCGGTGCTGGTCGTCGGCGCCGGCGGTCTCGGCTCGCCGGCCATCCAGTACCTCGCCGCCGCGGGCGTCGGGACGCTCGGCGTCGCCGACGACGACGTCGTCGAGCGGAGCAACCTCCAGCGCCAGGTCGTCCACGGCGACGACGACGTCGGCCGGCCGAAGGTCGACAGCGCCGCCGAGTTCGTCGCCGACCTGAACCCCGACGTGACCGTCGAGCGCCACCAGACGCGGGTCGAACCGGGGAACGTCGAGGAACTGGTCGACGGCTACGACTTCGTCGTGGACGCGACGGACAACTTCCGGACGCGCTACCTCGTCAACGACGCCTGCACGCTCGCCGACGTCCCCTTCTCGCACGGAGCCATCTACAAGTTCGAGGGGCAGGTCACCACCGTCACGCCCGGCGGCCCCTGCTACCGCTGTCTGTTCCCCGAAGCGCCCCCGGAGGGGATGGTCGCCGACTGCGCGAGCACGGGCGTCCTCGGCGTCCTCCCCGGGACCGTCGGCTGTGTGCAGGCCACTGAGGCGGTCAAGGCCGTCGTCGGCGTCGGCGACCTCCTCGAAGGGCGGATGCTGTTCTACGACGCGATGGCCATGAGCTTTGAGGAGGTGGAGTACCGGCAGAATCCGGACTGTCCCGTCTGCGGCGAGGACCCCATCGACTCCGTCGCCGACGTGGACTACGCCGACGACTCCTGTGCGGTGAACGCGGACTGACCGTCGGCGCGCCGTCGCGGTACGCGCGAGGCGGTCGGAATCCCCGACGGTCGTCAGCAGCAGAAGATGAACGGGTACATGAGCGCGACCCGGTCGCCGTCGCGCAGTTCGGTGTCCAGCCCGTCCAGGTGCTCGTTGAACCGGCCGTCGACCGTCACGCGGGCGTACGCGCGGGTCTGTTCGCCCTCGGGGTTCTTCCGCCACGTCCCCGGGAGGTCGCTCACCTCGGCCCAGCCGCGGGTCGTCGCGTCCGCCTCCGTCTCGGCGATGATGAGGTCGGCGACGTCGTACTCCTCGAAGAAGGCGTCGAGGAACTCCCTGAGCGTCGAGCCCTCGAAGCTGAACTCCAGGCGGGACTCGCCGATGGCGGTCCTGACGTGACCCGTACAGCGCACCGTCACGGTCGTCGCCGTTTCCTCGCCCGGGTCGTCCGCGGTAGCGACGGTCGTGCTGTCGTTCATGCGACTCGGTACGTCTCGCCGGCACCTACCTCGACTTCCGAACATGTTCGTCAGTTCTCAGTCGTCGGGAACCGGAGCCATCGTCTTTTGTACGGCCCCGAAAGTCGAGAGCGAGTGATACAGATGCGATCAGATCGACGCACGTACCTGAGAACTCTCGGTATCGCGGCGACGAGCACGAGCCTTCTGGCCGGCTGTCTCGGGGGCCAGACGGACGGCGACGGCGGCGACGGCGGCGGAACGACCACCGACGGCGGTGAAGGCGCAACGACCACCGACGGCGGCGACCAGTCCTCGTCGTCTGAGTTCGGCGGCTGGTTCGACGGCGTGACCAACTTCGACGGCGTAACCGACGAAACGGGCTCGAAGAAGGTGACGGTGAAGGTCGGGACGAAGGGTAACAACGGTAACAACGCCTTCTCTCCGGCGGCGGTGAAGGTCTCGAAGGGCACTACGGTCGTCTGGAAGTGGACCGGTAAGGGCAGCATGCACAACGTCGTGGCGAAGAGCGGCGACTTCGAGAGCGACATGATGTCCGATGAGGGCGCGACGTTCGAACAGACCTTCGACAGTGCGGGAACGTACAAGTACTACTGCAACCCCCACAAGGCGATGGGGATGAAAGGCGCTATCGTCGTCGAGTGAGACGACCGACGGGGTGGCGGCGGGGGAAGTCGGTCAGCTCACCCGTCGGAACTCACTCGTGGTCGGCCGACGCACGGACGGGAGACGAGCGACGCCGAATCACGACGAGACGCACCGTCGAAACGGTCGAGGAGCGGGCTCGTTCTCACGGGGCGGGAACGATTTCAGTGTCGTGAGAACGACTCTCTACTTATATGCAATCTTCCGTCCAAGATGTACTTGTAAGGTGACCGAAGATGGCAACTAACGAAATCGAGACTGGAGCGAACACGTTCGAGAGCAAGCTGGGCGGCCTGACGGTCCGCGGCCGGGCGCACAGCCTGAGCGCGTGGTTCGTCCTCGCGCTCCGGCTGATGATGGGCTACGCGTTCCTCCACGCGGGGTGGACGAAGATCGCGGCGGCCGAACCGTTCGACGCGGCGGGCTACCTGACCCACGTCCCGGCGGCCAGCCCCGCGACCGGGCTGTTCCACTGGATGGGCACGACCCCCTGGTTCGTGGACTTCGTGAACGTCGCGGTCCCGTGGGGCGAGTTCCTCATCGGACTGGGCCTGCTCGTGGGCGCGTTCGTCCGCCTCGCGGCGTTCTTCGGCGCGTTCATGATGCTCACGTTCTACCTGGGGAACTGGAGCGTCGAACACGGGTTCATCAACGGCGACTTCGCCTACATGCTCGTGTTCCTCGCCGTCGCGGCGTTCGGCGCCGGCCACATCCTCGGGCTGGACAGCATCATCGAGGAGTACGAGGTCGACGGCGAAGCCCTGATCGAACGCTACCCGGCGCTGCGGTACGTGCTCGGATGAGCGCAGCCCGCACCCTCACGAACTGATTTTCGCGGTCCCGACGTGGACCAGAGAGTTCTCTTCCCGCGTGACGCGGAGCCTCGCCTCCCCGCGTCGGCAGGAGTTCTATTATCGTCGACCGTGTAGGTCCGTGTCATGGGCGACCCGCCGGGCAGGGAGACGCGACCAGCGCGGAGCGCCCGCCGTAGCTCCTGGTACGGCCTCGGGAAGACGACGACCGTCGAGAAGGACGGCGTCGGCCGCTTCATCGACGACCTCGTGTACGCGTTCGCCGACGTATCGCTCACCGGCCTCCCCGTGCTCTGGCACGTCGCGACGACGGCGACCAACCGGTACGCGGGGGTCAAGACCGCCGCCCTCGTCGCCTGGACGACGATGGTCGTCGGCGCCGCCGCGATTCGCGGCGGCTGGGTCACCCCGCTCGGCACCTCGGTCCCCGGCTGGGTGTCGGTGACCCCGCTCCTGGTCGTCTTCCGCGTCTTCTACTTCGGCGTCGCGCTGGCGGTGGCCGCCTACGGCGGCGGCGCACTCGCCGTGGAGTTCGCCCTCCCGCTGGAGTCGGTGACGTTCGCGGCGACCGTCGCGGCGCTCGCCGTCGGCGCGTTTCCGCGGTTCGCCGAGGAGTACTACCGGGTCGCGTCGGCGTACGTCGACGCCTGGAAGGCGAGGCCCCGATAGCGACCCCGCCGTACCCGGACCGGCCGCCGCCGGAGTGCCCGGGACGCGAGACCGTCGCTCGACGAATCCGGAGTTTACATGCCCGTCCGACCGCTACGCCCAGGCATGAGAACCGCATCGATACGGAGACTACTTCTCTCCGCGCTCGGCGGGTTGACGGCCCTCTCTGGCGTCGCCGCGGCCCACGGTGGCGGTCACCCCCGACCGTACCCCCAGTGGCTCGCACTGGCCGTGCTGGTCGCGGGGGTAGTCGTCGCCGCCGGCAGCGTCTTCCTGGGTCGAGGCGACGTGCCGCGAAGCTCCGCGCTCGGCGGCGTCTTCCTCGGTCTCGTGGTCGCCGCCGGGGGCGCGGTCGGCCTCGTCCAGCTGTCGCCGGTCGAGACGCTTCGGGCCTCCCAGATGCCCATCGCTCGCGCGTGGTACGGCCCGCTGACGCTCGCAGTCGGCGTCGGTATCGCGCTCGTTAGCCTCGTCGCCGGTCGGCTGAAGTACCCCGACCGCCCGCGGTTCGCCATGCTCGGCGCGCTGCTGGGGATGTGGGTCGCCTATCCCGTGCTCGGCAGTCGGACGAACCCCGTGGGCTACCTGCTCGTCGTCGCTCTGCCGCTGGCCGTGGGGTACGTCCTCTACCGGGACGCCCGCGAGCCCCTCGCGCGAGTCCTCCGCGACGGCGCGGCTCGTCGGTTCGGCGTCGGAACGGGCGTGCTCGCCGGCCTCTTCTTCATGTTCTCGATGGGAATGATCACCTTCGTCCCAGAGCACGGCATCAACATGCCGACCCACCGGTTCGTGACCGTCGCACCGGTGGCGAACCCGCTCGTCTACTGGTCGGCGGTCGAGTTCTACTTCCCCTCCGTCCCGACCAGCGGCGTCGTCTCGCTCGGGATGGCGATACAGGTCGGCGTCGTGGCGGTGCTCGTCGGTCTGAACGGGGCCGTCGTCGCACGGCAGTGGCTCGCCGACGCGAGCGCCGGGACGACCGAGGCGACGACGGGTACCGCCGCCGTCGCCGCGCCGAACGCCTGCTGTTGTTGCGGTCCCATCGTCTCGGAACTCGCGGTCGTCGCGGTCGGCCCGTCCGCCGCCGCGCCGCTGTACTGGCTGTTCGTCGACCTCGCCTCGCCCGTCGGCGCGCTCTTCTTCGTCGGCAGCGTCGCGCTGCTCGCGGGCAACCTCGCCTACTTCGGCGTCGAGAGCGCGTAGCGACCCCTCTGCGGGGTGGCGACCGACTCCGTCGCCCGGCCGTGACTCACCGACCCGGCGAACGGCGGCGGTACTCCCAGTCGTTCCGCGCCGCCGTCCACACCGCCCGTCGAACGGCGGGCACCGCGAACAGTCGCGCGGCCAGCACGGGACGACGCAGGAGCCGCGACAGCGCCTTCCGTGCCCGACGGTCAACCTCCTCGATGTCGATGCCCGACGCGGCGTCGAGCATCACCGCGAGCAGGTCGGACCGGCCCGCCGCGATCACCGACGTCGCCAGCGACGAGAGGAGGTACTCCGCGCGCATCGAGCGATGGAGTCGCCGCGGATAGTCGGCGACCCGACCCGCGGCGACGCAGTCGGCGAGCAGCCGGGCCGAGTGAATCGCCTGCGAGATGCCCTTGCCCGTGAAGCGGTTGGCGATTCCGGCGGCGTCGCCCACGCGGACCGCGTTCAGTTCCGGCAGGTGGAGACGTTCCGGGTCGAGGCTCGGCCCGCGCGGGATGACGTCGACGTTGGTCGCGGCGCGGTCGGGGACGGGCCAGCCGTTGCGCTCGCAGGCCGACCGGAGGGCGGCGAAGTAGTCTTCCGGCGGATCGTGCCACCCGACGCCGACGTTGGCGCGCGTCTCGCTCTTCGGGAACGCCCACGCGTACCCGAGATACCCCTCGAAGACGATGCGGGCGCGAGGGTGGAGTTCGTCGAAGTCGCCGGTCGCGTCGGCGTTGAGCGCGACCATCCACCCGGCGTACTCGTCGGTCGCGCTCCGGACCTTACTCGCCAGCGACGGCTGGCCGGTGGCGTCGACCACCAGGCCGTGTTCGCGGCCGAGTTCCCGGAACTCGGCCTTCGTCACGCCGCGGCCCGCCTCGACCGCGACGCCTCGCGCCGAGAGCCGCTCGGCCCACGCGCGCTCCACGGCGTTCCTGTCGGTGACGAACCCGTCCTCGGCGGGGAAAGTTCCGGTGCCAAGGTGGCGGCCGTCGACGCGAACGCTCACCTCGAACGCCGGGACGGGATTGAGGAAGCCGTTCTCCGGCGTCTTCGCCAGCGGGACGGCCGAGGCGGCCGTCATCGCCTCCCCGCAGTTGACTCGCTTCTCGTCGTAGCGCTGGCGCTCGTACAGGGTCACGTCGCGGCCCCGGGCCGCGAGGTGATGGGCCGCGGCCAGTCCGCCCATCGCGCCGCCGACGACGGCGACGCTCTCGCTGGACCCCATCCGGGAACGGTACGCGACCTCGACGGAAAGATTACTCGGCCAACAGGTCGTCGACGAGGCGGGTGAACCGGTCGACCATGCGCTCCGGCAGCGACGGTTCGATTGCGGCGAGCAGGCGCGTCGTCCGCTGGGGATGCGTCGGGACGAGCGTCACCCGGTTGCGGTCGTCCCGGCGCTTCTCGACGAGGTCCTGTTCCTGGAGGTGGCCGACGTGCCACTCCACCGTACTCCGGGCGACGTCGAGTTCCTCGGCGAGGTCCGCGGGCCGCGCTCGTTCGCGCTCAAGCAGCGTGAGAAGGAGGTCCCGGACTGTCTCGCGCCGCAGCAGCGCCAGCGCGGCACGCTCCCAGTCGTCGTACTCCGGCGGGTAGTAGTGGGTCTTGCCGTACAGTTGCTCGCGGACGACCCTGTCGTCGGCGAGCAGGCCCCGAAGGTGGTACTGGACCTGCCCGGGCGCGAGGTCCAGCCCCCTGACGAGCGCGTTGAAATGGACGCCGGGTTTCGAATCGACGCGACGTCGGATGCGCGTTCCCTGGTCGGTCATAGCTCTCGCTCCACCGTCCGTGCGTAGTACACCGCGCCGACGAGCAGGCCAACCACGGCGACGTCGAGCCCGTGCTCCGCGAGGTGGTGGGTCGACGGCCCGAGGTGGCCGGTCATCGTCAGCGCGCCGACGAGCGCACGGGCCGAGAGCGCCGCGAACGCCATGGCGACGAGGGCGTACGGCAACGAGCGCCGGCGTCGTAGCGCCGCCAGCGCGAGCGCGAGCACGAGTACGGACCCGAGCGCCGCCAGCGCGAGCAGCGCCGACAGGGTCGGACCGCTCGCCGGCACCGCGTGCAGGGGCGTCGACGCGACGGACAGTACCATCTACGTCGGCCTACGCGTCGGAGCACCGTCAGGGACTCGGTTCCGGCTCCGGCGCTTTCGAACGCCGGTTCGAGCGACGGCGTGGCGTCTCAGGCGTTCGACCCCTCTACGAGCCGCCGGAGCTGCTCCGGCGGGATGGCACCGCTTGCGGCGTGCTCGTCGGCGGCGAACGTCGGAACGCCGCGGACGCCCGCTCGACGCGCCGCGTCGAAGCGCTCCCGGAGTTCGGTGTCGAGTCCATCGTCGTCGACCGCGTCGCGAATCTCGTCGGGGTCGAGGCCGACGTCCTCGGCGAGGTCCGCCAGCACGTCCGGGTTGCCGATGTCGCGGGCGTCCTGCCAGAGCGCGTCAAAGACGGCGTGGTGGAACGCGCGAGCGTCGTCGGCGTCGTGGGTCTGTCGGAGGTGGACAGCGGCCTTGTTCGCGTTCCACGAGTCCACGTCGCGCGAGAGGTCTATCGACATCTCCACGTCGTAGCGCTCCCGCAGACGTTCGACGTTCTGCCGGGCCTGCTCGTAGTACTCCTCGTCCTTGCCGTCGTCGGCGTCGTGGTCTATCTCCCCGTCGTCGTCGCGCTTGCCGCCCCGGAGGTCGAAGACGCGCCACTCCACGTCCAGCGAGTCGTCGCGTTGCTCCCGGTACCGTTCGAGCGACGCCCTGCCGAGATAACAGAACGGGCAGACGTAGTCGCTGTAGACGACGAGCGTGTCGGTCGCGGCTTGCTGGCTCATCGTCGGTCGTAGCCGCTACAGGGTGAAAAGTCGCGGGGCAGGGGAAACGCGCGCCGGCTCTGTCCCGAGACGGGCCCGGGCACCGCGGGCGGGCGTGCTCCCCGGGCGACGACAGCCTTCGCTCGTTATTTGAGGCGCGGTCACGCAGTAGCGGTATGGACGAACTTCTCGAGGCCGCACGCGAAGTGCAGGCGAACGCACACGTCCCCTACTCGGACTACCCAGTCGGGGCGGCGCTCCGGACCGCGGACGGCACGGTGTACGTCGGCTGTAACATCGAGAACGCGAACTACAGCAACTCCCTGCACGCCGAGGAGGTCGCCGTCGCGGAGGCGGTCAAGGAGGGGCACCGGGAGTTCGACCGACTGGCCGTCAGTTCCGCCCGCCGGGACGGCGTCACCCCCTGCGGGATGTGCCGGCAGACGCTCGCGGAGTTCTGCGACGACGACTTCCCCGTCGTCTGCGACGAAGGCGACGGTACGAGCGAGTACGCGCTCGGCGAACTCCTGCCGAACACCATCACCGAGGAGATGCTCGGGTAGGGACGCGGACGAACGCGACTGGCTCGCGACGACCCCGGCCGCGCCGTAGACGGAAGAACATATTTCGGCCGGGAGCGATAGGCCGGCATGGACGACAGTGAGGACCCCAACGACGACGTGCAGTACCACCTCGAGGTCGGCGAGGGCGACGTCGCCGACGCCGTGTTGCTCCCCGGCAATCCCGAACGAGTCGACAAGATAACGCAGTTCTGGGACGAGGCCGAGGAGGTCGCTCGCCACCGCGAGTACCGCACGGTCACCGGCGAGTACGACGGCGCGCCCGTCTCCGTGACCTCGACGGGTATCGGCGGTCCGTCCGCCGCCATCGCCGTCGAGGAACTCGCCCGCGTCGGCGCGGACACCTTCCTCCGCGTCGGCTCCTGCGGCGCGATACAGCCTGATATGGACGTCGGCGACCTCGTCATCACGACTGGCGGCGTCCGCCAGGAGGGAACCAGCGACGAGTACGTCCGGGAAGACTACCCCGCCATCGCCGACTACGAGGTGGTCGCAGCGCTCGTCGCCGCCGCCGAACGACTGGACTACAACTATCACGCGGGCGTGACGATGAGCGCCGACAGCTTCTACGCCGGTCAGGGGCGGCCCGGATTCGAAGGGTTCCGCGCCGAGGGCAGCGAGGACCTCGTCGAGCACCTGAAGGAAGCGAACGTGAAGAACATCGAGATGGAGGCGAGCGCCATCATGACCATCGCCAGCGTCTACGGCCTCCGCGCGGGCGCGGTCTGTTCCGTGTACGCCAACCGCGAAACCGGCGAGTTCCGGACGGAAGGCGAACACCGGGCGGCCGAGACGGCGAGTCTCGCTGTGAAGTTGCTCTCGCGCATGGACGACGTCAAGGCCGACGCCCGCGTCGACCGCTGGCATCCCGGCCTCTCGCTGGAGTAGCGGGACGTCCGCTCCGCTCGCGCCGTCGAGGGCTGTACGGGCGATTCGGACGGTCGGCGGAGACGATTCGCCGCAGCAGAAGAGGAGACGGAGACGCGGGACGTTCGTCGGTCGTTACGCGTACGCTTCGCGGGCCTTCTGGAACGCCGGGATGACCACCCAGAACAGGAGCATCCCGAAGATGGCGAGCCAGAAGAACACTTCCCGCAGGACGATAGCGAGGTTGCCGTACAGGCCGAGCCCCTCCGGAACCTCGCCGATGAGTTGCGTGTCCTCGAACCCCGGCGTCGTGTACCAGCCCGAGATGACCATCCAGGCCAGGCCCGCCGTCGTGGCGATCCCGAGCCCCTTGGCGAATTCGTCAGCCATTGTTCGACTGTTCGTTGGAGTCGTCTTTAGGCTTTCCCATTCCCTCGGCCCGGAACCGGGTCGAGAAGGCGTACACCACCGAGCCGGCGACGATGAGCGCCAGTCCGGCCAACGCCAGCGGGACGTTCATCTCCTCGAAGCTCGCTCGCGCCCGGTTCGTCGCCACGTCGAGCACGATGAATCCACCGACGACCGTCGCGACCGCGAACAGCGTCGAGAACACGGTCACCGCCTTGTACACCCGGAGCGGGACGACGACTTCGCGCGCGACGATGCCGTCGTCGGTCTCCCGAACGATGGAGTCGTCGTCGGAGACGCTCCTCTCGGACCCGTCGTCGTCTGCGCCGGAAGCAGGCATGCGAGAAGAGGGTTATTTCGGCGGCCGGAGTCGGTAGTACCGCCGGTTCAGGCTGAACATGTACCCCTCGCGCATCGCCTTCAGCACCGCGTAACTGATGAAGCCGGCGACGAACGGCAGCAGGAACGTCAGGTCGAACGCGAGGTGAGAGTTGATCGGCAGCAGGTTTTTGATGGACAGTCCGCTGATGGTGAGAGCGAACGTGACACCGAAGATGCCGACGGCCGCCCAGAACGGCTGTTCGACGGGCCGTCTGGCGCTCCCCTTGTTCAGGAAGGGGACGATGGCGATGATGCCGACCACGACGACGTTCGCGACGACGCCGTACGTACGGTCCGCCATCAGCTTCTCGCCGCCGAGGATGGCGAGCTCCGGGTTGAGCGGGCCGAGTTTCAGCAGGCCGAACGACCAGTAGAGATACCAGTCGGGCAGGATGATGGCCGGCGTGGAACTCGGGTCCGCCGGCGCGCCGAGGTGGGGCGGGAGCGTCGCGGAGAGAAACAGGATCATCCCCACGAAGAAGCTCGTGATGGAGAGGTTCCTGATCATCTCGTGGGGCCACGTCGGGAACGCCAGCACGTCGCGCTCGACGTAGCTGGACTCCTGTCGGAGGTCCTGGTCCTCGCGACGGGCCCGCTCGAAGTATTCGTACGTCAGCCGGGAGAGCCCCTGCGTGCGCTGCTTGCGCTCCAGCCACGAGGGGGTCTCGTCGTCCGGCGGGACGATGCCGGTGCCGCTTCCGTCGGTCTGCGGTTCGTTGTCGTCGGTCATGGTTAGTGTGGTTCAGCGATGCCCTGCATCCAGACGATGCCGATGTGGACCGCGATGAGCGTGGTCACGACGAACGGGAGCAGGAACACGTGCATGATGTACATCCGCTGTAGCGTGGGCTGTCCCGGGCTGAACCCGCCGAATATCAGCTGGGCGACCCACTCGCCTATCAGCGGGATGGAGAGGCTCATCTCGACGCCGATCTGGCCGGCCCAGTACGCCAGCTGGTCCCACGTCAGGAGGTAGCCGGTATACCCGAACACCATCGTCAGGCTGATGAGCACGATGCCCAGTATCCAGTTGAGTTCGCGGGGTTCCTTGTACGCGCCCGTAAAGTAGACGCGGAGCATGTGCAGGAACACCGCGGCGACCATCACCTGCGCGGACCAGCGGTGGAGGCTCCGGAGCATGAACCCGAAGTTCAGCTCCGTCATGATGAAGGTTAGCTGGTTGTACGCGGCCGACGGGTCGCCCGCCGTCGACGGCGAGTAGTAGAACCCGAGCAGCGCGCCGCTGATGGCGGCCACCACGTACGCGAGCGTCGAGAAGCTCCCGAGCGCGTAGAGGGGGTACCAGTACCAGAACTTGTTGTCCAGCCCGTACTGTTCGGTGTGGCTCTTCGGCATCTGGAGGTTGACCCGGTAGTACAGCGTCTCCAGCAGCTCAAGGTAGTCCACGATGCGGAACCGCCGGTCCATCCAGATCAACGTCGTGAGGAACGTCGTCTCTATCGGCGTCAGGTCCTTCTCCTTGAGCCACTCGCCGTGGTCGTGTTCGTCTTTCGGTTCGAGACTCATGTCATTCGTCCTCCGGGCGGGGGAGCGCCGTGAACGATAGCTCGACGATCGAGAACGGGTCGTAGACCGACTGATGGCACGGGCAGTATATCATGTTCTCCGCCCCGAACTTGGCGGACCCAGAGATGCCCTTGAACGACGGGACACAGCAGAAGTGGGTGCACTTGTTCAGGTTGGCGATGAACCCCTTCTCCGTGCTCTCCTTGAGCCACTTGCTCTCGCCGGACATCTTCTCGACCCGCTTGCTCCGGATGATCTGTACCGTTATCGTATCGCTCGCAGGAACGTCCTGGGACCGCCAGGTGACCATCGCCGGCTTGCCGAGGCCGGACTTCCCGATGCCGTTCCCCCAGCTCTCGTAGTCGCTGAAGTCGTCGACGTGGACCTTGTCGCCCGCGCTGACCTCCTGGCTCTGCCAGTCGAACTTGGAACCTTCCTTGTACCGGAAGTAGTTGTCCTGGTCTGCCTCCGGGTCGATGCCCTTGTACGTCTGGACGCCGCAGTACTGGAACCACTTGGGCGAGTAGGTGATGCCGCCGATCTCCTTCTCGGCGACCGTTACTTCCCGACCCTGCTCCGTCTTGGTCTCTGCTTTCGGCATCATGCCCTTGAGGTATCCCTCGTCGTCGATCTCGATCGGGACCTGGGGCATCCCGCGGGGAGCGGGACCGGCCGTGTTCTCCATCCCCATGAACTTCGTGATACCGCCACCTTCGCCGGTCGGGGCGGTCGTCGCCTTCAACGCTGTCGCCCCGGTGACGCCGGCGGCAGCGAGCGTCCCGCTACCGACGACGCCTTTGACGAAACGACGGCGACCTGTACTCTCTGGATATTTGTCCTCTTCTGCCATTTTTATCGTTTGTAGTAGGGGTAGACTGCTTTCTTGAACTGCTCCCACGCGTCACCGACCGACTCGGTACCGTACTGCTGCCCTTCGCGCACGTAGAGGTCCTCCCACTTGCGACGACGCTTCTTGACGATCATCACGTCGGGGAGGAACTCCTTGCGGTACAGCATCAGGATGAACGCGAGGTCGATGAACACGACCGCGAGGATACCTCCGAGATACATGTTGCCGACCTCCGACAGCCCCCAGCCGTTGAGGAGGCCGTAGGTGAACAGGCCGACGAACACGACCTCGATGATCGTCAACAGGACGATGGCGATAGCTGCCGTCGTGCTCTCGCGAGCCGGTTCGTAGCGGTGGATGTCGCCGTAACTGTTACCTGTCGATGACATTTACTGTCCACCTCCGCTCGTGTGTGCGGATTCGCCGTACTTCAGGAAGAAGAACGTGTAGATGAGCGAGACTATCATCATCAGAATCGTCGCGATGCCGACGTAGTGGGCCTGGAACGCGACGCCCATCTCCTCGGGGTCGGCTTCCTCCTCGCCGCCGCCGCCACCGCCGCCACCGCCGCTGCCGACGCTGATGGTGCCCGTCATTCCCAGCGCCTTGTGGGGGGCACAGTAGTACTCGTAGGACCCGGTGGCCTCGAACGTGTGCTCGTGGGTGTGGCCCGAGTCGTACAGCTTCGACTCGCCGCCCTCCGTCCCCTGCCAGTTAGAACCGCTGGGCTGGTTCTGGACGACGATGTTGTGGCCGTTCCCTTCCCAGACCCACTTCACCGTCGTGCCGGGAGTGACGGAGATCTCCTGGGGTTCGAACGCGTTGTCGACGACCTTCACCGTCTTCGTCGGACCGCCACCGCCTCCGCCACCCCCTTCCGACTGGTTACCGCTGGAGTTGTTCCCGCTGGTACCGTTGCCGCCGGTCTGGTTACCACCAGTCGTCCCGTTGCCGCCCGACTGGTTACCACCTCCCGACGTCGTCGTCTCCTGGGCGGCAGCGGACGCAGTCGCGGCTGTTCCGCCGGCCACGCCGCTGGCCGCCAGTAGAAAGTCCCGCCTCTTCATACAGTCCGAACTCAGGATGGGAATTGCTTAAAGCCACCGATGCCGTCGGACTGACGGCGATTTCGCCGTCAATCGTCCGCGTCCGTCTCTGCGTCATCGTCGTCTATCGGCAGGAAGTCGGGGCGTTCGCCCGACTCCACGCCGGCGTTCCGAAGTCGGTTGCGGTACTCCTCCGAACGGAAGCGGTCGGAGAGCCGCGCGTTCGCGACCAGCAGAAGGACGAACAGGCCGAAGAGGAGGAATCCGCCACCGACCACCGCCAGCAGCGCCGACGCCTGCCGGATGTTCCGGGACACGTCGAGAATGCCGAGACTCACTACCACCCACGCGACGAGCATCCCGATGCCCGCGACGACGTGTATGCCGGCGATGATTCCCATCAGCTTGTTCCCCAGTTCGCCGCTGCCCTCCGGCACCTCGTCGGGGTCCGGCAGGGCCTCGTCGGGGGCGTCGGGCACGTCGTACTCCTCCATCGACGCCAGGGCGATAGTCGGCTTCACGTCTCGGAGCACGGTCCCGCTCCCCTCGACGCTCCCGTCCGGGTAGACGATAGCGTACCCCTCGTCGGAGTAGGCGAGCAACTGGGACTGGCCGTCCCGGGTGACGCGTTCGAGAACCGCGAACACGTCCCGGTTCGCTATCCGATTCCGGAGGTCGGCCTCGACCCTGTCGAGCAGGCGGTCGCCCGTGATCCACGAGTCGGGGTCGAACGCGGCCTCCCACTCCTCGAGGTCCATCTCCGCCATGTCCTCGGGGCCGAAATCGTCGAAGTCGTACTTTCCTTCGACCTCGCGGCGGAGTTCCTCGCGGGACTCGTCGTCGGCATCCCCTGCCTGCGTCCCACTGTCGGAGTCAGCCATCGTGTTGACCTTACGGTTCGACGGCTAAACGTCTTCTGACATCAGGGAGCCGGGAGCGGCGACCGGGGCGTTCACACGCCGAAATCCGGGCGTCGCACGCCGGATTCGTCCAGCGATGTTCCGCACAGTTTAACGCCGCTCGGTCCAACCCCCTCGCATGGTGAGCGACGCGGCGGTGGCGACGGTGGTCGCGCTGGTAGTCACCGCGAGCTTCCCGTTCTACCTCTACGGCGCGTGGATAATCGTCGACGCCGAGGTCGTCACCTGGGACGTGCTCACCCACCACCTCCGGTTCATCGTCGTCGGACTCCTGCTGACGACGGTGCCGGTCCTCGGCTGGATGCTCCCCCGCTTCGTCTCCCAGCTCGGCGGCCTCGCGGCGGTCCACGCCTTCCTCGGACTGCAGGCGTACGCGATGCTCGTGTTCGCGCTCACCGGCATCGTCCGCATCTTCCAGGTCAAGCGCAACCACGACATGTACGACGCACCCGACCGCGATGTCGACATCGACGAACTACACGAGGACATGTCCTCGTGGCGCTGGCGGCTCCGCGCCGGCGTCGCGGGCTACGTCGTCTTCTGGCTCCTGGCGTGGGCGCTGGGAATCGGCCGCTACGTCATCAAGTATGTCGCGCTCTGAACGCCGCGAGGACCTAACGCTCGTCCCACGACTCGCCGCTGGCGAGGTCGACGTCGTGGTCGAGCTTCGACGACGGACAGAGGTCCTCAAGCACGCAGTCGCCGCAGTCCGGACTGCGCGCGGTGCAGGTCTCGCGGCCGTGGCTGATCAACAGGTGCGTGTACTGCTGCCAGTCCTTTTCGGGGACGACGGACATCAGGTCCTGCTCCATGGCCTTCGGGCGTTCCTCCTCCGTGATGGCGAGACGTCGCGAGATGCGCTGGACGTGGGTGTCGACGACGATGCCCTCTACCACGTCGTGACCGTGTTGGAGGACGACGTTCGCCGTCTTGCGCCCGACGCCTTTCAGTTCGGTCAGTTCGTCCATCGTGTCCGGGACCTCGCCGTCGTGCTCCTCCAGCATGGTCCGGGCGGAGCTGACGATGTAGTCGGCCTTGCTGTTGTGGTAGGTGATGGAGCCGATGTCCTCCGATAGCTCGTCCACGTCTGCGTTCGCGTAGTCCTCGACCGTCTCGTACTTCTCGAAGAGGTCCGCCGTCTCCTCGTTGACGCGTTCGTCCGTGCACTGCGCCGAGAGCATGACCGCGATGAGCAGTTCGAGCCGGTTCGAGAAGTTCAGCGAGATAGTGGAGTCGGGGTACGCCTCGTAGAGCCTGTCGAGCACTTCCGCTACCTGTTCCTCGCGTGGTTCGCGCGGTTCGCCCATACCCGCGTGGTTGGCAACCGCGGATTTGAGTGGTTCGGTCTCCGAACCGCGTCGACCGGACGAAGCGGCGGCGTCGACGCTGGTGGGCGAGAGACGGGAAAAACGAGAAGAGCGACGGGAGCGGTCCTGCGCCGGTCAGGCGAACAGCGCCGCCGCGGCGGCGAACGCCTCCTTGGTGGCGGGACCGAACACCGGAAGCAGCGCCACCGTCATGATGGCGGCGGCGACGATGGCCGCGTAGAGTCCGACCGGGCGGCTCTCCATCTCGAACTCGCCCGACGGGTCCTCTATCCACATCGCCTTCACGACACGGCTGTAGTAGAACAGCGACAGCGCGCTGTTGGCCGCGCCGAGGGCAGCGAGCCACCAGAAGCCGGCACCGACCGCGCCCGCGAAGAGGACGTACTTGCTCATGAAGCCCGCGAACGGCGGCAGGCCGGCGAGGCTGAACATGAACGCCGTCATGGCGACGCAGGCGACGGGCGCCTGCTTGGCCAGACCGTTGTAGTCCTCGAAGGTGCGGCCGAGTTCCCAGTGCTCGACCAGGCCGATGAACAGGAACGCGCCCGTGTTCATGAAGCCGTAGACGAGCAGGTGGACCATCGCACCGCCCATCACCCACTCGTTGTTCGCGTTCGGGCCGTACAGCGCCGCCAGCCCGATGAGTGCGTAGCCCGCGTGCCCGATGGACGAGTACGCCAGCATGCGCTTGACCTTGTCCTGGGTCGCGGCGGCGAGGTTACCGAGCGTCATCGTCACGACCGCGAGTATCTGGAACACCAGCACCCAGTCGACCGTCGCGGCGACGGCCTCGAAGGGGAACGCGGTGGTGAACACGCGGAACATGACGGCGAACCCGGCGGCCTTCGAGGCCGACGAGAGGAACGCCGAGATGGGCGCGGGTGCGCCCTCGTACGCCTCGGGCGCCCAGAAGTGGAACGGCACCGAGGCGGTCTTGAAGGCGAACCCGCCGAGCACCATCAGCACGCCGACGCCGAGCACGCCCGAGACGCCGTCCCAGCCGCTGCCAGCGAGCACCGACGCCACCTGGGACAGCCGCAGCGACCCGGTGACGCCGTAGACGAGGCTGATGCCGTAGGCGAAGATAGCCGACGACAGCGCGCCGATGAGGAAGTACTTCAGACCTGCCTCGACGCTGCCGCGGTTCTGCTTGAGGATGGCGACCAGCGCGTACGACGGCAGGCTGGCGAGTTCGAGGCTGACGAACACGACGGCGAGGCTGTTGGCGCTCGCCATCAGCGTCATGCCCGTCGCGGCCAGCATGACCAGCGCGTAGTACTCCGCCTGGTAGGAGTGGTCACGCAGGTAGTCGTAGCTCGCCACCGTCACCAGCGCGGTGACGCTGGTGAAGATGAGCACGAAGAACAGACTCATCGTGTCGACGACCAGCGCGCCGTTGTACATCGTGATGGCCTCCTCGCCCGTACTGGCGCTGAGGAACCAGCCGGTGATGCCGAGCGCGACGACCGACCCGACGGTCGCGATGCCGGACAGCAGCCCCCGGTTCGTCGAGTCGGGCCAGATGCTGTCCACGACGAACAGCAGCATGGCGGTCAGGCCGAGGACGAGCGTGGGCGCTATCGCGGACCACGTCGGCCACTGGAACGCCATCAGTGACCACCTCCCGTCGCCGCGGCCTGGGCAACGGTGGGGATGTCACGGACCGCGTCCTGGATCATCGTGTAGAATATGTTCGGGTCGACCCCGAGCAGGATGACCAGCAGGACGAGCACCACGAGGGGCGCGACGTCGTGGAACGCCGCGCGGCCGACGTCGTAGTCGGTCTCGACCTCGAACGGCCCGAACAGCGTCTGCTGCATCGCCATCAGCAGGTAGCCGGCGACGATGACGATGCCGAACATCGCTATCGCCGTGATGATGGCGAGACCGTTCGTCCCCAGCACGGTGCCGGCGAGCACGGTCGACTCGAACGCGCCGACGAAGATGAAGAACTCCGCGGCGAAACCGGCCATCAGCGGCAGACCCATGTAGCCGAACGCGCCCGCGACGAACACCGCGACGGTGATGGGCATCCGGTCGGCGAGCCCGGACATGTCCGAGACCATCCGGGTGTGGGTCGTGTTGTAGATGACGCCGACCGCCATGAACATCAGACCCGAGATGAGCCCGTGGGCGACCATCTGGAAGGTCGCACCGCCGACACCGTACATCGTGTACGCGACGAGGCCGAGGATGACGTACCCCATCGAGGACACCGAGGAGTACGCGACGATGCGCTTGAGGTCCGTCTGGGCGAGCGCCAGCATCGCGCCGTAGATGACGCTCACGACGGCGAACAGGGCGATGAGCAGCGCGTAGTCGCGCGCCACGCCCGGCAGCATCGTGAAGTTGAACCGCAACAGCGCGTACGTGCCCATCTTCAGCAGGACGCCGGCCAGCATGATGGAGACCGGCGTCGGGGCCTCGACGTGGGCGTCCGGCAGCCACGTGTGGAACGGGACGACCGGGACCTTCACCGCGAACCCGAGGAACATGGCGAAGAACGCCAGTACCTTCAGGGTGTTCGCGCCCACGCCGGCGAACCCTGTCATGCCGCCGTCGTTGAGCGCCTGGGCGATGGCCGGCATGTCCATCGACGTCACCGAGTCGCCCAGTCCGAACACGAGCGCGATGAACCCGATGAACATCACCAGTGAGGCGACGTTCGTGTACACGAAGAACTTGATCGCCGCGTACTTGCGGCGCGGGCCGCCCCAGACGCCGATGAGCAGATACATCGGCACCAGGACCATCTCCCAGAAGACGAACCAGACGAAGAAGTCGAGCGCCGCGAAGACGCCGAGCAGGCTCGTCTCCATGAACAGCATCAGGCCGTAGAACTGGCTCTGGCGCTCGTCGATGGGCGTCCACGCCGCCAGGATAGCGAGCGGGGTGAGCACCGTCGTCAGTACGAGCAGCGGCATGCTGATGCCGTCGAGGCCGACGTGCCAGTTCAGCGAGTACGGCCCGAGTGCGAGCCAGTTGGCGTTCGTCTCGAAGGCGAGGCTACCGCCCAGCAGGGCGTTGCCTTCCGCGCCGGTCGAGCCGAACCGACTGTACATCCAGATGCTCCCGGCCGTCGGGAGCAGGCTCAGCGCGAACGCAAGCTTCCCCGCGACCCGATTGGGGGCGACGAAGACGACGAACGCGCTGACCAGCGTAGTCGCGATTAGCGCTTCGATCCACATTTCAGAACCAACCTCCCGTGAAGCCGATGACGACGAGCAGGACGACGAAGCTCAACACGAGCAGGAGGGCGTAGTTCGTCACGACGCCGCTCTGGACGCGCTTGACGCGACTCCCACCGAAGAGGCTCACGCTGGAGACGCCGTTGACGACGCCGTCGATGACGCCCTGGTCGAACTTGTCGGCGGCCCGCGCGAGCGGGAGCGTGACGCCCTCGGCCAGCCAGACCTGGTACTCGTCCTGGTAGTAGTTGTTGAACAGTACGGTCTTCGCGCTGCCGAGCTTGTCCGTGTGCGGCTCGGGCGAGTCCTCGTTGTAGAGCGCCCACGCCAGTCCCGCGCCCGCCAGCGCGAGGGCGAGACTCACCGCGCCCGGCACGAGCGGCGACACGCCCTCGGCCGCCTCGTAGCCGGCGACCTCGGAGAGCAGGTCGCCGTAGTGGTGGGCGCTGGTCGCCTCCACCGGACCGTTGAGCCACGCGTGGAGGTACTCGATGTGCGCGCCGGTCAGCTCCGCGACCGGCACCATGTTGACGAACCCGGCTGTCGCCGCGAGGACGCCGAGCACGACGAGCGGTCCCTTCACGTTCCAGCGGACGCCGTGGGGGTCACGAGCGGTGTCGGTCCGGGGTTCGCCGTGGAAGGTGAGGAACACCATCCGGAACGTGTAGAACCCGGTGAAGAACACCGCGAGCAGCCCCATGGCGTACGCCGCGAGCAGGATTTCGTTCTCCATGCCGTGGACGAGCGCCTCGTACAGCACCTCGTCCTTCGACCAGAAGCCCGCGAACGGGACGATGCCCGCCAGGGCGAGCGACCCCGAGAGGAAGGTGTAGTACGTCACCTTCATGTGGTTCTTCAGGCCGCCCATGTCCCACATGTCCTCGTTGTGGTGCATGGCGATGATGACGGACCCGGCACCGAGGAACAGCAGGGCCTTGAAGAACGCGTGGGTCATCAGGTGGAAGGTCGCCGCGACGTAGCCGCCGGCTCCCAGGCCGAGCATCATGTACCCGTACTGGGAGATGGTCGAGTACGCCAGCACCTGCTTTATCTCGTCCTTGACGACGCCCATCGTCGCCGCGAACAGTGCGGTGAACCCGCCGACGAACGCGATGATGGCGAGCACCGTCGGCAGCAGGGCGTAGAACCCGTACATCCGGGCGACGAGGTAGACGCCGGCCGCGACCATCGTCGCCGCGTGGATGAGCGCGGAGACGGGGGTCGGACCCTCCATCGCGTCGGGCAGCCACGTGTGCAGCGGGAACTGCGCCGACTTGCCGATGACGCCGCCCAGCACGAGCAGTCCGAGCACGGCGAACCACGCCTGCGGGTCGAGCCCGAAGAACGTGGTCACCTCGCCCGCACCGCCCTCGCCGAGCGCCTGCTCGGCCGCGTGGACGAACGAGTGGTCGCCGACGAAGGTCGCCGTACCGAACGTTGCGAACACGCCGACGACGCCGATGAGGAAGAAGTAGTCACCGAAGCGGGTGACGAGGAACGCCTTCTTCGCCGCGCTCGGCGGCGCCGGCTGGCGGAACCAGAACCCGATGAGCAGGTACGAGCACAGCCCGACCAGCTCGAAGAACATGAACGCCATCAGCAGGTTGTCGGCGAACACGAACGCGAGCATGCTGAAGCTGAACAGGCCGAGGCCGGCGTAGTACCGCGGTAGCCCTATCTCGTCCTCGTCGTTCATGTAACCGAGACTGAAGATGTGGACGAGGAACGAGACGAGCGAGACGATGACGAGCATCATCGCCGACAGCGGGTCGACGAAGACGCCGAAGTGCAGGTCGAAGGTGCCGTTACCGACGACCCACGTAATCTGTCGGTGGTACGTCTGGCCGCCCGCGACCGTCAGGGCCGCCCACCCCGACAGCAGGAGCGACCCGCCCATAGCGATGATACCGGGCAGCGCCCCGCCCTTCGGGAGCATCTTCCTGGCGAACTCGCCGCCGAAGAGCGCGATCAGGAACGATACGAACGGCAGCAGTGCGATAACCGGAACCAGTTCGAATGCAGTTGCCGCCATCTTTACCACCTCATCGTTGTCGCCTGGGTCACGTCGACGTCCTTGAAGTTACGATACAGCACGAGGATGATACCGATACCCACTGCGACCTCGGCTGCGGCCAGCGCCAGCGTGAACAGGCTGAACGTCTGACCGGTGACGTTGCCGTGGTAGTGGGAGAACGCGACGAGGTTGATGTTCGCGGCGTTCAGCATCAGTTCGACGCTGATGAGGAACATCAGCGCGTTCTCGCGCGTGAGGATACCGAACAGTCCGATACAGAACACGGCCGCCGAAAGCAGCAGGTAGTTTTCGACCGGAACCGCCATCACTCGTCACCTCCGTCGGTCGTCGTCTCGTCCGGTTCGCCGCCGTCAGCGCGGAGCGGCGTCATGATCGCGCCGGCCTCCTCGCGACGCGCCAGCATCACGGCCGCCGCCAGCGCAGCGAC
This sequence comes from Halomicrococcus pelagicus, assembly GCF_050954125.1. Taxonomy (NCBI): domain Archaea; kingdom Methanobacteriati; phylum Methanobacteriota; class Halobacteria; order Halobacteriales; family Haladaptataceae; genus Halomicrococcus; species Halomicrococcus pelagicus. Next base: position 31,451 of record NZ_JBPBWC010000005.1, on the reverse strand, counting down.
GAGCACCAGGTCGATTATCTCGAACGCGACGAGGAACCCCTCGCTCTCGACGATCTGTTCGCCGCCGATGCCGAACAGGTTGAACATCGCGTAGCCGATGCTGGCGGTGATGTTCGCGCCGTTCGGGAACCCGGTCGCGTCACCGAATGACGCGCCGAGGAACACGACGGCGAGAACGACGAACAGCGCCACGGCGACGACGCCGCGGAGCATGGTCGACGTGCTCCGTAGTCGCGGACGCGAGGTCATGCGTTGGTCACCTCCTCTGTACTACTCTGTTGACGTGTGAGCATCACTGCGAACGTGATGAGTACCAGCACGCCGCCGACGTACACCAAAATCTGCATCGCCGCGACGAACTCCGCCTGTAACATCACGTAGTGGACGGCGAAGCTCAGCAGCGACACGCCGAGCAGCAGCGCGGAGTGCCACACGTCCCGCACCAGGACAGCGCCCAGACTGCTCGCTACCGTTACCAGGGCGAACAGACCAAACGCAATCATCTCGTATGCCATTTCAGTCACCTTGTTGATTCGTAGAAACGCCCTTTCAACATTTCGAGACGGGCGTGATTACTGATAGTCGACCTCGCCTTCGCCTTCGCCGATCCACGCACCGCGGTCGGGTTCTCGCGATTCGAGCGGGTCGATGTCCTTGTACCACGGTACGTTCTTCAGCTGTTCTTTATTGTACACCAGTTCGTCCCGGGTGTCGCCCGTGAACTCGAAGTTCTGGGTGAGCAGGATGGCGTCGACGGGACAGACCTCCTCGCACAGTCGACAGTAGATACACTGTCCGATGTGGAGGTTGTACTGCTCGCCGTTGCGCTGGTCGTCCTGAACGATCTGAATCGTATCGTTCGGACAGACGTTCTCGCACTGGCGACACCAGATGCAGCGCTCCTGGCTGAACTTGTGGACCCCGCGGAACCGCGGGCTTACTTCGGGTGCCACGTCCGGGTACTCGACCGTGAACGTGGACCCGTCCAGTGCGTGCTTCATCGTTGTTGCCATTGATTTCAGGACTCCGATCATTAGAGCATCACCCCTACGATGACGGCCGTGAGGACGAGATTGGCGAAGCTAAGGACGAGCATGCCCTTCCAGCCGATCTCGATGAGTTGGTCGATGCGGACGCGCGGCACGGCCGACCGCGCCCACTGCGTGAACAGGAAGAACGCCCAGATCTTGATGACGAACCAGATGAAGCCCGGCAGTATCGGGCCGTCCGGACCGCCGAGGAAGACGGTGGCGATTATCGCACCGCCGAGGAAGATGTGCAGGAACTCGCCGAGGTAGAACAGGACGAAGTAGACGCTGGAGTACTCCGTCTGGTACCCGGCGACGATTTCCGTCGGTGCTTCCGGGATGTCGAACGGGTTGCGTCCGATCTCCGCCAGGTTCGCCACCAGGAACAGCACGAACGCGAACGGGTTGACGAACGCGAACCAGGCCGGAATCGCCAGTCCGCCGATGTTGACGAGCGTCTCCTGCTGCTGGGCGACGATCTGGCTCGTCTGGAGCGTCCCCGTGAAGATGACCACCGACGCTGCGGTGATGACGAGGGGAATCTCGTACGCGATGTTCTGTGCGACCGCCCGGAGCGCCCCGAGCATCGAGTACTTGTTGTTCGACGCGTAGCCGCCCATCGTCACGCCGAGCGTCGCGATGGACGCCACCGCGAACACGTACGCGAGCCCGGTCTCGGGGTCGGCCAGTTGCACGTTGACGCCGAAAATAGAGCCCATCGGGATGACGGCGAACCCGAGCAGCGCCGACCCGGCCATCACGACCGGTGCGGCGTCGAACGCCGGGCGGTCCGCGCCGTCGGGGATGATGAGCTCCTTGCTCAGCAGGCGGACGGCGTCGGCGACGATGATGAGCAGGCCGAACGGACCGACGCGGTTGACCGCGATGCGGTCGGTGAACGACGCCGTTATCTTCCGCTTGGCCCACGGTCCGGCGACGCCCGTCATCGCCAGCATGATATTGCCGATGATGAACGCGCCGAGGAACGCCGCTATCAGCTCCTGCCACGCGGTCATCTGGCTGCCGAACAGCCACTGGCCGATGGTCTCGGGCAGCATCTTCTTGCCGCCGCCCTGCTGAAGCGGTAGCAGGACGTTCATCGGTCGACCTCCCCGAGAATCACGTCGAGGCTACCGAGCGTGGCGACGAGGTCCGGAATGTACTCGCCGTTGGACATCTCGTGGAGCGCCGAGAGGTTACAGAAGCACGGACTCCGGATCTTGAACCGCGCCGGTTTGTCGGTCCCGTCGGCGCGGATGTAGATGCCGAGTTCGCCCTTCGCACCCTCGACCGCCCGGTACACCTCGGTGTCCGCGTCCGGCTTGAGCGTACGCGGCACGTTGGCCTGTATCTCGCGTTCCTCTTCGGGCCAGTCTTCGAGCAGGTCGACGCACTGCTCGATAATCTTCGCGGACTCCTCGACCTCGCGCATGCGCACGAGCAGTCGGGAGAAGTTGTCGCAGCCGTCCTCGGTGACGACGTTCCAGTCGAGTTCGTCGTAGTAGCCGTAGGAGTCGTCCCGGCGCAGGTCGTAGTCGATGCCCGACGCCCGGGCGACGGGACCCGTCGCGCCGTACTGCTTGGCGGTCTCGGGTTCGAGGATGCCCGTGCCGACCGTCCGGGTCTGGAATATCTCGTTGCTGGTGATGAGGTCGTGGTACTCCTCGAGCGCTCCCGGCAGGTCGTCGAGGAAGTCCCGGACCTTCCCGAAGAACTCGTCGCGCGGTTCGGGAATGTCCCAGACGACCCCGCCGAGCCGGAAGTAGTTGAACATCATCCGCTGGCCGGTGAGATCTTCGAGGATGTTCTGGGCCTTCTCGCGGTCCCGCATCGCGTACATGAAGATGGCCGTGAAGTCGCCGTACACGTCGAGACAGAACGTCCCGAGCGCGAGCATGTGCGACGCGATGCGACAGATCTCCGCACCCATCGTGCGGATTATCTGGGCGTACTCCGGTACGTCGATGTCCGCGAGGTCCTCCGCGACGCGAGCGTAGGCCCACTCGTTGAGCAGGCCCGCCGACGCGTAGTCCCAGCGGTCCGGGTACGGCATGATCTGGTGCCGATAGGTCCCGTTCTGGGCCATCTGCTCCTCGCAACGGTGGAGGTAACCGATGTCCGGCTCCACGTCGGCGACTTCCTCGCCGTCGAGGGTCGTCTTGAGGTGGAGCACTCCGTGGGTCGCGGGGTGGTGCGGACCGATGTTGAGGAACATCGTGTCCGACTCCTCGTCGTGGTGGCTCCCCTGAAGCGGGTTCTGGTGCTCCTGGAGGGGGACGAGCTGGGGCCGGTCCTGGTCGTAGTTCGAACTCAGCGGATGGCCCTGCCACGTCTCGGGCAGGAGGATGCGCCGCAGGTCCGGATGACCCTCGTACTCGACGCCGACGAGGTCGTACGCCTCGCGCTCCTGCCAGTCGGCCGTGCGGTAGACGGGTTCCGCCGTCTCGCTGACCGGGTCCTCCCTCGACGTCGGGACGACGACGCTCACTTCCTGCGTGCGGTCGTCGTACTTCGTGAGGTGGTAGATGCTCTCGTAGCGGTCCTCGTAGTCCTGTGCGGTGACCATCGAGAGGTGGTCGAACCCGGCCTCGTCGCGCAGCGTGAACAGCGCGTCCTGCACCTCGTCGGGCCGGACGACGAACGCCGGCGCGTTCTTGTGGTCTTCGCGGCCGATAGCCAGGTCGCCGAGCAGGTCCGCGAGCGCCTCCTCGCTGGTCCCCTCGACCGTTCCGGAGATCTCTTCCTGCTTGCTCATGGCGAATCAGCCCAGTTGTAGCGCATGATGAGCGTCTCCTCGTCGATCTGGTCGGCGAGTTTCTCGACCATCTCGTCCTGTTCGAGGTCACCGAACTGCTCCAGTTCGTACGGCTTGACCGTCACGGGACTCGTCTCGCCGTTGGCGATGCGCTCCTGAAGCTTGACGACGCCGTACACGAGCGCCTCGGGGCGAGGCGGACAGCCCGGCACGTGGATGTCGACCGGGATGATCTCTTCCGCGCCCTTGACGACGTTGTACCCTTCCTGGAAGGGTCCGCCGCTGATGGAGCACGAGCCCATGTTGACGACGAACTTCGGCTCGGGCATCTGGTCGTAGACGCGCTTCATGCGCGGGCCGAACTTCGAGACGATGGTTCCTGGGACGATCATCACGTCGGCCTGGCGCGGCGACGCCCGCGGCACTCCCGACCCGAAGCGGTCGAGGTCGTGTTTGACCGCGTAGGTGTGCATCATCTCGATGCTACAGCAGGCGATACCGAACTGCAGCATGAACATCGACGACCCCCGGACCCAGTTCATGAACTTGTCGAACTTCGTGAGGATGAACGGCGACGATCCGAACGCCTCCCGAAGCTTCGAGTTGAACCGGTTGTCGGTTCCCCCACCCATTCGGGCCTCGCGGGTCTTCGTCTGTGCGTCTGTACTCGATTGTATGTACTCGCGTGGCTCGTTGCTCATTGTTCCACTCTCCGTTGCCGATCACGGGGGGTGCGAACCCACCGTACTGCGCCGTTGCGCCAGGCCCACACGAGCCCGACGACGAGAACGCCGACGAACACCAGCATCGGGACGAGCGCCTTCCACAGTCCGACCCCGCTGTCGAGGGCGGACTGGTAGATGACGGTCCAAGGGAAGATGAGGACCGTCTCGATGTCGAAGACGACGAACAGCAACGCCACCATGTAGTACTGGATGTTGAAGCGGATACGCGTCGTCCCCGTTGGGACCTCGCCGCTCTCGTACACGGCCGTCTTTCCTTTTTCGGGCACAGTTGGCCTGAGGAGGCTCGAAACCGCCATCATCCCGAACGGAATGAGGAGCCCCACCAGTGCCAGCGCGCCAATGGCTACCCATGGATTCATACCGGAGTCTCCTAGCAGCGGTGTTTTGTGAGCGCACCCCTATAAGCGTTGATTCTTGCGATTCATCGGTTTCAGCCCCGCTCGTGGGTAGATACGACAATCGACGCTTTCTCTCGCGTAACGCTACATTTCCGGCGAGCGACTCGACGGGACGAGCACTCGGACGGTCGGAAAAAAGACCGAGACGCCGGCGATTACTCTCGGTCCCGAAACGCCGGCGTGCCGCGTTCGTGTAACTGCCGAGAGACGTTTCCGACGCTCTCCTGGAGGTCGTCGTGGTACGCGATGAGTCGCTCCCGGAGGTCGTCGTGTTCGCGAGCGAGAATCTGGGCCGCCGACAACGCGGCGTTGAACGACTTGCCGGCGTCCACCGCGACGATGGGGGCGCCGGTCGGCATCCCCACGACGGAGGGCAGCGACTTCTCCTGGACGGGTACGCCGACGACGGGCACCGGGTAGGCGAGCGACGCGGTCATGTTCGGCAGGTCGGCCGACTTGCCGCCGGCCCCAGCGATTATCACGTCCAGTCCGCGCGCTTCCGCCGTCTCGGCGTACGCGTACATCAGTTCGGGCGTCCGGTGAGCCGAGACGACGTACGTCTCGAAGGTGAACCGCGCCTCGGGCGGGTCCTCGTAGTCCGTGACCTCCTCGAAGCCGAGTTCCGTGAGGGCGTCGTACGCGCCCGGGGACGCGTCGGTGCCGGCCATCACGTCGAGGTCCGAGTCGCTGCCCATGATCACCCCCACGTCGGGGGTCGTCTTGGGCGAGCGGTCGCGCTCCGCCTCGGCTTCGAACTGTTCGATCAGGTCCTGGACTGAGTCTGCTGTGGTCATGGGTGTACGGTCAGCGGAAGGTCAGCGCGTCGGTGCAGTCGCGGGCTTCGGCCAGCAGGTCGCTGGCGGACGGTTCGCCGACGAGGGTGACGTGGCCCATCTTCCGGAGCGGCCGCACCTCGTCTTTGCCGTACCAGTGGAAATTCGCGCCGCGCGTGGCGAGCACCTCGTCGACCCCGGCCAGTTCCGCGGGGCGGGGCTCCTCGACGTCGCCCAGCACGTTCGACATCGCCACCGGACCGCGGAGGTCGGTCGCTCCCAGGGGGTAGCCCAGCACGCCGCGGACGTGCTGTTCGAACTGCGAGGTGAGCGCCCCCTCGATGGTGAAGTGGCCGGAGTTGTGCGGCCGGGGCGCTATCTCGTTGACGAGAATCCCGTCGCTCCGGGACGCCTGCGGCGTCTCGCCCGTCTCGAACAGTTCGATACCGTACACCCCCCGCCCCGACATCGCGTCCAGCACGTCCCGGGCGACCGCCTCGGCCCGTTCGCGGGTGTCCTCGGAGGTGCGCGCCGGGACGACGGTCTCCCGGAGTATCTCTTCCTCGTGCACGTTCTCGCCGACGGGGAACGTCGCCACCTCGTCGTCGCCCTTCACGGCGATGACCGACAGTTCGCGTTCGAACGGGACGAACGCCTCGACCATCAGGTCGCCCGACACGGCGGCGAGCGCGTCGTCGACGTCCTCGGCGCTCTCGACGGGGACGTTCCCCCGGCCGTCGTAGCCGCCGCGACGGGCCTTCAGCATCATCGGGTAGCCGAGTTCCTCGCCTGCCGCGAGCAGGTCCTCCCGGTCCTCGACGGGCCGGAACTCCGGCACCGGAACGCCCCACTCTCGCAGGCGGCGCTTCTGTACCAGCTTGTCCTGTATCGTCCGGAGCGTGGCCGGGTCGGGGTGGACCGGGACGCCGCGTTCCTCGCCGACCCGTTCCAGCAGGTCGGGGTCGGCGAGCTCTATCTCGAACGTCAGCGCGTCCGAGCGCGCCGCCAGTTCGTCGAGGGCGTCGGCGTCGTCGAAGTCGCCGACTATCTGCTCGCGGACGACGGGCGCTGCCGGACAGTCCGGAGTCGGGTCCAGCACGACCAGTTCGACGCCGAGCGGGGACGCGGCCTCGGCCAGCATCCGGCCGAGCTGTCCGCCCCCGACGACGCCGAGCGTCGGCGGTTCGCCGAGCGTGCGCATCGTACCCCGCAGTTATCGTCGCCCCTGCATAAGATTTGCCAACTCTCTCGGCCGATATACACGTTCTCGCACATCCGGGGACCAAGACGGCTCACGCCGAGTCGCTTCTCGCCTCACGGAGCGCGCGCTTTTCGATGAAGACAGTCGTCTCGCTCCCCCAGAGCGTGAGTTCCTCGTCGTACGCCCGGTAGCCCTCCAGGCGGGCCGAGACGAGGTCTCTCTTCGACGAGCGCGTGATGACGACGGGCGGAAGGTCGCCCTCCAGGTCCTGCTGGTCCATCGTGCTCTCGACCTCTGCGTCGGCGAGTTCCGTGTACCAGGGCAGCGGCAGGCGGTTGTACCAGCCGCTCGCGGCCGGGATGCGGTCGTTGTCGCCCTCGTCGCGCACGTAGAAGATGTAATCGCCGTTCTCGTTGACGTGCCCGTAGTAGAGCACGTCGGTCCCCTCGTTCGTCCGGGCGACGGCCTGCATCTTCTCCAGGGTCGGCCCGATGCCGTCTGCGGGCTGGCCGAACTGGACGATGTGGTTGTCCGTCTGCTCGCCCAGCGGCGGGATCATCGTATCGTCCTGCGGGTGGACGTACACCGCGCCGACCATGGGGACCGCTATCTGCCACGCGACGACGAGGACGACGACGCCGGCCGCGAGCGTCGCGCTCGAATCGTCGTGCTCGTACGCCTCCCGTCCCCAGCGGTACAGCAGGCCCGCGCCGACCGCCGCCGGGATGGCGAGCGGCGCGACGGCGTGGACCGTCGCCCACGGGGCCTTGATGTCCGTCGCGAGGGGGTAGCCGAGGACGCCGACCGCACCCCAGTAGAAGGCGAAGGAGACGAGGTCCCGCGGGCGCTCGTCGACGTAGCGCGCGGCCACGAAGCCGACCACGGCGAACGCGACCAGCGGGAGCGCGCCCTGTTCGAGTACCGTCACGTAGTGTTCAAAGTACGGCAGGTACGGGTGGCCCTGACTGCCGAGCCACGTGTTCGTGAACTCGTTCCACGACCCGAGGGTCGCCTCCCCGACGACCGCCGGCCAGAGCGTCGGGTCCGTGACGGCGTCGACGATGCCGGTGCCCGGGCCGGGTCTGCGCGGCGCGTAGAAGTAGACGACGATGGCGAAGAACTCGACGAGCGCGACCAGGAGGTGGGGCGCCCACGACGCCAGACTACGCCCGAGGTCCGCGAGCGCGTCCGCGAGCACGCCGGTCCACTCGCGCTCCTCGTTGCGCGCAAGAAAGAGGCGGTGGTCGAGCAGGAGGACGGCTGCGCCGAGCCACGACAGCAGGTACAGCAGGACGTTCTCCTTTGTCGTGAACGCCAGCGCGAGCGACGCGGTCCCGGCGTAGAGATACCGCGGTCGCCCGGTCGCGTGCGCGCGAAGGAAGAATCCGAGGGCGAACAGCGCGAACGCGGCGAGCAGCACGTCGTTGCGCATGAACCGGGAGTAGTACAGCAGGATGGGGTTGACGGCGAACAGAAGGCCGAACGCTACCATCTCCGAATCTCGGAGGTGGTCGCGGTAGAGCCACGCTGCGAGCGGGAGCAGACCGGTGACGACCGCGACCGGGAGGCGAGCCACGAAGTCGCTCGCGCCGAACAGCTCGAAGAGGACGCGGTTCACGATGCCGAAGAAGGGACCGTGGATGCCGGCGCTGTACTCCCAGAACCCGTTCTCCTGGTAGCGCAGAATCCAGTAGCCGACGCGAGCCTCGTCCCAGTGGGCGACCCGGTCGCCCAGTTCGAACAGGCGCAACGCGAGCGCCAGGACGGTGACCGCGACCACTCCCAGCGCGGTCCCGTCGCGGCGCCGCAGACCCGCACGGAGCGATTCGGGGCGTTGGCTCGAACTCATCGGTTCTCTCAAGAAGTCAAGGGGATACAAGCTTTCCGGAGACCGACGGGAGGAGCCATCCTTGCGGAGAACGGTAGTTCTTTTACCCGCGCTGGCCTCCCGCCACACATGGTATCCCTCGGACTCGTCGTCGCGGAGTTCAACGCGCCGATAACGGAGGAGATGGAGGAGTCGGCCCGCGAAGCGGCCGAGGACCGCGGCGCGAACGTGGTCGAGACGCTGCACGTGCCCGGTGCGTACGATACGCCGCTGGCCGCCGACCGCCTCGCTCGCCGCCCGGACGTCGAGGCGGTAGCGGTCGTCGGGACCATCGTCACCGGCGACACCGACCACGACCAGGTCATCGGCCACGCCGCTGCGGCGAAACTCAGCGACGTGAGCCTCGACCGGGACACGCCGGTCGCGCTCGGTATCACGGGGCCGGGGATGTCAGCCGAAGAAGCGCGCGAACGCACCGACTACGGCGCGCGCGCCGTCGAAAGTGCAGTCGATCTCGCGGAGGAACTCTGATATGAACTTCTCACAGCGCATTCAGCGAGTCGAACCGAGCGCGACGCTCGCCATCAGCAGTCTCGCCTCGCAACTCGAAAGCGAGGGGAAAGACGTGGTGGACCTGAGCGTCGGCGAACCGGACTTCCCGACCCCCGACAACGTCGTCGAAGCCGGGAAAGAAGCGATGGACGCCGGACACACCGGCTACACGCCCTCGAAGGGCGTCCCCGAACTCCGGGCGGCCATCGCCGAGAAGCTGCGGGACGACGGTCTCGACTACGAGGCCGACAACGTCGTCGTCACGCCCGGCGCGAAACAGGCCCTCTACGAGGCGGTCCAGTCCACGGTGGACGACGGCGACGAGGTCGTCCTACTCGACCCGGCGTGGGTGTCCTACGAGGCGATGGTGAAACTCGCCGGGGGCGACCTGAACCGGGTCGACCTCGCACCCCACGATTTCCAGCTAGAACCCGCGCTCGACGACCTCGGCGAGGCAGTCTCCGACGACACCGAACTGCTCGTCGTCAACTCGCCGAACAATCCGACCGGCGCGGTGTACTCGGACGCCGCGCTCGAAGGGGTGCGCGACATCGCGGTCGACCACGACGTGACCGTCATCAGCGACGAGATCTACGAGCGCATCACGTACGGCGTCGACCCGACGAGTCTCGCCACCTTCGACGGCATGCGCGAGCGCACCATCACCGTCAACGGCTTCTCGAAGGCGTACTCGATGACGGGCTGGCGGCTCGGCTACCTCGCCGCGCCCGAGGAACTCGTCTCGCAGGCGTCGAAGCTTCACTCCCATTCGGTCTCGTCGGCGACGAACTTCGTCCAGCGCGCCGGCATCGAGGCGCTCGGGGACACCGAGGCCGCGGTCGGCGAGATGGTCGAGGCGTTCCACGAGCGCCGCGACCGGCTGGCCGCCCTCCTCGAGGAGCACGACGTGGACGTGCGGATGCCCGACGGCGCGTTCTACATGATGTTGCCCGTCGCCGACGACGACCAGCAGTGGTGCGAGGACGTCCTCGAACAGGCCCACGTCGCCACGGTCCCGGGAAGCGCCTTCGGCGCGCCGGGGTACGCCCGGATGTCCTACGCCAACAGCATCGAGCGCATCGAGGAGGCCGTCCGGCGACTGGCCGACGAAGGCTTCCTGTAGCGACCGCCCCTCGTTTTCCGCCACCGTCACCGCGCGAACGCATAGCGCGACAGCTCCGTCCGCGAGGCGTCACCCGACCGCCGACGCAGCGCCGGCGACCGCCGTCGCCGGACCGTTCGGCCGACGAGACCGCATCGGAGACCCGGAACGGCCGTCGAAGGGTGTCTTTCTTAACTGTTCGTCTCGTACGAACGACCATGACAGGCGTACGGATCGCAGGCGTCGGTCTCACGCACTTCGGGGAGCATCCCGAGCGGACGGGACGGGACCTCTTCGCGGAAGCCAGCGCGACGGCGTTCGACGACGCCGGCGTGGACCGGGACGACGTCGACTCGCTGTACTACGGGAACTTTATGGGCGAACTGTCGGAACACCAGGGCCATCAGGGGCCGCTGATGGCGGAGGCCGCCGGGATTCGCGCGCCGGCGACGCGCTACGAGAGCGCCTGCGCCTCCAGCGGCGCGGCGGTCCGGCAGGCCGTGAAGGACCTGCGCAACGGCGAGGAGGACGTGGTGCTCGTCGGCGGCGCGGAGCGGATGAACAACCTCGGCACCGCGGGAACGACGGAGGCCCTCGCCATCGCCGCCGACGACCTCTACGAGGTCCGCGCCGGGATGACGTTCCCCGGGGCGTACGCGCTGATGGCCAGGGCGTACTTCGAGCGGTACGGCGGCAGCCACGAGGACCTCGCGCACGTCGCGGTGAAGAATCACGAGCACGCGCTGCCGAACGAGTTCGCACAGTACCAGCGCGAGATAACCGTCGAGGAGGCGCTCGACGCGCCGACCGTCGCCGACCCGCTGAGCCTCTACGACGCCTGCCCCATCACGGACGGGGCGAGCGCGGCCGTCCTCGTCAGCGAGGACTACGCCGACGAACACGACGTGGACGCGCCGGTCGCGGTGACGGGCACCGGGCAGGGCGGCGACCGGATGGCGCTCCAGGGCCGAGAGTACCTGGCGCGCACCCCCGCCGCAGAGCGGGCCGCGGAGGAGGCGTACGCCGACGCCGGCGTGGACGCGACGGACCTGGACCTGGCGGAGGTCCACGACTGCTTCACCATCGCCGAGGTGCTCGCGCTCGAAGCGCTCGACTTCTACGCGCCCGGCGAGGCCGTCGGCGCGGCGCGCCGGGGCGAGACCACCCGGGACGGCGACCTGCCGGTCAACCTCTCCGGCGGCCTCAAGGCGAAGGGCCACCCCGTCGGCGCGACGGGGACCAGCCAGGTGGTCGAGATGACCCGGCTCCTCCGGGGCGACCACCCCAACAGCGACGCCGTGCCGGACGCCGACCGCGGCGTCACCCACAACGCAGGCGGCACCGTGGCGAGCACGACCGTTCACGTCCTGGAGGTGGTTTCGTGAGCGAACACCTGGAGGCCCCCGACGTGCGCGACGAGGGGTACGACGACTGGCTCGACGCCGTCGATGCGGGCGAGGGGTTCTACCTTGAGTGCGAGAACGGCCACGGGTCGCTGCCGCCGCGGCGGGTCTGTCCGCGCTGCGGCGCGACCGACCTCGAAGAGACCACGCTGCCCGACGCGGGCGAGATAGAGACGTTCACCGAGATAGCGGTCGCGCCGCCGTCGTTCGTGGAGGACACGCCGTACGTCACGGCGGTCGCGGACTTCGGTCCGGTTCGCCTGACGGGGCTGGTCCGGCGCGCGGACGGCGCGGACCTCGACGGCGAGGACGTCGCCGTCGGGATGTCCGTCTCGGCGGCGGTCGGCGAGTCGGAGACGACCGGCGAGCGAGCGCTCGTGCTCGAACCGCGGTAACGGACTACTGTTCTTCTATCGGCGTCAGTTCGTCGAACAGCACGTCGAGGAACGGGCCGGGGTGTTCGGCGTGGGGGAGCAGTCGCGCTTCGTCGAAGACGACGAGGCGGGTGTCCCCGCGGTCGGCCAGTTCCTGCCCCTCCTCGAGCGGCGTCACCTTCGCGTCGCGACCCCAGACGAGCGTCACCGGGACGTCGACCGCCGCGAGTTCCTCCCCGAGGTCCACGTCGGGGTCGAGATACCCCGAGACGAACGACGCGGGCGCGAACCGCGCGCCCGCCTGGTGGGCGGTCTGCCACTGGTAGGCGACGTCGCGTTCGGTGTACGACGCCTGGCGGAAGTAGCCGTCGCGCTCGTTGAACCGCCGGATGGAGCGCTTGCTCGCCAGCGCGTTGAAGAGTGCGGTGCCGACCAGCGGCGACCGCAGCAGCGCGCGCAGCCACCCCCGGCGCTCGCCTGTGTCCGCCGTCGGGCAGATGAGTTCGAGCCGCGAGAAGACGTCCCGCTGGCGCTGGGCGATCGTCGCGTACGCGCCCGACAGCGAGGAGGCGACGCAGATGGCGTCGTCGGTGTGTTCGGCCGCGAACTCGGACACGAAGTCGACGTACATCGCCGCGGTGTAGTTCACCGGCGGACGCGAGGAGCGCCCGAACCCGGGCAGGTCCGGCACGACGACGTGGTAGGTCTGTGCGAGCTGTCGGAACACCTGGTCGAACTCCTTGGTCGAGGCGGCGGCGTGGACGCCGTGCAGCAGGAGGACGTCCTGGTCCTCGGGGTCGCCGGCCTCCGTGTACGCGACGTCGAATCCTCGCCAGCGGTACGTCCCCTGATACCCCTCCAGCGCCGGTTCGAGCGGATCTGCGCGCCAGGAGAGCGTCCGGTTCGCGAGTGCAGCAGCGCCGGCCCCACCGGCCGCGGCGGTCACGAGTTTGCGAAGCCTCATACGTGAACAAGATACGCCACCGGATTTAGCCGTTGTGCCACATCTCGTACCGTCGGGGGCGAGGCGAGAACGTGACGTCGGCTACGACCGCTTCTCGTCGACGCACTCTCTCAGGGGAGCGAGCACGTCGTCGGCGACGGCGTAGGGGTCGGTCTCGCGGGCCACCACGGCCTCGACGAGTTCCGCCACGCCGCCGTGGTCCTCGATTTCGCCCTCGACGAGGTCGCTCAGGTCCTCCCGCAGCAGGGTGCGAATCTCCTCGGCGTACCGGGTCCGGGCCTTCGCTTCGAGCATCCCCGTCGCTTCGAGGTGGTCGCGGTGTGCTTCGAGCACGTCGAGGAACGCGTCGACGCCCTCCCCGTCCTTGGCGACCGTCTCGACGACACGGGGCTTCCAGTCGTACTCCTCGACGCCGGCGACGTCGCCCGGAAATTCCAGGTTCGCGCCGTAGTCGTCGCGCATCTCTATCATCTCGGTGAGTTCCTGGACGGTGCGGTCGGCCCCCTTGAGGTCGGCCTTGTTGACGGCGAACACGTCGCCGATCTCCAGGATGCCCGCCTTCAGCATCTGGACGTTGTCGCCGCTCTCGGGCGGCACGAGGACGGCGACCGTGTCGGCGGTCCTGACCACGTCTATCTCGTTCTGGCCCGCCCCGACCGTCTCGATGATGACCTTGTCCTTGCCGAAGGCGTCGAGCGCCTTCACGGCGTCCGTGGTCGCGGTCGAGAGGCCGCCGAGGCTGCCGCGGGCGCTCATCGACCGGAAGAACACCTCCATGTCGCCGACGTTGCTCGCCATCCGGATGCGGTCGCCCAGCACCGCACCGCCCGTGAACGGGGAGGAGGGGTCGACCGCGATGACGCCAACGGTGAGGCCCTGCTCGCGGTAGCGAGTGGCCATCTTGTCGACGAGCGTGGACTTGCCGGCGCCGGGACTGCCCGTGATACCGATGACGTCCGCGTCGCCGGTGTGGGCGTGCAGTGCGGAGACGAGGTCGCGGTAGCCAGGGTCGCGGTTCTCGATCTTCGTGATGACGCGGGCGAGCGCCCGGTGTTTACCGGCGAGGAGTTCGTCGACGAGGTCCGTCTGCTCCGCGCTCATCGCTCGGGTGCGTTCTCGCGGACGAACTCGATGGTCTCCTCCATCGGCGTGCCGGGACCGAACACCTCGGCGACGCCCATCTCCTTCAGTTCCTCCTTGTCGTCGTCGGGGATGACGCCGCCGACGAGGAGGAGGGTGTCCTCGAACGCGTCGTACTCTTTCAGGCCGTCGATGACCTTCGGTACGAGCGTGTTGTGCGCGCCAGAGAGAATGGAGATGCCGAGGACGTTGACGTCCTCCTGGACCGCGGCCTGCACTATCTCGTCGGGCGCGTTGTGGAGTCCGGAGTAGATGACCTCGAAGCCCGCGTCCCGGAACGCCCGCGCGATGACGTGGGCTCCCCGGTCGTGGCCGTCGAGTCCGACCTTGGCGACGAGGCATCGAATCGACTGCTGCTGTTCCTGGTCTGCGCTCATACCACCTACTTCCGCCCGTTCGGCTTTCACTTTAACGGAAGTACATTTGAAATCCCATTTGTCATAACCCAATTCCGGTTGTTGAACTTGTCGGGAACGCCCCGCTCAGATGCCCTTGCCCATCAGGTGGCTGCGGAGCACGTCGTCGTCCTTGTTGCCCGCGCCGGTGTTCAGGAGGACGACGGTGTCGTCCTCGTCGAACTCCCCTCGCCGGGAGAGTTCCCACGCGCCGCTGGCGGCCGCCGCGCAGGTCGCGCCCATCTCGACGCCCTCGTTCTGCGCGACCGCGACCGCCGAGTCGAGGATGTCCTCGTCGCTGGTCGCGACCGCGCCGCCGTCGCTCTCGCGGAGCGCGTCCAGGATAAGCGGACTCGCGCCGGGGTCGGGAATCTCGATGCCGCCGCAGATGGTGTCGGGCGTCTCCCACGTCTCGTGGACGTCGCGGCCCTCCTCGAACGCCTCGACGATGGGCGCACAGCCTTCCGCCTGGGCGGCGTACATGGACGGCAGTTCGTCGGTCAGTCCGAGGTCGCGGAACTCCTTCGCGGCCTTGTGCATCCCGACGAGGCCGACCCCGCCGCCGGTCGGGTAGACCACCGCGTCCGGGACCTCCCAGCCCTCCTGTTCGACGAGTTCGTACAGCATCGTCTTCTTGCCCTCGTGGCGGTACGGCGTCACGAACGTCTTCACCGAGTACCAGTCGTCGTTGTCCGCCATCGCGTCCTGGTAGGCCGCCCCGGCGTCGCCGATGCGTCCCTCGACGACGCGCATGTCGCCGCCGTGGACGTTCACCATCGCCTTGTTCGTGAACCCGGCGCGCGAGGGGAGGAAGACGTGCGAGTCCAGCCCTGCCCGCGCGGCGTACGCGGCCGCGGCCTGCCCCGCGTTGCCCGCCGAGTTGAGCGCCACGTCGGTCGCGCCGTGCTGGACCGCCGCCGTCACCGCCGCGGTCTGGCCGCGGTCCTTGAACGTCCCCGTCGGGTTGCGCCCCTCGTCCTTGACGAGCACGCGCCCGACGCCCATCTCCTCGGCGAGGGACGGACAGTCGACGAGCGCGGTCGCGCCCTCGTCCATCGACACCGCCGCATCGCGGGGGAACGGGAGCAGTTCCTCGTAGCGCCACATCGAGTCGAAGCGGCGCGATTCGAGCGCCGACCGGGAGAGGTCGATGGCGTCGTAGTCGTAGTCCGGGTCGAGGATACCGTCGCAGTCGGGACAGCGGTGGGTCGCCGTCTCCGCGTCGAACGTCTCGCCGCAGTCCACGCAGGTGAGGCCGATGAACGCGTCCGTCGTCTCCATGCGCGCACCTTCTGTCGGCGGGGACTAATCATTGTCCATCGGTTCCTGCGCTCCCGTCGAACGCCGTCGTCGGTCCGACGACGGGACCCGCTCTCCGCACACCGCACCCAGATATTAGAAAATTTATAAAACTTATCAGCCCGTCCGACCACCCGGGTGGTATGCGCGCGGACCTCGGTCGGGCGCTCCCCGACCCGCGACTGACGGCGGTCCTGCGAGGGTCGCTCGCCGACCTGTGGAGATACGCGAAGCACCTCCTCGCCCACTCGATATACGTCGGCACGAGCGTCGCCGTCGTTGCCCCGGTCGTCGTCGGCACCGGGGCCACCCTGATCTGGTTCGGGTCGACGACGCTGCCGCCCACCCCGTGACTCGTCGTTCCCTACTGCTTCGGCGGATTCGTGCTGCTGATGGTCGAGTTCACCGTCCTCCGGAAGCTCGCGCTCGCGTGGGGGACCGTCGTCTTCCACGTCCTGCTCGACGAGGAGGACCGCGAGGAACGCCGGACGCCGCACCACTGAGGGGCAGACGACTCCCGCCGTCCGGTCCGGGCGATTCGGCCGGCGTTCCCGCCGAACGCCATCGTCGGACCGAAACGGCGCTGGACGTCGAGACCGGCGTCTGACGAACGTTTATAAGTCGTTGCTAGGGAGTCTCAGTCGGTACTATGGTGAATGCGATTCGTCGGATGGCCGAGAGCAGTTCCAGAGTGGTGGAGCGCTACCTCCCGGACGCCTTCCTGTTCGCGATACTGTTGACGTTCGTGGCGTACGGGCTGGCGTTCGCGTTCGTCCAGCCCCAGCAGGGATATCTGACCCACGCCCGGGGGCTCGTGCTCGACGGCTGGTACGGCGGGTTCTGGGGACTGCTCACGTTCGCGATGCAGATGACGCTCATCCTGATGACGGGGTACGCCCTCGCCCAGACCGACCTCGTCGACGGCGTTCTCTCGCGACTCGCGGCGGTCCCGTCGACCGAGCGCAGGGCGGCCGCCTTCGTCCCCGTGGTCGCCGCCGCCGCCTCGTTCGTCCACTGGGGCCTGGGGTTGGTCGTCGGGGCCATCTTCGCCCGCAAGGTGGCCGAGGAGATTCGGAGCATCGACTTCCCCATCGTCGTCGCCGGAGCGTACTCCGGGTTCGTCGTCTGGCACGGCGGCCTCGCCGGTTCCATCCCGCTCGTGATGAACTCCAGCGCGGAGAACGGCAACTTCCTCATAGCACGTGGGGTGCTGGACGCGACCATCCCGACGGGCCAGACCATCTTCACGGTCGCCAACCTCGCTCTCGTCGCGGTCGTCGGCTTCCTCTTTCTCCCCGCGCTCTACCTGCTGATGTACCCCGACGACGAGCGCAAGAAGACGACCATCGACCCCGAAACGCTGAACGACGCCCAGGCCGACGGCGGCGAACCCGCGGCCGTGACCGCGCCGTCCGAGCACGCGACGATGGCCGACCGAATCGAACACTCCGCCGCCGTCGCGTGGGCCATCGGTCTCTCCGGCGTCGTCGCCGTCCTGCTGTACTTCGCCGTTCCGCTCGTCGACGACGGCGTCATGCCGTGGAACAACCTCGGGCTGAACGTCGTCAACTTCGCGTTCCTCTTCCTCGGGCTCTTGCTCCACGGAACGCCGGCGGCGTACGTCGAGGCGATGAAAGAGGCCGTCGAGAACGTCTGGGGCATCATCCTCCAGTTCCCCTTCTACGCCGGTATCATGGGCGTGATGAGCTACGCGCCGGAGGGGTCGACCAGCCTCGCGACCCAGATAGCCCAGGGCATGGTCGCGGTGGCTCCCGACGGAGCGCTGCCCGCCATCGCCTTCCTGACGGCGGGGCTCGTCAACTTCTTCGTCCCGAGCGGCGGCGGCGAGTGGGCGGTCGTCGGCGAGACGCTCGTGAAAGCCGCCAAGGCCGGCGGCGCGAGCGTTCCCCGCATCGCCGTGGCCGCCGCGTGGGGCGACGCGTGGACGAACATGATACAGCCGTTCTGGGCCATCCCGCTGCTGGCCATCAGCGGCCTCTCCGTCCGGGACATCATGGGATACTGCGTGATGGTGTTGCTCGGCAGCGGCGCGATAATCCTCGTCGGCATCACGGTCCTGCCCATGTGACCCGCCGAACGAGATAAGGTCGTTCGCACCGTTGAAGGTGATAGAAGTCCAGACTGCATGAGCGGAACTCGTCTCTCGCGCCGTCGATTCCTCACGGTAGTCGCAACGACCGCGGTCGCTGGCGTCGCCAGCGGCCAGGAGAAGACGTTCGAGTTCGCGGGCAGCGTGTCGGGGTGGCAGGGCCGCTCCCCGAAGGCCATCGCCGACGAGACGAACCCGACGCTCCGCCTCGTCGCCGGCCAGAAGTACGTCGTCTCCTGGGAGAACGTGGACGGCGAACCGCACAACTTCGCCATCGAGAACGAGAGCGGAGAGGTGCTGAAGGAGACGGAGGTCGTCAGCGAGAAGGGCGGCGTACAGACGGTGGAGTTCACCGCCAAACCCGGCATGGCGACGTACTTCTCGCAGGTCAACCCCGAGACGATGCGCGGGAAGATAGTCGTCCGCCAGCCCACGACGACCGCGACGCAGACGACGAACGGGACCGCGGGGACGACGAACGGAACGGTGGGGACGAACGGGACGACCGGAACGACGGAGACGACGGCGACCGAGACGACGACCACCGGAACCGAGCCGAGCGCCACGACGGACGAAACGCCGGCGACCGAGACGACGACCGGCGACACCGCCAACGACGGCGGTCAGCCCGGAGTCGGTCTCCTCGCCGCGCTCGGTAGTCTCGCCGGTCTCGCCTACCTGCTCCGGCGACGCGGAGACTGACGACGGGTCGTGCCGACCGACCGTCGAGAATCACCGGTCGAGGCGACCGTCGGTACGCGCCCCGGCGCAGCAAAACGACGGCGCTAGAAGCTGTTCTTTATTTTCTCGAAGAAGCCCTGTTCGACGTCGACCTCCTCGCCGCCGGCCTCGGCGAACGCTTCGAGGGCTTCGCGCTGGTCGTCGTTCAGCGATTCGGGCGTGACGACCTGCGCCTTGACGTAGAGGTCCCCGTGGCCGCGCCGCCGGAGGTGGGGCATTCCCTTGCCCTGCAGGCGGAAGGTCTCGCCGCTCTGGGTGCCGGCGGGAACGTCCATCTCGACGGAGCCGTCGACGGTGGGAATCTCGACGGTGTCCCCGAAGACGGCCTGCGGGAACGAGACGGCCGCACGGTGGTGGAGGTCCGCGCCGTCCCGCTCGAACTCCGGATGGTCGCGGACGGAGACCTCGATGAGCATGTCGCCGTTCGGGCCGCCGTTCTCGCCGGGCGCACCCTCGCCGTCCATCTGTAGCGTCTGGCCGTCCTGGATGCCGGCCGGCACCTCGACCGAGAGCGTCGCCTCGCGCTGGACGACGCCGTCGCCGCCACAGTCGCTGCAGGTCTCCTCGTACAGTTCGCCCTGGCCCTCACAGCGCGGGCAGGTGCGGGACTGCTGGACGCGACCGAACGGCGTCTGCTGAACCTGGGTGACCTGTCCCTGGCCGTTGCACTCGGGACAGGTCCGGGCGTCGGTTCCCGGCGGGTGGCCCTCGCCGTTACAGGTGTCACAGCGCTCCGGTCGGCGGACAGTCACCTGTTTCTCCGCGCCGTGGTACGCCTCTTCGAGGTCGATGGTCATGGTCGTCCGCAGGTCGGCACCCTGGCGCGGCCGGGAGCCGCCGCGCTGGCCACCGCCGCCGAAGAACTGCTCGAAGATGTCGCCCATCCCGCCGCCCATGCCGCCGCCGGCGCCGCCGAAGGGGTTGCCCTGGCCGGCGCCAGCGCCGCCGCGACCGCCGTCGAAGCCGCCGCGCTTCTCGGCCTGCTCGAAGCGGTCGTGGCCCATCTGGTCGTACGCCTGGCGCTTTTCCTCGTCGGTCAGTACCTCCTTCGCCTTCTTGACCCTCTTGAACTTCTCCTCGGCGTTCGGGTCGTCGCTGACGTCCGGGTGGTACTGCGTCGCCTTCTCCCGGTAGGCCTCCTGAATCTCGTCCTCGCTCGCGTCACGGCTGACGCCGAGCACGTCGTAGAAGTCCTCGCTCATTCGTTATCCCTCGATAAAAGTCGGAGTTACTTGAAGGGTCCGTTGGCGTCGCGAGCCCATCGGTCCTTCGTGGCCGCCGTTGCCTCGTCGCTACTGCTCCTCGTCGTCGTCGACGTCCTCGAAGTCGGCGTCGACGTACTCCTCGCCCTGCTGGTCGCCGCCGGCGCCCGCGCCCGGACCTGCACCGCCCGGACCAGCGCCGCCGGGGCCGCCGCCCATGCCGCCGGGGCCGGCACCGCCGGGACCGCCACCCGCGCCGGCCTGGGCCTGCTCCTGGTACATCTGCTTGCCGATCTCCTGGAGCTGTTCGCTCAGGCTCTCGGTGGCCTCCTCGAGGTCCTCCTTCGTCGCGTCGTCGTCGTCCAGCGTCTCCTGGACGGCGTCGATCTCCTCGCGGATGTCCGATTCGAGGTCGTCGTCGATCTCCTCCTCGTTCTCGTCCAGCAGCTTCTCGGCGCGCTGGACGGCGCTCTCGGCGGCGTTGCGCGCCTCGATGCGCTCGCGGCGCTGTTCGTCCTCTTCGGCGTGCTGCTCGGCCTCATCCTGCATGCGCTCTATCTCCTCGTCGGAGAGGCCGGCACCACCTTCGATGGTGATCTCCTCGCTGTTACCGGAGCCCTGGTCCTCGGCGGAGACGTTGACGATGCCGTTCTCGTCGATGTTGAACGACACCTCGATCTGGGGCGTTCCGGCCGGGGCCGGTGGGATGCCGGTGAGGTGGAACTCGCCGAGCAGTTCGTTCTCCTCGGCTATCTCGCGTTCGCCCTGGAACACCCGGACCTGGACCGAGGT
Source organism: Halomicrococcus pelagicus (assembly GCF_050954125.1). Classification (NCBI taxonomy): domain Archaea; kingdom Methanobacteriati; phylum Methanobacteriota; class Halobacteria; order Halobacteriales; family Haladaptataceae; genus Halomicrococcus; species Halomicrococcus pelagicus. The sequence continues at coordinate 10,648 of NZ_JBPBWC010000005.1, read as the reverse complement.
CTGGTTGTCCGCCGCGGTGGTGAACACCTTCGACTCCTCGGTCGGGATGGTCGTGTTCTTGTCGATGAGGCGCTCGAAGAGGCCGCCCTTGACCTCGATGCCGAGCGAGAGGGGCGTCACGTCGAGCAGGACGATGTCGTCCACGTCGCCGGAGAGGACGCCGCCCTGGATGGCCGCGCCCAGCGCGACCGCCTCGTCGGGGTTGACGTTCTTCTTCGGCTCCTGGCCGGACATCTCCTCGACCTTCTCCTGGACCTGGGGCATCCGGGTCGAACCGCCGACGAGGATGACCTCGTCGATGTCGCTCTCGGAGTAGCCGGCGTCGTCGAGGGCCTGCTCGGTCGGGCCGACCGTGCGCTCGATGAGGTCCTCAGTGAGGCTCTCGAACTTCGCGCGGGTCAGGCTCTCCTCCAGGTGGACCGGTCCGTCGTCGGTCGCCGTGATGAACGGGAGGTTGATGTCCGTCTCCTTGCGCGAGGAGAGCTCTATCTTGGCTTCCTCGGCGGCGTCTTTCAGGCGCTGGAGCGCCTGCCGGTCGTCGCGGAGGTCGATGCCGTGGTCGTTCTCGAACTCGTCGGCCAGGTAGTCGATGATGGCTTGGTCCCAGTCGTCGCCGCCGAGGTCGTTGTCGCCGTTCGTGGCGACGACCTCGTAGACGCCGCCGCCGAGGTCCAGCACGGAGACGTCGAACGTCCCGCCGCCGAGGTCGTAGACGAGCACGGTCTGGTCGGTCTCGTCGTCGAGACCGTACGCCATCGACGCGGCCGTCGGCTCGTTGACGATGCGCTCGACCTCGAAGCCGGCGATCTCGCCGGCGTCCTTCGTGGCCTGGCGCTGGTGGTCGTTGAAGTACGCGGGGACCGTGATGACGGCCTTCTCGACGTCGTCGCCGAGGTACTCCTCGGCGTCCCGCTTTATCTTCTGGAGAATCATCGCCGAGATCTGCTCCGGCGTGTACTCTTCGCCGTCGACCTCGACGGTGTAGTCGTCCTCGCCCATGTGACGCTTGATGGACTGGATCGTGTCCTCGGGGTTCTGGACCGCCTTGTTCTTGGCGGGTTTGCCCACGAGTCGCTCGCCGTCGTCGGAGAAGGAGACGACCGACGGCGTGGTTCGGTCGCCTTCCCCGTTGACGATGATTTCGGGGTCGCCGCCCTCCATCACCGCGAACGCGCTGTTCGTGGTACCGAGGTCGATACCCAGTATCTTGTTGCTCGCCATCGTTGGGCCAACGTAGCCGTTTCGGGCGGTTAAAGGTTACTAGACGCTACGACGTTGCCCAGAAGACGACCTCGCTGCCTGCTTGCGATTCTGGGTTCGGTACGCGCTCCCATCCGGGAGTTTTATCACGAACCGGTACTCCATCCCGGCTCCCGTTTCGACGTCGAGGGTCGCCGCTACTCCTCGTCTCCCTCGCCATCGCTGACAGTTACCTGCGCCGACTGGAGCACCTTGTCGGCCATCTCGTACCCCGGGCGGTACACGTCCGCGATGGTGTCCTCGGGGTGGTCGCTGTCGACGCGCATCATCACCTCGTGGCGCTGCGGGTCGACGTCCTCGCCGGGGTCCGGTTCTATCTCGGTGACGTTCTCCTCGTCGAGCACGCGGTTCAGCTCCTTCAGCGTCAGTTCGACGCCCTCGCGCAGGCTCTCGACGTTCTCGTGGTCGTCCTCGACGGCCCGTTTCAGGTTCTCGTGGACGTCGAGCAGTCGTTCCACGAGGTCCTCCGTCGCGCGCTCTTCGAGTTGCTCCTGGCGCTTCTTCGCTCGCTTCTTGTAGTTCTGGAAGTCCGCCTGCTTTCGCTTCAGCTTCGACTCGAACTCCTCGGCTTCGGCCTCGGCCTCCTCGCGCCTGCGTTCGAGGTCCGCGAGGTGCTCCTCGAGGTCCACGGCGAGACCCTCGTCCTCGACCGCGACCTTCGCCACGAGCGACGTGCTCGTCGGGCCGAGTACGTCCTCGACCGACTGCTCCGTCTCGCTCTCGGCGTCCGCTTCGTCGGCCGGTTCGGTCCCTTCTGGCTGCTCCTCGTCGGGCGTCTGGGCGGCCTCCTCCTCGGTCATACACGAACGAAGCCGCCGTACGCGTTTAAGGTTTCAGAAACGGAGCGACGTAGACGCCGGAACGACGACCGGAGCCACGGCCGCGCTGGAGAGCGGACCCGAACTCACGTCCGTGACGTCTCCAGTTCGGCGGCGAACCGGAGCAGGGAGGCGAGCGACTCCGGGACGTCGGCCAGGCCCGCCATCAGGCCGATGGGCTCGTACTCGACGACGCCGGCCGTCGCCAGCGCCGGGAGATTCGTCTGGACCAGTTCGACGAACGTCCGCTCGTAGGCGTCTTCGGGGACCGCGTCGACCGACACGTCCCACTCCCAGGCGGCGACCTGACGGGCGAGCCGCTCCAGTCTCACCGGGCGGGAGTCACGCCGGGCGAGATAGTAGAGGACGTACCTGGTGCGCCGGTCCGCGAGCAGTCGAAGCAGGGCGAACCAGCGGACCGGCGTACCGCCGTCCGGAACCGACCGTCGCGCGTCACGGTTCGCCAGACGGCCAACCTCCGGGTCCGGCGAGTGGCGGTACGCCCACGAGAGCGCGAGAAGTACCGAGCGGACCGTCCGGACGAAAAGCGTCACGGAGACGGTCCACCCGTTCGGGGGATATGCGTCCGCCGGAGCGGTTCCTCTGTCCGTCATCGTCTCCTCCGGTTTCCAAGGGCGTGACCGGAGTTTAACCCCCCTCACCGTTCGTGTCGTTCACGGACTGCCCCGGGGACGCGGGCCACGTGGTGTGTCGATTACGCCGACGACTCGGCGTCTAGACCGTCGACCGGTCGAGACGAGTCGCGCTAAGCGAACGGACCGAAACGGACGAGGGGGGACGGTCCGGCCCCCGACGGTGATGACCTACCCGGGGCGGGACGGCGACGGGTCGAAAGGCGACCCGAAACGCGTTCAACCGTCGTTCTGCGACCGACACGACGGATTATCTCGCTCGACCGAGCGTTATCGAGGGTCGGCGGCGACGTATCCCCGTTCACCGTCGAGTTATCGCGGGCTGACGTCCGGACTCGAACGGATAACGAGCGTTACTCGTAGCGTCTCGGGCGTCGACGGCGGCCGGGGCCGCCAGACGGCGGTACGTTCCGTTTCTCGTCGCGCGAGCGCAGGTGTCACAACCCTTTTCCGCCCTGCGAGAGAAATCGGACGTATGGTAGACGACGAATCCAACGAGAAGGACACGACCGAGCAGAACGAGGGCAGCGAGGAGGAGAAATCCTTCCGCGAACGCGTCGAGGAGATCCGCGAGAAGCGCGCCGAGGAAGGCGAAGAGGGCGACCGCGAGGAGCGCATGAAGGAGGCCCTCGGCGGCGGCGGCCCCGGCGGCATGGGCGGCGGTGGCGGCAACCCGTTCGCGCAGATGATGGGCGGCATGATGGGCGGCGGTGGCGGCCCCGGCGCGATGGGTGGAGGCCCCGGCGGCGAGAGCGAGGGCAACGAGGAACTCGTCCGCGAGGTGCGACAGCTCCGCGACGAGGTCCGGGACGCGACGCGACAGCTCCAGCGCATCGCCGACGCGCTCGAAGACTGAATTTCCTGTCAGAAACCTTTCGGTAATCCGAGAGACGAAAGCTGGGATTCTTATAATTCCCTCGTCTATTTCGGTTCGTAACAGTGGTCGCAGAGTCCAGTAGCGGGAGTTCGCTCCGCCTGTTCGGTGACCGCGAGTTCCTCGCGTTAGCCGGCACCGCGTTCGCCAGGAGCCAGGCGTACTCGACCATCCTCATCGCGCTGGCGCTGTACGCCGAGATGTTCCACACCAGCAGCACGGTCGAAGGTCTGTTCGGTACCGCGTTCGCAGTCGTCCAGTTGCTCATCGTGCTCCCGCTGGGCCGCTACATCGACATCCAGGACTCCAAGCGGTTCCTGCTCGCCGGCCTCCTGCTCAACGTCCTCGTGTTCGTCGGGTTCGCGTTCGTCGAGACCGTCGAACACGTCATCCTCATCAGGGCGCTCCAGGGACTGAGCGCGAGCATGCTCTGGCTCACCGGAACGACCGTCGTCGGCGAGATATCTGACGAGGGGTCGCGGGGGCTGTGGATCGGCACCTACAACCAGGTCGGCGCGTTCTCCAGCCTGTTCGGAGACATCTTCGGCGGCCTGCTCCTCTACCTCTACGACTTCTCGCTGACGTACGCGGTGCTGAGCGCCATCACGCTCGGCGCGTTCCTCGCGGTGTTTTTCTTCCTCCGGGACAACCCCGGCGGGCGAAAAGACCCCGAGGTGGCGACCGGCGTCGAGACCATCCGTACGCTGCTCGAACGGACCGCCATCAGGGCTCTCGTCTTCTTCCGGGTCGCGTTCAGCGTCGGAAAGATGGCGGTCATCATCTTCCTGCCCATCTACGCCCGCACGGAGTTCGGCATCAACCCGTTCGTCATCGGCGGCATCATGGCCGGCGGGAAGCTGACGAAGTCCCTGACGCAGGGGAAGGTCGGCGACTGGACCGACCGCGTCGGGAACAAGTACCAGTTCATCCTCGCGGGCGCGCTCGTGTACGCGATCGGAACCGCGCTCATCCCCTTCGCGGGGATGGCCCACCAGTACGTGCCGGGAACGACGATCAGGGCCTTCGGAGGGTCGATGGAGCTTCCGGGAGCCTTCTTCGTCCTGTTCGCGGCGTACGCCGTCCTCGGCATCGGCGACAGCCTTCGACTGCCGGCGAGCATGGCGCTGTTCGTCGAGGAGGGCGAGCACTTCGACGCCGTCGCCTCCAGCCTCTCGCTGCGCTCCATCGCGTGGAAGGTCGGACAGGTCGGCGGCCCCGTCCTCATCGGTGCCATCTGGGACGCGACCACGGTCTGGGTCGCGTTCTGGTCCGCCGCCGCGTTCATCGTCGTCTCCTCGGTCGTGTTCGCGTCGCTCTTCAGCATCGACCCCGCGCCCGACGTGGACGCGGTGGCCGGGGACTGAGTCCGGGCCACGGTCGTCGGCGGGCCGCGCCGAAAGCGCCAGCGCGAGACGCAACCGTGAAACCACCGAGGCTCCAACTCCAGCACATGGACGAACGACCGGGGCTGTCCGACCAGTATCGAAAGTCCAGTCCGTGGCCGATGTTCGTCGCGGTCGGGCTCGCGCTGTTCGAGGTTGGCATCGTGCTCGCCGACGTGCTCTTTCCCGTCGCCGTCGGGGGGATGCTGATGTTCGTCGGAAGCGTCGTCGGCATCCTCCGCGAATCCGAGTACATCGCCGACCCGTGGAAGGCGCTCGTCGTCTGTGCCGGCCTGGCGTTCGCCGTCGGCGGTCTCCTCTGGACCCAGACGGCCGGGTCGGTTCAGGTGCGGGGAACTGCTATCCTCGTCGGCGGCGTCGTACTGCTCGTCGGCGGCGTCGTGGGGGCGCTGTGGCAACCGTCGGCAGCGTGAAAACGGCGCGAGAGACGTCGTCCCGCCCGTAACGCCGAACGACCGCGAGTCCGGTCGGAACCACAAACCTATTTGATGCCGCCGACGCTACCTCCCGGTAATATGGCAGAGAGCGTCTTCGACAAGGAAACGTTGCTGGACATCACGGTGAACGTCGTGCCGCTAGGGATTATGGCGTTCTTCTTCGTCCTCTTCCTGCTCCAGAGCCTCAAGACCGGTGACAGACTCGTCGAACTGGTCAGTTGGGGTCTCATCATCGTCCCCTTCACTCTGCTCGCCCTGTTAACGTATATCGCGGCACGGGAAATCTAGGCCCCGTACAGCGACGGAACCTTACCTTTCTTTACCCTGTAGTCCTCAGCGTCTCCTATGGCAGACACTGGGCAGATTGCTCTCACAGTCGTGATGGGAGTGCTCTTGCTCGCCGTCGCCGCCTTCCTCACGCGCCTGGAGGACTGGCGGTCGTACGCGCCACTCGGCAGTGGGGGGTACGGGTACGGTGAGCGCTCCGAGCACGTCCACGAGGAGAAACCGTCCGGCATCGTACGCTGGTTGACGACTGTCGACCACAAGGACATCGGAATGCTGTACGGGGCCTACGCCCTGTTCGCGTTCGCGTGGGGCGGCATCGCCGTCCTGCTGATGCGGGCGGAGCTGTTCGCTCCCCAGACGGATATCATCGAGCCGACGTTCTACAACGCTCTTCTGACCACGCACGGTATCACCATGCTGTTCCTGTTCGGGACGCCCATCATCGCGGCGTTCGGGAACTACTTCATCCCGCTGCTCATCGGGGCAGACGACATGGCGTTCCCGCGCATCAACGCCATCGCGTTCTGGCTGCTGCCCCCGGGTGCGCTACTCATCTGGGCCGGCTTCTTCATCCCGGGAGTCGCCCCGTCCCAGACGAGCTGGACGATGTACACGCCGCTGTCCGTCGAGCAGACGTCGAGCGCCATCGACCTGATGCTGCTCGGACTCCACCTGACCGGCGTCTCGGCGACGATGGGTGCGATAAACTTCATCGCGACCATCTTCACCGAGCGCGGCGACGACGTCGGCTGGCCCGACCTCGACATCTTCTCGTGGACGCTGCTCACCCAGTCGGGGCTCATCCTGTTCTCGTTCCCGCTGCTGGGCAGCGCACTCATCATGCTGCTGCTCGACCGGAACTTCGCGACGACGTTCTTCGCGACAGAAGGCGGCGGTCCCATCCTCTGGCAGCACCTGTTCTGGTTCTTCGGCCACCCCGAGGTGTACATCCTCGTGCTACCGCCGATGGGACTGGTCAGTCTCATCCTGCCGCGGTTCTCCGGCCGGAAGCTGTTCGGGTTCAAGTTCGTCGTCTACTCGACGCTAGCCATCGGCGTCCTCTCGTTCGGCGTCTGGGCCCACCACATGTTCGCCACCGGTATCGACCCCCGGATTCGGGCGAGTTTCATGGCGGTGTCGCTGGCCATCGCAATACCGAGCGCGGTCAAGGTGTTCAACTGGATCACCACCATGTGGAACGGCCGTCTACGGTTGACCGCGCCGATGCTGTTCAGCATCGGATTCGTCCAGAACTTCATCATCGGCGGCGTCACCGGCGTCTTCCTCGCGGCGATTCCCATTGACCTCGTGCTCCACGACACCTACTACGTCGTCGGACACTTCCACTTCATCGTCATGGGTGCCATCGCCGTCGCCGGCTTCTCGGCGTTCTACTACTGGTTCCCCATCTTCACGGGGAAGATGTACCAGAAGCGGCTGGCTCACTGGCACTTCTGGCTGACGATGATCGGCTCGAACGTCACGTTCTTCGCCATGCTGTTCCTCGGTTACGGCGGCATGCCGCGCCGCTACGCGACCTTCCTACCGCAGTTCGCCACCTGGCACCAGGTCGCCACCGTCGGCGCGTTCCTCATGGGCATCGGTCAGCTCATCTTCGTCTGGAACGTCGCCCAGTCCTGGCTGGAGGGACCGCTCGTCGAGAGCCCCGACCCCTGGAAGCTCGAAGAAGACGGGCTCCGCTCGAAGGAGTGGGAGTGGTTCGAACGGAAGCAGGAGACGGCCATCACCGACGGCGGTGAGGAGACCGACGGCCACGGTCCCGCGGACGACTGAGTCCGACTGGCGAAGACGACCGCCGTTCCCTTTCTCTTTCCATCGCTCGATAGACCGGCGACGACCGCCGGGAGAGCGAGTCGTTCGCGAGCGACGTCTGCAGCGCGTCGGTTACGTCACCGCGAGGATAATGCCCATGGAGAACATGAGCACGGTGAGGCCGCCGAGTACGAGAGCGAGTAGTTCCTTCTCGGACATGGTCGTACTACGTGCGGTCGAATGAAAAGGCTAATCCTCTCGGTGTCGTTAGCTCGAGGCGTGCCCGCTCGACTCGAAGGTCCGTCGCTGGTCGTCGGCATGTACGCCTTCATCGTCGCGTTCGCCGGCGTCGCCGGCGCGCTCATCGGTACGTTCGCCCCCGACTTGCTCGGTACCGAACTCGACCCGGTGGCGCTGTTCGGCATCTTCGAGATTCAGCCGACGCCCGTCGGCCTGGCCGTCTACGGGATGGTGACCATCGCGCTCCTTCTCGGCATCCCCCTCGCACTGGTGGTGTACGTCTCCAACCGCTTCGACGACGACGCCGTGTAGGCGCGGAACCGCAACGAGCGGTCCGCCCACGCGAACCAATAAGCCCGTTCGCGTCGAAACGACGGCTATGTATCACGTACTCGTGGCACTCGACGAGGACGAATCGCGAGCGCGCGCCCAGGCGGAGGCGGTGACCGAACTACCCGCTGCCGCCGACGAGGTGCGCGCGACGCTGTTCCACGCGTTCACCGACAACCCCCGTGGAGCTTCCGCGCCGCAGGTGGCGGGCGTCCGGCGCGCCCGGGAAGCGTTCGACGCAGCGGGCGTCGAGGTCGACGTGGTCGAGACGAGCGGCGACCCGGCGGAGGAGATACTCGACGCGGCCCGCGACCGCGACGCGAACGCCATCTGCGTCGGCGGGCGCAAGCGCTCGCCGGCCGGGAAGGCGCTGTTCGGCAGCGTCGTCCAGTCGGTCGTGCTCAACGCGGACCGTCCCGTCATCGTGGCCGGCGAGCGCGAGGCGGAGTAAGGCTCGCGACGCTGCCGACGCGGGTCTCCCGTCCACCGCGCGGTCGGCCCGCTCTTGCATCAGTGCGCCGCCGGACCGCTCGACCCTACCCTTCGCCGACCATGCGGTCCTCGTCGTCCCACTCCCGCTCGCGGAGTTCGTACTTCTGGACCTTGCCCGTCGCGGTGGTCGGCAGGTCGTCGACAAACTCGATCCGGTCGACCCGCTTGTAGGACGCCATGCGTTCTCTCGTGAACTCCCTGAGCTCCGCTTTGGTCACGCCCGGTTCGTCGGGGTCGTCGGACACGGGGACGACGAAGGCCTTGGGCGTCTCGCCCCACCGGTCGCTCGGGGCAGGGACGACGGCGACGTCCGAGACGTCATCGTGTTCGAACAGCGTGTCCTCGATCTCGATGCTGGAGATGTTCTCGCCGCCGGAGATGATGATGTCTTTCTTGCGGTCCTGGATGGAGACCATGCCGTGCTCGTCGACGACCGCGAGGTCGCCCGTGTGGAACCAGCCCTCGCGCTTGTCGTCGAACGTTTCCTCGGTCGCTTCGGGTTTCTCCCAGTAGCCGTCCATCACCTGGTTGCCGCGGACGACGATCTCGCCGATGGTCGAATCGTCGCGAGGCACGTCTTCGCCGTCGTCGTCGACCACCGCGACCTCCGTGCCGAGGACGCCAATCCCCTGGCGTTTCTTGATCTTGAACCGGTCGTCGGCGTCGCCGTCCAGCAGCCGCCGCGCGTCCGACGTCGTGATGAGCGGTCCCGTCTCGGTCGCGCCGTAGAGATGTTTCAGGTACCAGCCGAACTCGTCTTCGACGGCCCGGATGGTCGCCTCCGGCGGGGCGCTCCCCGCGGTCGTGACGCGCACATCGTTTTCGCCGGCCATCTCCGGTCGTCCGTTCGCCTCGTAGTAGTCGACCAGCATGTTCAGCACCGTGGGCGCGCCACAGAGGAACGACACGTCCTCGTTCCGGATGGTCTCGACGACGTCCGCGGCGTCGACGCCGCGCGTGCAGACGTGTTTCGCGCCCATCCCCGTGACGGCGTAGATGTGACCCCAGCCGTTGACGTGGAACATCGGCAGCGTCCAGAGGTAGACGTCGTCGTCGTACAGTTCGTGGTGAACCGAGAGCACGTAGGCGTGGAGGGTCTCGGTCCGGTGCGTTCGCATCACGCCCTTCGGGTCGCCCGTGGTCCCGGAGGTGTAGTTGATGGTGATGACTTCGTCTTCCGCCATCTCCGGACGTTCGTAGCCGTCGGGGTCGGCCGCCGCGACGACCGCCTCGAAGTCCTCCCAGTCGCCGTCCGTCCGGTCGGCGTCGTTGCTGACGAAGACGCTGGTCGGCACCGAGTCGCGCACCGCCTCTATCTTGTGGGCGTAGTCGTAGTCGGCGACGACGGCGTCCACCGCCGCGTCGGACAGGATGTACTCGAAGTCGTCGGGGGTGAGCCGGTAGTTGAGCGGCGTGTGGACCGCCCCGAGTTGCATGGTCGCGTAGGCGGTTTCGAGGTGGTAGTGGGTGTTGGGGTCCAGTACCGCGACGCGGTCGCCCTTCTCGATGCCGCGCTCGGCGAGCGCCGCCGACAGTCGGTCGACCCGGTCGCCGAGTTCGTCGTACGTGTACCGTTCCCCGGTCGTCGCGACGACCGCCTCCTGGTCACCGTAATGATTCCGGGCCCGGTCGAGAAAGTCCGTCACGAGCAGCGGTTTGTGCATGAGGAGAAGGACATTTACTTTGATGATATACGTTGCGGTGAGTGCAAATCTTCACGAGAGAGATAGCGACCGACGCTCGAGCGAAGCGAGAAGAGGATACGACGGCGGTCCCGGTCGAACCGGAACGCGCCGTCTACGCGTCAATCGGGACGACCCCCTCAGTCGCCCTGGACCTTCTGCTGGATGTCCGAGACGACCTCGGGGTTGCGGAGGGTGGAGGTGTCGCCGAGTTGTTCGTCGTTGGCGATGTCCTCGAGCAGTCGGCGCATAATCTTGCCCGAGCGAGTTTTGGGGAGTTCGGGGGTGAACACGACCTGTTCGGGCCGCGCGATGGGGCCAATGGCGTCCTCGACGCCCGCGACGATGCGGTCGCGCAACTGGTCGTCGCCCTCGTGGCCCTCCTCGGTGATGACGTA
>NZ_JBPBWC010000049.1:0-824 GCF_050954125.1 Halomicrococcus pelagicus | reverse complement strand
GACGGACCCGACGGTGAGGGACGAAAGCTAGGGTCACGAACCGGATTAGATACCCGGGTAGTCCTAGCTGTAAACGATGCCCGCTAGGTGTGGCGCAGGCTACGAGCCTGCGCTGTGCCGTAGGGAAGCCGAGAAGCGGGCCGCCTGGGAAGTACGTCCGCAAGGATGAAACTTAAAGGAATTGGCGGGGGAGCACTACAACCGGAGGAGCCTGCGGTTTAATTGGACTCAACGCCGGACATCTCACCAGCTCCGACAGTAGCAGTGACGGTCAGGTTGATGACCTTACTTGAGCTACTGAGAGGAGGTGCATGGCCGCCGTCAGCTCGTACCGTGAGGCGTCCTGTTAAGTCAGGCAACGAGCGAGACCCGCACTCTTAATTGCCAGCAACACCCTTGTGGTGGTTGGGTACATTAGGAGGACTGCCAGTGCCAAACTGGAGGAAGGAACGGGCAACGGTAGGTCAGTATGCCCCGAATGAGCTGGGCTACACGCGGGCTACAATGATCGAGACAGTGGGATGCCACCCCGAGAGGGGGCGCTAATCTCCTAAACTCGGTCGTAGTTCGGATTGAGGACTGAAACTCGTCCTCATGAAGCTGGATTCGGTAGTAATCGCCGTTCAGAAGACGGCGGTGAATACGTCCCTGCTCCTTGCACACACCGCCCGTCAAAGCACCCGAGTGAGGTCCGGATGAGGCCTGGATACCCAGGTCGAATCTGGGCTTCGCAAGGGGGCTTAAGTCGTAACAAGGTAGCCGTAGGGGAATCTGCGGCTGGATCACCTCCTAACACACGGGACCAGGCCGTCGCGCCTGGCCCA
>NZ_JBPBWC010000048.1:0-926 GCF_050954125.1 Halomicrococcus pelagicus | reverse complement strand
GGTCTCGAGACGTGTTTAGTCTTAGCGGTCGATGTCCGCTATATTCACGAGGGATATCCGACCCTCATTACTCTGGATCTGGCGCACACCATACTTGTTCACGTTACGGGGTTGTCACCCTGTATCACGCTCCTTTCCAGGAGACTTCACGAGAACGTTCCGGTGATGAGAGCCAGTCCTAACACCACATTGCCCGAAGGCTTCGGTTTGGACTGGATCGTTTTCACTCGCCGTTACTCACGACATCCCGTTTGGTTTCTATTCCTGCCGGTACTGAGATGTTTCAATTCCCGGCGTTCCCCATTGCGCGAAGCAATTGCGGTGGGGATTCCCATTCGGAGATCCTGAGTTCTTCGCCTCCGTGCGGCTCCCTCAGGCTTATCGCAGCTTGGCACGTCCGTCGTCGGCGCTCGAGCCGAGCCATCCACCAGCTGGCACAGTAGCCACGCTATTGGATTCGTCGTTGGACTGGAACCCGAGTGAACGGGTCCAGTGGACGTCTGGATTGCACGTACATACGGTTGTCATCGCCACGTCCCTGTGGTAAAGGGGAGCGTGCGTCGAACCCTTCCCATCCACGCTCTCACGGGATGGTGCATCGGTCGTCGCGGACCTGAACGTTTCGCCCCAGTCTACTTAAGGGGAACGATTCGTTCCGGCCCGAGATTATGGACCCACTGGGATTCGAACCCAGGGCATCCTCCTTGCAAAGGAGGCACTCTACCACTGAGCTATGGGCCCACCTCGCCTGACGGCGAGAAATACGTTAGCCTTGGCAATTCAAAGGTGCCCGACCAGCAGCGTGGTCGAGGTCGTCGAGGAACCCTCGTTGCCACGTGAAGTGGCAGATGGGCCAGGCGCGACGGCCTGGTCCCGTGTGTTAGGAGGTGATCCAGCCGCAGATTCCCCTACGGCTACCTTGTTAC
>NZ_JBPBWC010000047.1:0-944 GCF_050954125.1 Halomicrococcus pelagicus | reverse complement strand
GAAGGGCTCTGTTGAATCACTAGACAGCGTCGGGGTGAGTCGCTAGATCAAAGGAGTTGAAGCGGGAGACTGCGAATGTCCATGACGCAAATCTCCCGCTTCACTAGCGAGGTTGTCCCGATTTCTCAAAGAGTTACTGGTGACGGAGACGAATCCGCCGCCCCAGACGGTGGCGGCGGATTCGCCGACTACGCGCTCGTTTCTCTCCATTGTCTCCGGATTTACCTCGACACGTCCTACCGGATGACGATTGACCTGCTGAAAGAGATGGCACAAATAACCGGGGAGATCGGCCTCAGCGCGGCCGATCTCCCCTCGCCATCCACGTTGTGTAAAGCATTCGACCGGATCAGCATGAGCGTCTGTCGAGTGCTGCTGCGCCAGTCGGCGCAGCTGCACGATCCGTCCGAACACGGTGCGATCGACGCCACCTTCTACGAACGCTCAGCTGCGAGTCGCCACTACTGCCAGCGAATCAGCTACCGCGTCCAAAAATTGAAGATCACGAAACTCGTCGATACAGCGTCGCAGGCTGTCCTTGACGTCCACTGCTCGACGAACCGGAACGGAAGTGACGCAGACCGTGCCGAGCAGATCGCCCGCCGGAACGCGGGCGATCTGCGGTCTCTCGCCGCCGACAAAGGATACGATAAGCAATCGCTCCGCGAATCCCTTCGTGACCTCGGGATTCGCCCGCTCATCAAACATCGCATCTTCGCGCCTTACGATCACGCGCACAACGCCAGAATTGACGAACAGCGCTATAATCAGCGCTCGATGACAGAGACCGTCAATTCGGCTGTCAAGCGCTCGCTCGGCTTCGCCGTGCGAGCGCGTTCCTGGTTCCGTGAGTTCCGAGAAATCGCCCTGATGTGCGTCGTCTATAACATAAAGCGTGCTGTGAAACAGTGAATTCCACCGCCCTATGGCGATTCAACACAGCC
>NZ_JBPBWC010000046.1:0-1073 GCF_050954125.1 Halomicrococcus pelagicus | reverse complement strand
ATCCCGGGCCAGGGTTTGTCGACGGTGAGGTAACCGGCGCGACCCGGCTCTACCTCCTCGCCAGTGGTATCGACGACCTTTGCGTCGATGCCCGGCAGGGCCGGGCCAGCCGAACCGGGCTTCATCGTCCCGACGCCCGGTAGCGTAGTGACCATCATGCCGCCGGTTTCCGTTTGCCACCAGGTGTCGACGATGGGGCAGTTCTCGTTGCCGATGTGCTTGTAGTACCACTTCCACGCGCGTGGGTTGATCGGTTCGCCGACCGTCCCCAGAAGTCGGAGCGAGGAGAGGTCGTGCTGGTCGGGGTGCTGACTACCCCACTTCATGAACGCCCGGATGGCCGTCGGCGCCGTGTAGAAGATGTCGACGCCGTACTCCTCGACGATTTCCCAGAGGCGGTCCTTGTCGGGGTAGTCCGGCGTTCCCTCGTACATCACGCTGGTGGTGCCGAGCGCGAGCGGCCCGTAGACGATGTAGGAGTGGCCCGTAATCCAGCCGATGTCCGCCGAACACCAGTACGTGTCGTCGGCCTCGATGTCGAGGACGGTCTGGGAGGTCCAGGCGACGTAGGAGAGATACCCACCGGTGGTGTGTTTGACGCCCTTGGGTTGGCCAGTCGTGCCGGAGGTGTACATCAGGAAGAGCATGTCCTCGGCGTCGCGCTCGACCGGATCGACCTCGGCGCCCGCGTGCTCGTCGATTAGGTCCGCGTAGGCGCGCTCGCCGTCGTCCATCGGGTGGTCGTACTCGTCGCCGAGACGGTCGACGACCACCACGCTCGACACGTCGTGGTCGACGTCGTCGAGGCCGTCGTCGGCCTTCTGTTTGTGTTCGAGGGCGTCGCCGCGGCGGTAGTAGCCGTCGCAGGTCACGAGGTACTCGGAGTCGGCGCTCTCCATACGGGTGGCCAGCGCGTCCGCGGAGAACCCCGCGAACACGACGCTGTGGGGTGCGCCGATGCGGGCACACGCCAGCATGGCGATGGGGAGTTCGGGCACCATCGGCATGTACATCGTCACGACGTCGTCCTCCTCGACGCCGAGGTCCCGCAGCGCCGCCGCGAACTCGTTGAC
>NZ_JBPBWC010000045.1:0-1073 GCF_050954125.1 Halomicrococcus pelagicus | reverse complement strand
ATCCCGGGCCAGGGTTTGTCGACGGTGAGGTAACCGGCGCGACCCGGCTCTACCTCCTCGCCAGTGGTATCGACGACGCGAACGTCTACACCCGGCAGGGCCGGGCCGGCCGAACCGGGCTTCATGTCCTTCACGCCAGGGAGGGTGGTGACCATCATGCCGCCGGTTTCGGTCTGCCACCAGGTGTCGACGATGGGGCAGTTCTCGTTGCCGATGTGCTTGTAGTACCACTTCCACGCGCGCGGGTTGATCGGTTCACCGACCGTGCCGAGCAACCGCAACGACGAGAGGTCGTGCCGGTCGGGGTGCTCGCTGCCCCACTTCATGAACGCCCGGATGGCCGTCGGCGCCGTGTAGAGCTGGTCGGCCTCGTACTCTTCGACGATTTCCCAGAGGCGGTCCTTGTCGGGGTAGTCTGGCGTTCCCTCGTACATCACGCTGGTGGTGCCGAGCGCGAGCGGCCCGTAGACGATGTAGGAGTGGCCCGTAATCCAGCCGATGTCCGCCGAACACCAGTACGTGTCGTCGGGTTTGACGTCCAACACCGCTCGCGAGGTCCACGCCGCCCACGAGAGATACCCACCGGTGGTGTGCTTGACGCCCTTGGGCTGGCCGGTGGTGCCGGAGGTGTACATCAGGAAGAGCATGTCCTCGGCGTCGCGCTCGACCGGGGCGACCTCGGCACCCGCGTGCTCGTCGACTAGGTCCGCGTAGGCGTGGTGGTTCTCGGCCATCGGGTGGTCGTACTCGTCGCCGAGACGGTCGACGACCACCACGCTCGACACGTCGTGGTCGACGTCGTCGAGGCCGTCGTCGGCCTTCTGTTTGTGTTCGAGGGCGTCGCCGCGGCGGTAGTAGCCGTCGCAGGTCACGAGGTACTCGGAGTCGGCGCTCTCCATACGGGTAGCGAGCGCGTCCGCGGAGAACCCCGCGAACACGACGCTGTGAGGTGCGCCGATACGGGCGCACGCCAGCATGGCGACGGGGAGTTCCGGTACCATCGGCATGTACATCGTCACGACGTCGTCCTCCTCGACGCCGAGGTCCCGCAGCGCCGCCGCGAACTCGTTGAC
>NZ_JBPBWC010000044.1:0-1501 GCF_050954125.1 Halomicrococcus pelagicus | reverse complement strand
ACACTCCCCATAAAGAGTCTGTCGAAGCCCGTCTGTCCACGTGTCCCCATCACGACGAGGTCAGCACGGTAGTCATCGACAGCGGCTAGAATCTCTTTCGCTGGCTTGCCTTCCCGTTGCTCCCAGACAAAGTCGATGCCGGATCGGGCTGCTCGTGTAACCAACTCGCGTTCTGTCTTCTGCGCCTCACGTTCGAGGACTTCCCGGAGCGGGGTCGACCTAGCAAACCGTGAACCCAGCACGTACAATCCTCGCACCGTCACCCCGTACGTCTCGGCGAACTCGAAGGCGATATCCGTGGCGCGGCGTGATCCTGAACGTCCGTCTGTCGCCAGCAGAATCGACTGCCACGCCGAGTCGACTCCGTCACTGCGTTCTGGAACCGTCAGCACTGGAACAGTCGACGCTCGCACGACCTGCTCAGCGACACTGCGGTGGAGAAAGTGGTGCAATCGTCTAGTTTCGTGATGCCCGAGAACGATGAGATCACCGTCTATCGTGTCCACGTACTCCAGAAGCGCTGTCGCTGTATCACCTCGTAATAATGTGTCCTTGACAACAACATCTGCAGCAGTCACACGCTCGACGGCATCGGACAAAATATCCTGTCCTGTCCCTTCAACTGTTAGTTCATCCCCATGGTCGGCGAGTAACTCGTCATGGCTACCGGGGATATCGTCGAGGTCAACGACATAGACGACGTGAACGGTCGCTCCTGTGCGCTTGGCGGTTGCAATTGCACTGTCGAGCGCCTGCATACTGCTTTGACTCCCATCGTACGGAATGAGAATCGTCTCAAACATACGTCCTCTACGCTCGCCACCGCAAAGTAGACCCGGATTGTTACTCCTAGCCATCGGATGTAACAGCGAGGCGACTGAGGAACAGTTCTTGACCGTATCTACGAACACGATACATTGGAAAATATCACACCCGCCAGCGGCTGTAGATACCATGTCAGCGGCTGGTCACCACAGTGAGGGGCAACGACAGCGTGAACTACCTCGTGTCGAGTGAGACGTTAAGAGGCTTTAAGATGTAAGTTACGTATGACGACTCGAATCCTCGTTCCCATGGATCAGTCGGAGATGGCAGAGCGCGCACTCGAACACGCACTTACAGCATATGAAGATCCAGAGATCACCGTCTTCCACGTAGCTGGTGTCCCATCACCATTCCTCGGCGAAGCGATGAGCCTGGCGATGAAGGACGACCTCGATGAAGCAGCGGAGGAACGCGCCGAGGACGTGTTCGAGAGTGCCCGCCAGATTGCAGCCGAGTATGACATCGAAATTGCGACAGCAGTCGCCCTGGGGAAGCCAGCTCAGGAGATTGTAGAGCGAGCGTCGGAGTTCGATACCGTTGTCCTCGGCAGCCATGGCCGTGATCTAGTCGATCGGATACTTTTCGGAAACGTGGCCGAAACTGTCGCCCGGCGGGCACCGACTACCGTCGCTATCGTCCGTTAAGAGAACAACGTTGGTCTCTCGATTTCGCTGAT
>NZ_JBPBWC010000043.1:0-2073 GCF_050954125.1 Halomicrococcus pelagicus | reverse complement strand
CTCGTCGACAAAGGCCTTGTCGAGAAGGGTGAGATAGATAACCGGACGAACTTTTACACGCTGACCCAACGTGGCCAGCGAGAGATCACTGCACGCAACGACTGGGAGCAGCAGTATCTTGACCAGGACGCCCCGACAGCCAGACGATCCGGCTACGTCGCCTTTCTGGTACAGTATTTCCCGCCACCGTCCCACCGCTTGTCCTACAGAAGGACAGACGTGAGCAAATACGTTACTAACTTCCGTGTCATAGGCTGCATATGGGACGTGACTTAGACGATATCGACCGGAGCATCCTCTATTTGCTCCAGCGGGATGCCCGTGAGACGACCACACAGGAGATTGCTGATACAGCCGGTGTCTCAGCGAGTACTGTCCACAACCGTATCGACCGCCTCGAGGCAGACGGCATCATCAAAGGCTATCATCCAGAGATCGACTACGAAGCCGCGAATCTTCCGTTACAAGTCACATTCGTCATCAGTGCACCCCCTGTCGAACTCCCCGATCTCTCGAAGGATATTCGGGGCATCCAGGGCGTCATCGACGTGCGGGAAATGCTGACCGGCCGCCGCAACGTCCACGTCGACGTCGTTGGGACGAGTACAAGTGATATCACTCGTATCACCGATGCCATCCACGACCTTGGTGTGGCAATCGAAAGTTCAGAGATGATGCGGCGGCGCCACGTCCAACCATTCAATCATTTCTTCCTGCAAGGAACCGACGGGGCGAGCGCGCATGACGAAAACGAACCCAGCGACCAGCCACCTGACTAATTCCGTATAGGAGTGCGACTTTCCACAGTATATCGGAGATAAATCGAGATATCCCACATCGATAGGTCCAGAAACCGCAGTTTTTCCCTCAAGTACTGCGGGAAGTCCAATGCATATGTAGAAGTTCACAACAGAGTTATGGTCGCGTCAGAATTAGTGCCATGTGAGGGAGTGAGACCGAGCACCGCAGTCAATGGGTCTCGTTGGGACTCCCTCGGTCCTACTCATGCCGAGACCGTCCCAGCACTTCACTCACTGACCAAACGTACGCCAGTCACAGGGCCATGTCCAAATCCACCACTACGGCGTCGCTCAACGCCATGTTCGATACGCTGAGGTCGTCATCTCGCCGCCAGATCCTGCTGGCAGTGGCCGATCAGAATTCACGCGGCAAAGATGAGTTCACAAAGGAGTCACTCGTTCCAGACGAGAGGGACGATGACAAATGCGAAGAGTGGGATACACAGTTACATCACGTCCATTTACCGAAACTCGCCGATAAGGGCTATCTCGAGTGGAACCCGAACACCGAGACGGTTCGCCGAGGACCCAATTTCGACGAGATTGCCCACCTCCTGAAAGCGATGGATAACCACGCAGACGAGCTACCAGACGACTGGCCGTAACGAATTGTGTCCCTTTCCTAACCTCTTTGACTGCTGTCGCTAGTAACGGTTCGCACACGGGGGTGACGCAGGATACCGTAGGATTTCGTTGGTCCCGTGATTTAGAGGTTTTCGAGCGGTGTAGTTTGGATGTCACCGTCACTTGTTACTGTTACTCGGTACCCACTGTACGCGAACACCACTCGTCCGGTTGTCCGGGATGTTCCATCAAAGTGAGGCGCAAACAGATCTTCGAGTGCATCTGGGTCGATCGCCTCATAGAGCGGCTCAAGTGACGTGGAATCGACGTTTTTCTGCGCGGCGACATGCGAGATAATTCGTGTCTTCAGGGAGTCGTCTGCGCTGCCGTCGAAGCGTCGTGAGTTCGCTGGCCGTCGCTGTGATTGCTCGTTGTCGGTCATAATTTACTCTCATCTACGCAACATCAGTCTGAGAGACCAGGATGGACAGACATGATTTTGCGTGTCGTTGGTCGCACAACGACCGCGGTCGGTTTAAAAGCTCTGTCGCGTAGGTATCGTATACATAGCTATACAGTACCGAGACCGCCTAATAAGCGATATACGACAGTTATTGAGGTGGTCACGAAATAACACCTCAGCTGTATGGGGCGACGAATAGCTCGAACAATCGCTTGTTGGTTACATTTGGAGGCGAGAGCGGGAACA
>NZ_JBPBWC010000042.1:0-2444 GCF_050954125.1 Halomicrococcus pelagicus | reverse complement strand
CCTCTATGGACTCGTACTTGGGGGAACGTACGATTATCTCGCCGGGCATCGAACGTTCATGAGTCAAGAAGCCGCCGAATTAGATACCCACCGCTGACGGCGATGACCTAGTAACCGGGTTTTGGCGCGCCAAGTTTTTTGCCCCGAATGTTGGTATCGTCATTCGCTGGCATGTGATAGCGACATTTTCTGTTATCCTATTATACCGTGTAGGAGTCTAATTCCAAGCATGAGGATGATCCCAAGGAGGAATACGAGAAAATAGAGACTTGACCGAAGCAGATTTTCTTCGCCCTTAATTTCAGGAATCAAGTCGGAGCTGGCGATATAGATGAAATTCCCGGCCGCAAACGGGAGAAGGAATATCGGTAGGTCGGTAACCATGTCGCTGACCAAAAAGCCAGTGATGCCACCGAGAATCACGGTTACTTGCGTGAGGTAGTTGAGGAGCAGGGCTTGACGCCGGTCGAATCCGCTATAGACGAGAACGCCAAAATCACCGATTTCTTGGGGGATTTCGTGCAGTGCGATCGCGAGCGAAGTGACGATTCCGAGCGGAATCCCGAGTAGGAATGCGCCGGCGATAACGAGACCGTCGATGAAATTGTGCAGCGTATCCGATATCAAGACGAGATACGAGACGGGCTCATGTTCGTGGGTCGCGGTGTGGTGGTGATGCCAGTGAAGGAATTGTTCCAGGACGTAAAACAGACAGAATCCGCTGATAAGATAGAGGAATAGAGGGAGTGTATCGGTTGTTCCTGCCTCAGCGATTGCACGTGGAAGAAGGTGGAGGAATGCGCCGCCGATGAGACTGCCAGCAGCGAGGGCAACGAGTCCCAGCAGTATTTCATCCACGAGCTCGTCCTGGAGGAACAGTGTGAGAACACCAATCCAGGCCGTGAGACTGATGCCGATTGTCGTGCCGATAATCCACCCAAAGGGCCCCATCGCTCAACAAATCGTGGAGAGATGACATAAACCATCTAGACAGTCGATTCCAACGACTTTGTGAAAACATCTATACCAGGTTTTGAAGAGCAAGAGCACCCAATGAGTATATTCTGGTTGGGAGCCTACGTTCACAAGCCATGCCTCATTGGCATCACCACTGCGGCTGCCCGCATCATCGCCGTGGTCACCTGTGCCCGTGGTGTGATGGGCCGGAGTACTGGCCCCAGACACGAGATGAATGGGAAGAACCATCACCGGCCGAGACTGACCTTCGTTCGCAGCAACTTGCCGACCTCCGTGAGGCAGTCGAACAGCTCACTGAGCGAATAGACGAGCTGGAGAACGACTAACTCCGAGTGACGTCACAGACACCAAATCGGATGACCGGAACCGATGTCAGCCACCGATTTCCTTGCGATGACGACGAGGAGGTTCTTGACTGTACTCCTCTCGTGTTGACCACCCAGTTAACTGGCGTCTGGTCCCCGCTCTCGTTTCGGGTCGCGTCCGAGAACGCTAGCGACGGACTCGACGCGGTCTTCGACATGCTGGTTGCGCTCTCCCTGTTCGTCAACTTCCAGCGAGGAGATGATACGGTCGCCTTCCACCGCGTCGTGTGCTGCTTTGACGGCGTCGAACACTTCATTGACGTCATTGGCTTCGATGACCGTATCCGTCGCGGTCATCTCGTACGAGATGTCGAAATCGTCGAGTGCTTCGATCGCTTGGGCGATATCCTGTGAGAGGCTTCCTTCGTGGACTGGGATGACCTCGAATCTGGCGATTACTGTCATGTTTGGTCTCCATCTATAGTACAGGTATCGACTGCTCCGCTGCACGGCGGCATACGAGAACAGTTCTCATATGCATTCGGGCCAACGAACGCTCGTCTTCGAGGCGAGACGCAGGGTTCATCTATCGCCAGTTGACCGAATCGGCCGCTGACGGTCTCACCGCTGCGAACACCGGTTGAACGAAAGCTTGCTGGGTTCCCTAACCGTCGCTACTGATACAAGAGCGGTGGGAACTGTTAAACGACTGAGTCAGCCGCTCCGAGAGCAGTTCTCTCGGCACGAAGCAGCTGCATCCTCTTCTGATCGAGATCGCGAGCCTATTTCATTCGCGCCCTGTATTCAGTACGGACTCGCCGAATTATCACGGATTGAGGGTTTCAAGAGAGTAAAGATGGAGGGCTCGAACGCGTCAACGGCCGTCAGTCGTCGGCAGTCTCGGCTAGCAATTCCCTGACCCACTCGTCGGGGCGTGGCGGCGAGCAGTCGCCGGGTTTGAGCAGCGCCGATTCTGACGCGACTTCATGCCCGCTCGGTTGGACGACCAGCGGCGACGGTGAGTTTCTAGGTCGTTCGAATAGTTAATACTGGGATCGACGATGTACGGAGAACGGTCCGCGCGACACTCCCCATAAAGAGTCTGTCGAAGCCCGTCTGTCCACGTGTCCCCATCACGACGAGGTCAGCACGGTAGTCATC
>NZ_JBPBWC010000041.1:0-2807 GCF_050954125.1 Halomicrococcus pelagicus | reverse complement strand
TCCAGAGTAATGAGGGTCGGATATCCCTCGTGAATATAGCGGACATCGACCGCTAAGACTAAACACGTCTCGAGACCGATAGCGAACAAGTAGCGTGAGCGAACGCTGAAAAGCACCCCACAAAGGGAGGTGCAATAGGGCCTGAAATCAGTTGGCGATGGAGCGACGGGGCTCAAAAGGCCCCTCGATAAACGACCCGGGTGCGAACCCGCAGTAGGACTCGAGGGGAGCCGGTGTCCCGTCGTACGTTTTGAAAAACGAGCCAGGGAGTGTGTTTGTTTGGCGAGTCTAACCCGTGCATCGGGGAAGGCATAGGGAAACCAATACGGCCGCAGCGCTTTGCGCGAGGGCCACCGTCTTCAAGGGCGGGGAGTCAAACTGACACGACCCGAAACCGGATGATCTACGCGTGGGCAAGGTGAAGCGTGGCGAAAGCCACGTGGAGGCCTGCTAGGGATGGTGTCCTACAATACCCTCCCGTGACCTACGTGTAGGGGTGAAAGGCCCATCGAATCCGGCAACAGCTGGTTCCGACCGAAACATGTCGAAGCATGACCTCTGTCGAGGTAGTCCGTGGGGTAGAGCGACCGATTGGGAGATCCGCCTCCGAGAGGAGTCGGCCTCCCTGTCGAACTCCAAACCTACGGACGCCATTGACGCAGGGAATCCGGTGTGCGGGGTAAGCCTGTGCACCAGGAGGGAGACAACCCAGAGCTGGGTTAAGGTCCCCAAGTGTGGACTAAGTGCGATCGAAGGTGGTCCCGAGCCCTAGACAGCCGGGAGGTGAGCTTAGAAGCAGCTACCCTCCAAGAAAAGCGTAACAGCTTACCGGCCGAGGTTCGGGGCGCCGAAAATGATCGGGGCTCAAGTCCACCACCGAGACCTGGCGGCACGCGTCACAGCGTGATCCAGTAGGTCGGCATTCTGTTCGGGTGGAAGTACGGGTGAGAACTCGTATGGACCGAATAGGAACGAAAATCCTGGCCATAGTAGCAGCGTGAGTCGGGTTAGACCCCCGACGGCCTGAAGAGTAAGGGTTCCTCGGCAATGCTGATCAGCCGAGGGTTAGCCGATCCTAAGTCTCACCGTAGATCGAATGAGACGACAGGGAAACTGGTTAATATTCCAGTGCCACCGTGCAGTGAAAGTTGACGCTTTGGGGCAGGTCGAGCCGGGCTTTCGCCCGGTCGAACCGTCAAAATCCGTGGAAGCCGTAATGGCAGGAAGCGGACGAACGGCGGGATAGCGCAAGTCGACTCAACCTAGAGCCCGTGAAAAAACGAGCACGGTGATCGTACCGAGATCCGACACAGGTACTCTGGCGGCGAAAGCCAAGGTCTGTCGGGAGCAACCGACGTTAGGGAATTCGGCAAGTTAGTCCCGTAAGTTCGCGATAAGGGATGCCTGCCCCGGATAGGGGCAGGTCGCAGTGACTCGGACGCTCCGACTGTCTAGTAACAACATAGGTGACCGCAAATCCGCAAGGACTCGTACGGTCACTGAATCCTGCCCAGTGCAGGTATCTGAAAACCCGGTACAACGGGGCGAAGGACCTGTTAACGGCGGGGGTAACTATGACCCTCTTAAGGTAGCGTAGTACCTTGCCGCTTCAGTAGCGGCTTGCATGAATGGATCAACGAGAGCGTCACTGTCCCAACGTTGGGCCCGGTGAACTGTACGTTCCAGTGCGGAGTCTGGAGACCCCCAAGGGGAAGCGAAGACCCTATAGAGCTTTACTGCAGGCTGTCGCTGGGACACGGTCGCTAATGTGCAGCATAGGTAGGAGCCGCTACACAGGTGCGTGCGCCAGCACGTCGCCGAGGCATCATTGAAATACTACCCGTTAGTGACTGTGACCCTCACTCCGGGAGGAAGACACCGGTAGCCAGGCAGTTTGACTGGGGCGGTACACGCTCGAAAAGATATCGAGCGTGCCCCAAGATTTCCTCAGCCGCGTCGGAGACGCGGCAAAGAGCGCAAGAGCAAAAGGAAGTCTGACAGTGTCCTCCACAACGAGGGACGCTGACGCGAAAGCGTGGTCTAGCGAACCAACCAGCCTGCTTGATGCGGGCGGTTGCTGACAGAAAAGCTACCTTAGGGATAACAGAGTCGTCACCGGCAAGAGCACATATCGACCCGGTGGCTTGCTACCTCGATGTCGGTTCCCTCCATCCTGCCCGTGCAGAAGCGGGCAAGGGTGAGGT
The DNA here is from genome assembly GCF_050954125.1 of Halomicrococcus pelagicus. Lineage (NCBI taxonomy): Archaea > Methanobacteriati > Methanobacteriota > Halobacteria > Halobacteriales > Haladaptataceae > Halomicrococcus > Halomicrococcus pelagicus. The sequence continues at coordinate 603 of NZ_JBPBWC010000041.1, read as the reverse complement.
TGTTCGCCTATTAAAGGAGGTCGTGAGCTGGGTTTAGACCGTCGTGAGACAGGTCGGCTGCTATCTATTGGGGGTGCTATGGTACCTGACGGGAACATTCGTATAGTACGAGAGGAACTCCGAATGGTCACCACTGGTGTACCGGTCGTCCGAGAGGGCGCGTGCCGGGCAGCCACGTGACACGGGGTAAGAGCTGAATGCATCTAAGCTCGAAACCCACCTGGAAAAGAGGTACCGCCGAGACCACTCGTAGAAGACGAGTTCGATAGACTCGGGGTGTGCGCGCCGAGGCAACGAGGCGTTGAGCCCGCGAGCACTAACTGGTCGAGCCACACACTCATACTGAATGTGGATTCGCACTGATTGGCCCGTTTGAACGGGTCCAGGCGTTAACTGGATTGCACGGACATACGGTTGGTCGAACCACCGACGACTGGTGTTTGACCGCGGTTCGATTCCGCGGGTCGGCGTTAAGGCGGCCACAGCGGCGGGGCGACACCCGTACCCATCCCGAACACGGAAGTTAAGCCCGCCTGCGTTCCGGCCAGTACTGGAGTGCGCGAGCCTCTGGGAACACCGGTTCGCCGCCTCCCACTCATACCA
>NZ_JBPBWC010000040.1:0-3723 GCF_050954125.1 Halomicrococcus pelagicus | reverse complement strand
GGTAACGCCCGGCGCTGGCACGCCAGGCGGGGCTTCCACAAGGATCTGAAACCCATGTCAACGACAACGACCGCGGATCTTGAATCTGACGAGAAGGCACGGAAACGCGCGCAGTGGGAACAGTTCAGTTTCGCCCTCGACGCCCCGGGAATAGTCGACGTGACGAATGAGACCTACGAGAGCCCTGACGAGCACCAGTATACGGTGACGCTCGACGACGTGACCGGTGACCTGATGGCGTGTACCTGCCCCCATCACGTTCACCGCCACGCCCACTGCAAGCACATGGCCGCCGTTGAAGACGCCGCTGCTGACGGCTCACTCGACGCCTTCCTTGCTGACGACGCGAGTGACGAGAGCAACGACGGGCCGCGCATCACTGGCCCGCACGTCGGCCACGACAAGTACGGCAACGTCGATCACCGCTACTGGCGCTGTGAGCACTGCGGGACTGAAACCACCGACAAACGCGCGCTCGACGCCTGCTGCTAACACGCTTTCTCCCTATTTGTATGACTCGTCAACAGACGCTTCCCGAGATTGCCGACCAGCGCACGCTCACCGACAGCATCGACGATTGCGACGCCGCCGATAGCGTGCCGAAAACGCAGGCGGCCCTACTCGACCGAGCACAAACGCATGCCGCCGACGTCGCTGCCGAACACTTCCCTGAGTTCCCCGTCGAGTCGATCGACTGGGAGGTGTCCGAGCGGACCCAGCGACAGGCCGGCGTGACCGAATATGACCCAGATACCGAAGCGGTCACGATCCGGTTCACCTGGGACGCCTACCAAGAATTCGGCTGGATACAATTCAGCAAGACAGTATGGCACGAACTCGTCCACGCCTGGCAGTACTGGCAGTTCAAGGAAGCCGACCACGGCGAGACGTTCGCCCACTGGATGGATTCGTTCAACATTGACCAGCATTGCGAGCGATTCACATCGCGACTAATAGCAACAACAATCTCGCTGATTACCAATACAGTGTGATGCTTGTTGCTATAAAGAGCTCGTCACCGGTGGTGATCCGTTGCTATTCAATATATTGCTGTAGTTGGGTAATAGCCCGGTCAACAATCTTGTCGTGGAGTGTTCCTTGCCAGTAGTTGATCCATTCACTCTTCACTGAATTCACTGACCATGGCATAATCGAACTCGACTTCGGAGCGCCACCCTCAACCCAGTCCTCGTCTGAAAGCGGAATTCGTTCGTCATGCCATGTCCGCGTCGTCAACGAAAGTACGATGTACTGCTCACTGTGGAAGGGCATGTTGGTATGATTGATGAGAAGGAACGGACGACCGGTCGTGGTGTCGTCTTTGAAGGGATCAGTTGCGACCACGACATCTCCACGTTCCAGACTCATTCCTGAGATTCTTCAGCCGCATGTTCACGCCACTCCTCCAAATCTTCTGCGCCAAACCGCTCATCGAGGTCGTCCATCGTCTGATGGAATCGAAACGCGTCTCGAACGGTTTCCTCGTCACCGATCGCCCAGTAATCGCCCTTATGTTGGACGAGCTCACGCTCCTCGAGGCGGCGAAGCACGGTACTGATCGAACTCTTCTTAACGTCTGCACCGTCAGCGATTTCGGCCGGAGTAAACGCCTTGTCGTTATTCTGGTAGAGGAATCGAGCAACCTTCTCAGCGTTCGTGATCTCGGTGAGATCCTCGCTATCGGCCTGAGTGAACGTCTTAATATCGATTGGCATAGTAGTCAGTACTGTCTCTAATGTCATAAGCGTTCTCTCGTCACCGATGCAGTCTCGTCACCGTCTCGTAGCGTCAGCAACCAAATTCCTCTCCAAGCGACCCTCTTCAACTACTTTGCGAGGCAGAGTCCCGGTCCTCAAGGAGCATCACAGTCCGCGGACTGGCGGACAAGAACCGCAGTAGGCCGGCGAGGAGCCGATAGACTTCTTCGACGTTTCCTTCGTGATACAAGCACGTTTATCGAGGCCACCAGTTGTCTGGATGGCTGGATCACAGTCAACTGGCCCCGAAGTCGGGGAGAGATGAACGCACACCACTCCGGCGAGTCATGACGTGTGTCGAACCCACCGACAAGTCCCATCCTCTACGAGCGACCCCCGTCAGGGTGAGCGAAGTAGGATGGGGTCGTTGACTCCGCATGGCGTACTGCGCAAGTGCACTCAGAATAGCGGTGACCCCCGAAGGAGCTGAGTGCGGAGGAGAAGGAGCGGCTCACACGACGGTTCGCACAGGAACTGCGCGACAATATTGGCCCCAACCAGGATATTCCCGCCCCCGACATGGGCACGGACCCACAGACGATGGCGTGGTTCATGGACGCCTACTCGATGCAGGAAGGCGAGACGATACCGGGCGTCGTCACCGGAAAGCCACCCGTGATCGGCGGGAGCGAAGGCCGTGAAGAAGCCCCAGGACGGAGTGTCGCGATTATCACGCAGTTGGTTTGCGAATATTACGACCAGCCGCTCGATGATACCACCGTTGCAGTCCAGGGGTACGGGAGCGTCGGGGCGAATGCAGCCCGGCTCCTCAACGAGTGGGGCGCGACCATCGTCGCGATCAGCGACGTGAATGGAGCGATGTACGAACCGGAGGGAATCGATACGGCGTCAGTTCTGTCACACGACGAAGAGCCGGAAGCCGTCACCACATACGCGGACACGGTGATTTCGAACGACGAGTTGCTTTCCCTCGATGTCGACGTGCTTATTCCGGCCGCCCTCGGGAACGTGATCACGAAAGAGAACGCAGAAGCAATTGCTGCAGACCTCGTCGTCGAAGGTGCAAACGGCCCGACGACGTCCACGGCTGATTCGATGCTCGCCGAACGGGATGTCGCCGTGATTCCCGATATTCTCGCCAACGCAGGCGGTGTCACCGTGAGTTATTTCGAGTGGCTCCAGGACATCAATCGACGAGCGTGGTCGCTCGAACGGGTGAACGACGAACTCGAAGCGGAGATGCAGGCTGCCTGGGATGCGGTTCGATCAGAGTTCGAGCAACCGACGTAACGTGGCGTGATGCAGCGTACATCGTGGCGCTGTCCCGCATTGCCGAGGCGCACGAAGCACGAGGGTTGTGGCCGTAGTCAGATGCCTCACACCTCCGCGCTGCGAGCATGGCACCCATCGACGCCGCTTGAGCGAAGGCTGTATCGCGTGCTCCGACTGTCATCGGTCGGAAGTGCAGTGACAGTGGCCAGTTTTGTCGGATATCTTAGCATCGGCATGGTTCTCAATGCAACTGGTGTCTATATGCCCCCATTCCCAGTGATGAGTTTCTCAGATCCGGTGTTCACCAGTCTGAGCTTTCTCATCGGGGGACTCATCTGTCTCCTCTCCGGGTCACTCACGGTTCTCACACTCCTTACAAGTGTGAAGGATGCCAACAGCGAATTCGTCCTCTTAATGAGCCTCATCGCCTTTGGATTCGGCGCAGCCACAGTCCGAATCACGGCCGGGCCAGTCCTGACGTGGCTTGCTGGACTCGGACCGGTGTGAACCGCCTCGGGGTCACGTGGTTCGAGACGCCGACGGCGTCTCGTCATCACGAGAGAGCGAAGCTCGCTCGAACGACCCCGAGGCACGCGGCCTGCTCCGCCTTAGACTATGAGGGTGCACTTAAGATGCTCCAGGCAACTCCCCCTGTAATCAGCGAAATCGAGAGACCAACGTTGTTCTCTTAACGGACGATAGCGACGGTAGTCGGTGCCCGCCGGGCGACAGT